>JBCCMF010000001.1:0-48622 GCA_039026435.1 Bacteroidota bacterium
CGTGACGCTCGTGTGTTCTATCTCTCACACAGCCTGATCACTCAAGCCCCAACGCCCCATGCCTGACATCCCCGCTGTCCTCCGCAACGCCGAGACCATCGCCGTGGTGGGCGCCTCGCCGCGCTCAGGACGCACGAGTCACGTCATCGCCCAGTACCTCATCGCGCAAGGCTACACGGTGATCCCCGTCAACCCGCACCGCGACACCCTCTTCGGCGTGCCGTGTTATCCCGATCTGCAGTCCATCCCGTCGGATCAGCGCATCGACATCGTCAACATCTTCCGCCGCTCCGACAAGACGGCTGGGGTGATCCGCGACTTGGTGGAGCGTATCGACGAGACAGAGGAGCGACCCGTGGTGTGGACGCAGCTCGGCGTATCGAGCAACGAGGCGACGCGGCTCATCCAGGAGGCCGATCTGCCCTACGTCCACGAGCGCTGCATCTACGTGGAGCATGGCCGCTTAGCCCACTGAGCGCACCCTCAGAGCGCCAGCACCTGATGCTGTGTGGTATCGAGCGAGACGGTGGCCTGCAGCTGCTCGAAGAGGTCGAGGCCGTACTTGTTGGCGAAGTAGAGCGGCGAGAGGCTGCGCTCCTGCGCCTTACCCGACGGGTAGAGGTTGACTTGCGCCTTCTCGAACTGCGCCCGCACCTGTTCCTGGTTGCGCTTCTCGGCCCGCACCACGCGCTCCTTGTAGCGCGCCCACTCCTTCATGAAGCTGGCCCGCGTGGCCTCGCCCGACTTCACCAGCGAGGCGTCGATGTCCTTCACGGCGGGCTTGACCTGCTCCAGCGCGCGGTGGAGGTGGCTGCTGGCTTGCTTGAAGACCGCGTCCACGTCTACGTCCATGTTGTCGAGCACGTAGCGGCGGAACAGCTTGTCGAGGTCCTCGGCGAGGTCGGCGATTTCCAAACCGTAGCGGTCCAGCACTTTCTGCACCTTGCCCTCGACGAGCGTGAGGCTGGCGCGGGGGTAGATTATTGGCATGGGGATTCCTGCCCAAGCGTAGACCTCGCGGTACTGCGCGAAGTAGGCGGCCTCGCCCGGTCCGGCCACGTACGCCACCGTGGGGAGGACGCGGTCTTGCGTGAGCGGGCGGAGGACCACGTTGGGGCTGAACGCATCGGGGTCGGCGGCGAGGCGATCGAGGAGCTCGGCAGTGGTGAGGCGGCGGTCCGTGCCGCGCAGGACGAAGCCGTCGCCCTCGGCGTCGAGCGGGAAGCGGCCGTCGGGTTCTACGATGAAGAGGTTGGTCGGCTTGGTGTGGACCTGCGCGTGGAAGCGCTCGGCGATGCGGGCGCTGGCGGCCTCTAGCTTCGGGTGGATCGTCTGGTAATCCTCGATCTCCTGCCGATACAGCGGCGCCGCGAGTTGCTTGAGGCGCGTGTCATCGGACGAGAGGAAGACCAAGCCCTGATTCGGGAAGAACGCCCGCATGAGGTAGGCGAATGCGTCGAGGAGGGTGTGGCCGGGCCGGTACGCGCGGCGCACGGCCTCCATCAGCGCAGGCTTGAAGTCGGTGGGCGGGAGCAGGTCGTCGAGCTCATCGACCACCTCGGTGATCTGCTCGGTCAGCACCAAACGCCCGACGGGGCCGAGGTTGCCGTCCTCGGGCAAGGCGTGGCCGGCGTAGGTGAGCTTACGCGGTTCGTTGTTCCGCAGCATCGTCACGCTGGCGACCTCCTCGAAGTCGTGGTCGCCGCCCTCCAGCCAAAACACCGGGACGACGGTGCGCCCCGTCTCTTCGTTGAGGCGCTGCGCCAGCTGGATCGTCGTCAGCGTTTTGTAGGGCGTGTAGAGCGGCCCGGTGAAGAGACCGACCTGCTGCCCGGTGACCACCACCAGCGACTCGGGGTCGCGGAGCGACTCGATGTTGGCGCGGATGCGTTCGTCCATCCCCCAACGTGCATTCTGGTCCAGCAACATCTCCACGAGCGTGTCGCGGTCGCGCGGTGTGGCGGCCACGGCATCGGCAGCTTCGCGCCGGGCGCCCGCGTCGCGATAGTCCCAGGCGTAGAACTCGTCTAGTGCGCCGAAATCCGACGTGTAGGCTTTGTAGAGCGCAGAGAACGCATCGAAGGCGTCAAAGGGCAGACATCGAACGTCGGCGTCGAGGGCGGTATCGGGCATGGAAGGGCAAGGATTGGCGCGGTAGTGTTGTGACCTCATCGCCTGAAAAGGCTCAAGCGAGGGAGATCCCTCGGCTACGCTCGGGATGACAGTAAGGGACGTTTAGGATGGATTAGACCAGCGCTCGCCGTCTTACCTGACGTGCCGAAGACATGGCCATACTTCACCAAAAACCGAATCGGGAGCCCCGAGAACCGAACCGCTAGTTCTGCCCGCCTTGCATCTGGTCGATCTTGTCGCGGAGTTGGGCGGCGCGTTCGTAGTTTTCTTCTTCGATGGCCTTCTTGAGCTGCGCCTTCATCCGCTCCAGCGGGTCTTTGGGCGCGGCGGCCTCTTCGGCCACCTCGCGGCTGACGGGCATCGGCGTGCCGTCGTCTTCGGTGGGGATGCCCGCTTCGTCGAGCACGGACGGGGCGACGAGGATCTGCGCATCGACGCGGACGGCCAGCGCCACGGCATCGCTGGGGCGGGCGTCGAGCTGGCTGTCGGTGCCGCCGTAGGTGTAGCGGATCTTGGCGTAGAACGTGCCCTCGCGCAGTTCGTCGACGACGACATCGGTCACCTCAGCCCCCACCACGTCGAACAGGTCCCGCAGGAGGTCGTGCGTCATCGGGCGCGGCGTCTGGATCTTCTCCAGCTCTAGGGCGATGGCCTGGGCCTCGAACGCGCCGATGATGATGGGCAACCGGCGGTTCCCCTCTACCTCACCCAGCACGAGGGCGTAGGCGCCACCGCTGGATGGGCTCGTGGAGAGGCCGATGATGTCAACAGGAATGTAGTCCATACGGAGTCCTAGAGGGGCGGTAGCGAGCGGTGGGGGTGCGCTAGAGAGCCGCCTGTAACGTGTCCAAAAATACCTTGTTCTCGGCGCGGGTCCCGGTGTTCACGCGCAGATACCCGCGTAGTTCAGGGTAGCCTCCCATGTTACGAATCAACACGCCCGCGTCCGCTAGGCGTTGCAACATCGTATCGGCGGGGTGCGGCGTCTTGAAAAGCACGAAGTTGGTCTGGCTCGGCAGCACCTCGACGCCGTCGATGGCGGCCAGCGCGTCGGTGAGCGCAGCCGTGTTGGTTTTCATCTCGGCGATGCGGTCGGCGATAAGCGTGGGGCGGTTCAGGAGCGCCAGCGCCACGTGCTCGGCGAAGCGGTCGATCTGGAAGGGCAGCCGCGCCTTCATCATCTCCTGCATCACCTGGGGATGGCCGATGAGGTAACCGAGCCGCAGGCCCGCTAGGCCGTATGCCTTCGAGAAGGTGCGTAGCGAGATCACGTTGGAGTAGCGCTCCAGCAGCGTCAGGCCGCTCACCTCGCGCGTGAACTCGATGTAGGCCTCGTCTACGACTACGATGCCTGGCGAGGCGGCCACGATGGGCTCGATCTCCTCGATGCGCATCGCCAACCCCGTCGGGTTGTTGGGCGTGGTCAGCACGGTGAGCGCCGGCTGCTCGCGCTCGACGGCCGCCAGCAGCGCCTCGGCGTCGAAGCTGAGGTCGGGGCGGCAGGGGACGGTGGTGAGGGCGGCGTCGAACAGCGCGGCGATCTTGCCCCACAGCGAGAACATCGGCGCGGGCAGGACGACTTTGGTGCCGGGGCTGATCATGGTGTAGCCGAACGTGTACATCACCTCGTTCGAGCCGTTACCCAGCAGCAGGCTCTGCGGGCTCACGCCGTGCTGCTCCGCCAGCACATCGATCAGCTCGTACGGATGCTCAGTCGGGTAGCGGTTGACCTCCACATCCATGAACGACGCCACCAGCTCGCGCTTGAGGTCGTCAGGCAGGCCGTACGGACTCTCGTTCTGATTAAGCTTGACGCGCAGATCGGGGATGAGGCCCACGAGGTACGGCTTGAGCGCGCGCACGGCGGGGCGGATGGCGCTGAGCGCTTGGTCGAGGTCAGACATGCAGATACGCGGCGGTTAAGAGTCGAAGCGGTCGAGGCGCACTTGGATGGCCTGCGCATGGGCATCGAGCGACTCGGCTTGGGCGAAGGCGACGATCTTGGCGCCCGTCTGTTCGAGGCGCTGCTGCGAGTACGAAATCACCGACTGCTTGCGGATGAAGTCGTCTACGCTGAGTGCCGAGGCGTAGCGTGCGGTGCCGCCTGTAGGGAGTACATGGTTGGGCCCGGCAAAGTAATCGCCGACGGGCTCGGAGGAGTATGGCCCGAGGAAGATGGCGCCCGCGTGACGGATCTGCGTCATCGTCTGCCACGGGTCACGCGTCAGGATCTCCAGGTGCTCCACGGCGAGGTCGTTCATCATGGCCACGGCCTGGTCCATCGTCTCGGTGACGATGCAGGCGCCGTAGTCGCGGAGGGCGGGCTCGATGATGGCACGGCGGGGGAGCGCGGGTACCATGCGCTCGATCTCGCGCTGCACGGCCTCGGCCAGCGGGCGGTGCGCCGTCACGAGGACCGCCGAGGCGCGGGTGTCGTGCTCCGCTTGCGAGAGCAGGTCGGCGGCGACGTAGGTCGGGTCGGCGGTGTCGTCGGCGAGGATGCCGATCTCGCTGGGGCCTGCCACCGAGTCGATATCGACGGGGCCGTAGACCATCTTCTTAGCGGCCGCCACGTACGCGTTGCCCGGCCCCACGATCTTATCGACGCGCGCCACGCTGGCGGTGCCGTAGGCGAGCGCGCCCACCGCCTGCGCCCCGCCGATACTGTAGACGTGCTCCAGGCCGAGGAAGTGCGCCGTGGCCAGCACGAGCGGGTGCGGCAACCCGTTGGGCTGCGGCGGCGAGACGAGGTGGATCTCCCGGACGCCCGCCACCTGCGCCGGGATGGCGTTCATCAGGAGGCTCGATGGATAAAACGCGGTGCCGCCGGGCACGTAGAGGCCCACGCGGTCCATCGGCATGACGCGCTGGCCTAGCACCACGCCGTCGCCGTCCTCGGCAAACCACGACTGCTGCACCTGGCGTTGATGGAAGCGGCGGATGTTGCCAGCCGCCTCGGCGATGATGGCGCGAAGGTCGGCGCTGAGGGCATCGTGCGCGCTGGCGAGCGCCTGGGCAGGCACGCGGATGGCATCCAGCACCACGCCGTCGAACCGCTCGGTGTAGCGCTGGAGGGCGGCGTCGCCTTCGGCGTGCACATCCGCCAGGATGGTGCGGACGGCGGCGTCCACCTCGGGGCTGAACGACGCATCGCGGCCCAGGATGGCGCCTAGCCGCTCGTGGCGGTCAGCGTAATCAACAATCGGAATCATCAGCACGGATCAGAAACTCAAAGCGCGCCCTATACCGCTGCTGCCGCGCTTCGTTGCCGCACAGCGACCACCGCGGCAAGAGCTTCACCAGTTTCTCAATCCGATCAAGTCCACGATGGCAAGTCAAGAGAAGCTGCCATTTGCTCAATGCACTCCAGCAGTTGCGAGATAAACGCGCGGCGTTTGCCAGTCCCATACAAGGGGTCACCGATGCTCATGTCACAGAAGAAGGGGACAGGGACGAATGTGCCTTTGGGGAGGATCTTGCCTAAGCCATGCAGAAAAATTGGATAGACGGGGACTTTGGGGTAAGTCTGTGATGTAACGATGTAGGTGAGAAAACAGCTATACCATGTGCACAACGGCTAAGCGCGCCACTCGATTCTGCCTTGTGATCTCTGGCACTTGAGGCAGAGCAACCGCCGACTCAGCCAAGAAACCAAACACGTTCTCCACTCCCCGGCGCTCCAGCAAGATCCCTGCATACAACTGCGCTGGCACCCGGTAGCCAATACCGCCGTGACTCCGATAGAAGTTGTACCACGCCCGGAACGACTTCACGCTACGGCGCAGCCCCGACCACGTCCAGCCCTGCCCCAAACGGCCTAAACACTCGCGCTTGAAGGTCTTTACCATCGCCTCGGCCTTGCCGTTGGTCTGCGGGTAGTACGGCTTGGTCAAACGGTGCTCTACCCCAGCCTCTGCCATAAAGCGGGCAAAACGGTGCGCGCTCTGCGCCTTGACGGGCACAAAGCAGCGGGCGTTGTCGGTGATGAGCACACGCGGTTTGCCGTAGCGCTCGAAGAGCGCGTGCAACCTCGCCTCAACCGTGGCTGAACTCTGATCGTCCACCACGTCACAGGCCAGCAGCATCCGGCTGTAGCTGTCGATGACGATCAGCACCGACTGTGCTTGGCCTTGCGCATCGGTGAGCGGCCCGGCGAAATCGACGTGCCACGTCCAGTTGGGGGCTTTCACGCGCTGGCGCCTATAGCGGATGCCGTCGCGTTTGCCGACCGGGTGATAGGTGCGCACCGGGAGGTGATAGCGCCGAAAGAGGCGGTAGATGGCCGTATGCGAGACCTGTGCCAGTCCACGGACCCTGAGCTCGTGGGCAATGCGCTGGCCGCACCAGCCGAGGTGAGCCCGCAAGGCTAGCGCCACCTGCGTGGCAGGCTCGCTGAGTCGGAGTCGAACTGCTGCCCGGGGGTGGCCAGTGCGCGATGACGGCTGCTGGAAGCAGGGCATGAGCGCTCGCTTGCCACCTTGTCGCCAGCGTTTGTGGTAGCGTCGCACGGTGCTCTTGCCCAGGGCGAAGCGTTGAGCGCAGGCATGGGCCGCCTCATCTTCGGTGGCGCAGGTGCGTCGATGAGCGCGGTAGTGGCGCACGATTTTGGCGTGTCGTTTCATCACGGCGAAGGCACTTCGTCGTCGATCCTGTCGGCGCTGTTGCTTGCGCAGGCGTTGTTGTCGAAGTTGTAGGTCGCTCCGTCGCCTGTGCGCACGGGCTGTGGGTGGTCCAGGTAGGTTGTACGTTGGCATACCCGCTTCTACGCGGGACGACAACCGGGCCTGGGCTGCCCCTTTCTCACTGCCCCCGTTACATCACAACCTTAGCCTCAGCCCTGTACCTTCCGGTTACGCCGCCAACAGCCGCAGGTAGAACATCGGCGAGATGAGGCGGGAGCGCTCGGAGAGGTCGTCGAACATGCAGGTCATGGCGTCGGCGACTTCCTTGGAGCGGGAGGCCTTGCGGATGACGAGGTTGAGCAGCCAGGTGTGGCGCAGCAGCTTCTGCATGGCGTGGCTCAGGCGTAGCTCCGAGCGGAGCGTGTCGATCACCTCGGTCTCGTAGGCCTTAAGAAACGTCTTGGTGGGCGTGCCGGCCTCAAGCGCCTGCTTGGCCCAGAACGCCGCGCGCTCGCCGCTGAGCATCGCGTTGCCGATGCCTTCGCCCGTGAACGGGTCGATCAGGCTGGCGGCATCGCCCACGAGCATCCAGCCATCCCCAGCCATGGGGCGCGGCTTGGAGCCCAGCGGCAGCCCGAAGCCTTTGATTGGGCCTACGCGGCGGGCGTTGGCGAAGCGCTCCTTGAACAGCGGCGCCTGCACCACATCGTCGAGCAGCGTCTTGAGCTTGATGCCGCGCTTCTTGATCGTCTCGCTGAGCATGCCCACGCCCACGTTGGCGCGGCCGTCGGGCAGCGGGAAGATCCAGAAGTAGCCGGGGATGACTTCATCGACGAAGTGGATCTCGAGCGAGTTGTTTTTCTGGAAGCCGCCGATGTTCTCGTAGTAGGCACGGATGGCGCCGCAGTAGTGCTTGGGGTTGAGCTGGTCCATGCCGAGGTCGCGCACAACGACCGAGTACGCCCCATCGGCGCCGATGACGAGCGGGGCGTGGATGGTATGCACCTCTTTCTCGCCCTTGCGCTTCACCGTGACGCCCGTGACGCGCTTGCCGTCGCGGAGCAAGCCTTTCACCGTCGCCTCCTGCCAGATCTCGACGCCGGCGTCTACGGCGGCCTGGAAGACGAGTTGGTCGAACTCGAAGCGGGTACAAACAAAGCCGGGCGCGTTGGGGCGGTCGCGGTTTTGCGTCAGCGGAATGTCCACGAAGTCGCCGCGGGTGCCGCTGAACGCTACGCCCCACACGTCGATGCTCTCGCTGGCGCGCTCCAAGTGGTTCAGAATACCCAGCTCTTTGAGCAGATCGACGCTCTTGCCACTGATGGCATCGCCACACACTTTATCGCGCGGGAAGGTGTCTTTGTCCAGCAGCAGCACGTTGAGGCCGTGCCGCGCCATCATGGTGGCCGCTGTGGAGCCACCGGGGCCGGCGCCCACCACTATCGCATCGTAATTCATCCGATCACTCAATTAAAAAAACAAACCTCTCCTCTCGTGTCATCCCTCGGCTCTGGCCTACGGCCGTCGCTCGGGATGACAACCAAAGACGTACGGGCACTTTTAAAACTGAATAGTTAAGCGGCCAGCAGACGCAGGTAGAACATAGGGGAAAGCAACCTGCGGCGCTCGCTCATATCGTCGAACATACAACTAATCGTATCGGCGACCTCGGTGGAGCGCGACGCCTTGCGAATGAGGAAGTTGAGCAAGGTTGGCCACTGTGCCAGCCGCAGCAGCATCGTGCTGATCTTCAGCTCTTGCCGCAGGTCGGCCATGACGGCGTCGCCGTAGCCCTTGAGGTCGGCGGCGCTGGTGGCGCCGGTTTCGAGGGCGCGCTCGGCCCACTCGGCGGCGTGGATGGCGCTGATCATGGCGTTGCCGATGCCCTCGCCCGTGAACGGGTCGATCAGGCTGGCAGCATCGCCCACCAGCATCCAGCCATCGCCCGCCATCGGGCGTGGCTTCGAGCCCAGCGGCAGCCCCCACCCTTTCATCGGGCCGATCCGCTCGGCATCGGCAAAGCGGTCGCGGAAGCGCGGGTGCGTCACGAGCTGATCCAGCAGCGGGCGCAGCTTCACGTTGTGCTTCTTCATCAGGTGGCTCACCATCCCCAGCCCCACGTTGGCGCGGCCATCGGGGAGTGGGAAGATCCAGAAGTAGCCGGGAATGACGACGTCGGCGAAGTGCAGCTCGATGGAGTTCATCTCATCGAAGCCCGTGACGCCCTCGTAGTAGGCGCGCATGGACCCGGCGTAGTGCTTCTCGTCGAGCTGCGTCATGCCCAGGTCACGCACGACGACCGAGTAGGCGCCGTCGGCCCCGATGACGATGGGCGCATGGATCGTCTGGACCTGCTTCTCGCCCTTGCGCTGCACGGTGACGCCCGTGATGCGGTCGCCGTCCATGACCATGTTCTTGACCGTGGCCTCCTGCCACACCTCGGCGCCGCTGTCCACCGCCGCCTCGAACGTGACGCGGTCGAAAGTGAGGCGCGGGCAGACGTAGCCGGGCGGAATCGGCTGGGTGAAGTCCTTGGTGAACGGGATGGTGACCTGATCGCCTGCCGGACTGCTGAAGGTGATGCCCCATGTGTCCAGCGGCTGCGCCAGCGGCATCTTGTCGATCACGCCGAGCGCCTTCAGGGCATCGACGCTCTTGCCGCTGATGGCATCGCCACACACCTTGTCGCGGGGAAACCGCTGTTTGTCGAGCAGGAGCACGTTCACCCCGCGCCGGGCCAGCATCGCCGCCGCCGTCGCACCACCCGGGCCTGCGCCCACCACAATCACATCACGCTTCATCATTCGGTCTCAGGTCAAAAGCCGGCTAATCGCATGCGAGTTCTGCGAGATAACTACGCCTCCAGGGTGTCATCCCTCGGCTACGGCCTGCGGCCTCTGCTCGGGATGACAATAGCGGAGGATATACTGCATTCTGGATAGTAGAGTCAATCATTGGGTAATTCGATGCGGAAGGTAGCGCCTTGGCCGGGCTGCGACTGCTCAACGGCCAGGCTGCCGCCGTGGTAGTCCTCTACAATACGTTTGGCGAGGCTCAACCCCAAGCCCCATCCGCGTTTCTTCGTGCTATACCCCGGACGGAAGATATTCTTCCATTGCGAGCGGTCGATGCCTTTTCCGGTGTCGCGCACGCGCAGCACCGCCTTCGTGCCCTCGCGCACGGCCTCCACGTGGATGCTGCCCGTGTCGGTCTCGATGGCGTCGAGCGCGTTCTTCAGCAAGTTCTCCACCACCCACTCGAACAGCTCGGCGTTGAGCGGTACCGTGATCCGCGGATCGAGCTCGGCGGTGAGGCTGACCGTTTTGCCCTGCTGCGGGATGCGGCGGCGGATGTAGGCGATGGTGCGGTCGGCGCAGGCGGCCAGCGACTGCGCCTCCAGCTTGGGCACCGAGCCGATGTCAGAGAAGCGGCTGGCCACGCGCTGGAGCCGCTGGATGTCGTTGTCGATCTCGTCGAACGCCGTATCCACGGTCTCAGCGGGCAGCTCGCCCGCGCGCAGCAGCTGCGTCCAGCCCATCAGGCTGGAGATGGGCGTGCCGAGCTGGTGCGCGGCCTCCTTCGCCATCCCCACCCAAAGGCTCCCCTGCTCGTTGCGCCGCACGTACGAGAACCCCACGTAGCCCACCAACACGAACAGCCCCACGAACAGGAGCTGCACGTACGGAAAGAGGCGCAGCTCTTTGATCAGGTCGGACTCGCCGTAGTACAACAATTGCTGGAGCGACGTATCGGCAAACGTGAGGTCGATGGGTATGGGCTCATACGTGGCCGCCATCTCATCGCGCAGGTCGTCGAGCGCTCGTCGCACACGGTCCTGATCAGGCGCCTCCAACCGAAGCACATCGCCCTGAATCACCAACGAGTCGCCGGGCAGATCGACGTTGACCCAGCTCAGGTAAGGGAACGCGTTGCTGGTATCTGCCGAGACAATCAGCGACGGCACGGTGCCGCTCAGCTCGGTGTTGACCGTGCCGATGAAATCCACCTCGATGGTGGGCGGCATGGCCTGCGCAAAGTCCACGGCCTGCAGATACTGCCGCACGTCTTCGCCCGACAGCCCGGCGGCGGCCCCCGAGCGCAGCCACACCTCCATGTCGTTCAGCGTGCGGATGTGCGGGTTCTGCCCTACGTTCTGCGCGTCGATCAGCTGCTGCCGCGCTTCGGCGATGAGCTGGATCAGCACCTGCTCGCGCTGCTTCAGCTGCTCCACCAGCCGGCTCGTGTACAGCACCGATGCCACGGCGATCAGCGCCGCAAACGCGACGAGCCCAGCCTTGAGGTTCGTAGTCCAACGGTATGCTTTCATCAGCGGCACCTGTTCATGATGGCACGGCCGCGACGCTTCGGTAGCGCGGCCTCAGTCCGTAGCCTCGGTCATAGGCAAGCTGGTCCTTGTGCAGGAGCGTTCACGACGTGCCGCTGGCGATGGTCTGCTCGCGCTTCGGCCCGGTGGAGATGATGCTGAGCGGCACGCCGATGCGGTCTTCGATGTAGCGCAGATAGTCCTGCGCGTTCCTGGGCAGGTCCTCAAACGCCGTGACGCCTACGATGTCTTCGTCCCAACCCGGCAGCGTCTCGTAGATCGGCTCGCCGATCTCCAGCGTCTGCGTCTCGCTCGGGAAGCGCTCGTGCTCGCGGCCGTCGTAGCGGTACTTGGTGGCCACCTTCAGCTCTTTCAGCCCTGAGAGGACGTCGAGCTTGGTGATGGCGAGGTCGGTGAAGCCGTTGATCATGGTCGTGTAGCGCAACGCCACCAGGTCCAGCCAACCGCAGCGGCGGGGGCGCCCCGTGGTGGCGCCGTACTCGTGCCCAATGTCGCGCAGCCGCTGGCCTACCTCGTCTTCCAGCTCGGTCACGAACGGGCCGTTGCCCACCCGCGTGCAATACGCCTTCACGATGCCCGTCACGCGGTCGATGCTCGTGGGCGGGATGCCGAGACCCGTGCAGCAACCGCCCACTGTGGGATGGCTCGACGTGACGTACGGATACGTGCCGAAGTCGACGTCCAGCAGCGCGCCTTGGGCGCCCTCGGCCAGGATGCGCTTGCCCGCCTTCAGCTCGCGGCAGAGGTACTGCGTCGTGTCGGTGACGTAGGGGTCGATCAGCTTGTCGAACTCGACGTACTCGTCCACGATCGCATCCACGTTCAGCTCTTCCGCGCCGTGGATGTTTTTGAGGATGGCGTTCTTCTCCTCGATGGCCGCCGTCAGCTTCTTGCGCAGCACGTCGCGGTCCAGCAGGTCCACCACGCGGATGCCGCTACGCGCGAACTTGTCCATGTACGCCGGACCTATGCCGCGCCCCGTGGTGCCGATGGCCTTGCCGTCGCGCGAGCGCTCGCGGGCTTGGTCCAGGCGCTTGTGGTAGGGCATGATGAGGTGGGCGTTGTGCGAGATCAGCAGGCGCCCGGCCACCTCGTAGCCGATCTCGCCGATCATCTTGATCTCTTCCATCACCGCCACCGGGTCGATGACCACGCCGTTGCCGATGACGCACATGACGCCGTCGTGGAAGATGCCGCTGGGCACCAGGTGCAGCACGAACTCCTGGTCGCCCCAGCAGATGGTGTGCCCGGCGTTGGCGCCGCCCTGGTAGCGCGCCACGATGTCGATGCCGCCCTCGCTGATGAGGTCAACAATCTTACCTTTTCCTTCGTCGCCCCACTGGCTGCCGATGATGACGGATACGGGCATAGTTCGTGTTTCGGAGTTTGGTTTTCGGTTTTTGGAGCGGCTTTCCAAAAGCGCGAAGCGCGTGCGAAACACGAACCCCGAACCTCGAAACACCCCAAAAGGAAGGCGCCGAGGCTATTGCCCCGACGCCTTACCAGAAACGGCTATCGCCCTTTGTAGGGCCGCGTGCTATGCGTCACCAACCGGGTCCGACTCGTAGCTCTCGATGGCTTCGTCTACGGACTCGAAGTGCTTAAACACGGTAATGAGCTTGGTAATGACCAGCAGCGACTGGATGCGGTCGGCCACGTTGGCCAGGCGAAGGTCGCCGCCGGCGTTGCGCATCGTGGTCATGCCGCTGATCAGCATGCCCAGCCCGCTGGAGTTCATGAACTTCACCTTCGAGAGGTCGACGACGACGTTCTTTTTCCCGTTCTCGCGCATCTCGTGCAGCGTATCGTGCATCTTGGCGCCATCGGGGCCGCCCATCACGTTGCCTTTGAGCGTGATAACGACGGCATTGTAGCGTTCATCTACGTTGAAATTCATGGATCGAGTAGGCTAATCAGTTGAGGTGTCGTACGTCGGGAGCGTCACTTGGCCGCGCGCTGGCGCAGTTCGACCACGATGGGCGAAGCGACCCAGATGGAGGAATACGTCCCGATCAGAACGCCGATGATGAGGGCAAAGGCGAAGCCGCGGAGGACTTCGCCGCCCAATATAAAGAGGGTGGTGACCACGAGCAAGGTGGTCAGAGACGTGACGACCGTGCGGCTGAGCGTGTTGTTGATCGACTTGTTGACCACCGCGCTGTAGGCCTCGGTCTTGAAGATGTTGGTGTACTCGCGGATGCGGTCGAAGATGACCACGGTATCGTTGAGCGAGTACCCGACGATCGTCAGGAAGGCCGCGATGATGGTCTGGTCGATCTGGAGCGAGAACGGCACGATGTCGAGGCCCTTGAGGATCGAGAAGATGCCGAGCGTGATGGTCACGTCGTGCGCCAGCGCCGCAATAGCGCCTACGCCGAAGCGCCACTCGAAGCGGATCAGGATGTAGATGAAGATGACCAGCAGCGAGCCGAGGATGGAGTAGATAGCACCTAGCGCCAGCTCTTCAGCGAAGCGCGGGCCCACAATGTCGGTCCCGACGACCTGCGCGTTGCTTCCGGGGAATGCGGCGTTGATGCCATTCACCACCTGCTCCTGCACGACGGAGATCTCGCCTTCGTCGAGCGTGCGCACGAGGATATCGTTGTCGAAGGTCTTCACCTCGGGCGTGCTGCCGAGCACGGCATCGAGCTCGTTGCGGACTTCGGTGACGTTGAGCTCGGTGTCGCTGGTGACGATGAACTCCATCCCGCCCCTGAAGTCGATGCCCAGTTCAAGGCCGAACGTCATCAGGGAAATGGCACTCAGCGTTAGCAGAATGCCCGACGTGATGTATCCCCGTTTCCGGTTGGGGATAAGCGAATAATTCGCGGTTTCAAATAATCTCATGGTTTCGGTATAGTCTGGGCGGCTCTGAGAGGGCCGCCGCTGTATTTCAGAATGACGGTTTCGTGATACGAAGGCGTTTCGGGGCTCGGCGTTGGGACGCAGGCTGCGCCTGCTTTCGCGTTTCGGATTGATGCCCCGAACCTCGAAGAGCCCGCCTCGCGGGCGTCCAAGCCCCAAACACCGATCAGCCCAGGCTGACCTGTGCGCGGCGTTCGTTCACGAGGTAGTCGAAGAAGAAGCGTGTGATGACGATGGCGCTGAACATGGACGACAGGATCCCGGCCATCAGCGTCACGGCAAAGCCCTGGATGGGACCGACGCCGAACGAGTACAGGATGATGCCCACGAAGAACGTGGTGATGTTGGCGTCGAAGATGGCGCTGAGGGCTTTGGCGTAGCCGCCGTCGATGCTCGCTTTGAGCGTCTTGCCCGTCGTCTGCTCCTCCCGGATGCGGTCGAAGATGAGCACGTTGGCGTCCACGGCCATACCGATCGTCAGCACGATCCCGGCGATACCCGGCAGCGTGAGCGTGGCGCTAAACCCGGAGAGGATGCCCAGGATGAAGATGATGTTCACGATCAGCGCGATGTTGGCGATGACCCCCGCCGTGCGGTAGTAGAAGATCATGAAGAGCGCCACGATGAGCAGCCCCCACATCACCGACTGGATGCCCGCGCGGATAGACGCGGCGCCGAGGCTCGGGCCCACGACGCGCTCTTCCACGATCTCCACCGGCGCAGGCAGCGCGCCCGACTTCAGGATGGTCACGATGTCGGAGGCTTCCTCTTGCGAGTCGAGGCCCGTGATGGACGAGCGACCGCCCGAGATCTTGCCCTGGACGACGGGGTACGAGTACACCACGTTGTCGAGCACGATGGCCACGTTCTTGCCGATGTTGGCGCCCGTGACGCGCGACCAGCGGGTGGCGCCTTCGCCGTTCATCGTCATCGTGACTTCGGCCTGGTTCAGCTCGTCGAAGTCCACCTTGGAGTCGGTGATGACTTCGCCCGTCATCTCGCGCTCCACGCGAACGCCCAGGATGCTGAAGATCTCGCGGCCCTGGTCGTCTTCGCCAATCGGGTTGGACGTGTACATCAGCGTCACGCCCGTCGGGAGCATGCCTGCCACTTCGGGCTCGGCGATCAGCGCGTTGAACTCGGCGGTGTCACTCTCGGCCACGTAGGCGAAGGTCACGCCATCGCCCACGGGCTGGATGAGGTCGAGCAGGCGGTTGCCTGTGGTGCCGTCTTCCGTGGTGCCCTGGTCGAGCAAGTCATCGATGCCAAGCGTGGTGTCGGCGGCGGCGACTTCGTCTGTGCCGTCAGCGGTGGTGTCGGCGGCGGCCGCATCGGCGCTCTCGGCCTCGAAGAATTCGATCATCTCCTGGAGCGAGGCGACGAGCTGCTGCGGCTCGGCCATCAGGCGGAACTCGAGCATGGCGGTCCCGCGCAGGAGACGGCGAACGCGCTCGGCGTCCTCCACGCCGGGCAGCTCCACGATCACGCGGCGCGGGCCCTTGCGCTGGATCGACGGCTCGGTCACGCCGTAGCGGTCCACGCGGTCGCGGATGATGGACATGGCGCGGGTCACCGCATCGTCGGCTTGTGCACGGAGGTAGACGGCCACCTCATCGTTGGTGGAGCGGCGCGTGATCTCGGCGTCGTCGTTGCGGAAGTAGCGCGAGAGGCGTGCCTCGGCGTCGCGTGCTTCGAACTCTTCGACGAAGGCGTCGATGATCGACTCGTTGCCCGACTCGGCGCGCGCGCGGGCAGCGGCGAGCACCTCCTCAAAGGCCTCGTCTTGCTCACGGGCGAGTTCGCGGATGAGCGCGTCCACGCGCACTTCGAGCGCCACGTGCATGCCGCCCTGGAGGTCGAGGCCCAGCTTGAGCGCCTTCTCCTTGGCCGTCTCGATGGCGGCGAAGTTCTCCTGTTCGTAGGCCTCGCGCGCCTCGCCTTCGAGGTCGTTTAGCTGGCCGCGGTAGTAGAGCGATTGAAACGACGGGAAGAGGTAGTAGCCCGTCAGCAGCAGAAAGAAGACCGCTATCGTGATCTTGGTTCCGTTTCCTTTCATGGTAGGGTTGAAGTGTAAATGGGGGCGCGCGCCGAACGGCTAGGCGCCACAAAAGGCATATCGCATGCTGAACGAACGGCGTCGTCCAGCGCGATGGAGTGTGTACGTGGTGTGGGATGTGCCGTGCGCTGCTACGGCGCGCGCGGCGAGACGGATGTGCCCAGCAGCGACGCGGGCTGCAGGGTGCGCGTCTGGATCCGCTGCCGCAACTGCTCACTCGATGGAGCGATGTTGGGCGAGGCGTTGCACACGCCCGTGGCCTTGAGGGGCGGCGTCCGATCCAGCGACGTTGTTGTGGGGCTGGCCCACGCCATCGGACGCAGCAGCAGCGCCTCGCCTACGATGCGCAGGTAGCGCTGCTGGAGCTGCGCGATGACCGCCTCATCGGTGGCCGCGTCGTGCTCAAACAGCTCGGCCATGTGCAGCGCGCCAGGCGCCGCCGCGTAGGCGTCGATGAAGGCGAGCAGGAACGCTTCGAGCGACTGGCTCCCGGCTTCTTCGACAGCGGTGGCGAGCGCGTCTTCTACCGCAGGCGTGGCTTCATCGGCCAGTTGCCCGCGCAGCCAATCTGCATGGGTCCACACCGCCCGCTGCTGCGACGCCTGCACGGCCGACGCCAACACCACGGGCGCCATGCTGACGAGCAGCACGCACACCATAAAGCGTTGCATCCAAGCCGAGCGAAGCCAGGTCACGAGACGAGCAGCGGGTTGAGCAGGTGGTGAAATCAGGAAAAGCGCGGACTTTACGCGGGGGGTACGCCGCTGTTTCCGCTCGATATACCGCTGGCCGCACCCACAGCACGGCGTCAGAAACGACCTTCCGCGTAAGGTTTCCCCTTACAGCTTGGCCTAGGGTTTGCCTGGTGGGCATGTGATGGCGCAATCCGTCGCTCCCCACCCTGTTTTTCCGGACATTCCCGCCGCCCCATGCGCAAATCTTTCCTCCTCGGCTGCTTCTTGCTCCTCGCCGCACCCGCCCTCGGCCAGTCGATCCACCTCGTCCCCACCAAAACCTCGCTGGACGGCACCATCACCAGCATGGACGTAGACGCCAGCGGCACCCTGTACGTGGGCACCCGCGACGCCGACGACTTCGGGCTCCTGTTTCGGTCAGACGATCAGGGCACGACGTGGGACACGCTGTTACATCCCACCCCCGAGGCCCACGCGTGGGACATCGCCGTAGGCCCGGATGAGGCGCTGTACGTGCTCGCGCGCTTCGATGGCCAACTCAACCTCTTCAAGGCCGAGGAGGAAACGTGGGCACCTGCGGGCGCTTGGCCCATCGCCAGTGTCGATGATGCCTCCGAGGCGCACGTCTTGCTGCACCGCGCAACGGCCACAGACGCCCTCGTGCTCGGCACCACCGACGGGGTCGTCATGCGCTCGGATGAGCTCGCGACCTCGTGGGAGGCGCTGGCCGCTCATCCCGACTCGGCCGCGACGCTCCATGCGCTGCACAGCGACATCGACGGCACCATCTTCACTGCCGCGGGTGCACACGGCTTCCTGTGCTTCGACGAGGCCACCAGCACGTGGACCGCCTTGGCTGCCCCACTCGCCGCCGACGAACACGCCACCCACCTGGACTTCACCGCCGAGGCGACGCTGATAGGCGGATCCACGCAGAACATCTTTGCCTCAACCGACCGCGGCGCTACGTGGACCACGATCACGCCGCCGTTCACGCAGTCGGTCTATGCCGTCACCACCGTGGGTACGAACATTCTGGCGAGCACCTCAAGCGGGCTCTGGCTCTCGCAGAACGGCGGGACCATCTGGATGCAGCTGCTGGCGTCCGAGTCGGGGTACCGCGTAGAATCCATCACCGTAGCCTCCACCGGGACGATCTTCCTGAGCACCGCCGATGAGCTGCTCAAGCTGCACACGCCCGTCATCACCAGCACCGATGACGAGACGCTGCCCCAGGCCTTCGCCGTGCGCGCCGCCTATCCCAACCCGTTTGTCGTGGCTACCACGCTGGAGGTGACGGTGGAGCGGGCGGCGCATGTGACCGCGACGGTCTACGATGTGCTCGGCCGCCAGGTGGCGTCGCTGCATGACGGGTGGCAGGCACCGGGCGCGATGCCGCTCCGTTGGCACCCAACGCACCAGCCCAGCGGCGTGTACTTCGCGCGTGTGGAGGCCAATGGCGCGACAGAAACACAGATGCTGACCTTAGTGCGCTGACGTTGCGAGTAGCGCGCGATAGGCGTGCGGCCCTACCTTTTGGCGACCTGCCACACACGCACTACGGCTATGAATCCTACTTCGGCGCTCGTCCTCTTCTCCGGCGGCCAGGACTCGACCACCTGCCTGTACTGGGCCTTGGCTCGCTTCGCCCGTGTTGAAGCGATCAGCTTTGACTACGGGCAGAAGCATCAGGTGGAGGTGCAGCAGGCGCAGCTCATCGCCGAGCAGGCCGACGTAGACCTGCGGCTCATCCACATGGACGGGTTGCTGCAGGGCTCGGCGCTGACGGAGCACGACAAAGACGTCTCAGGCGAGCACGAGTTGGCGCCCCACCTGCCTGCGTCGTTCGTCCCTGGCCGCAACGCGCTGATGCTCTCCATCGCGGCCAGCTACGCCTACACACGCCAGATCCATGACTTGATCGGCGGCATGTGCCAGACGGATTACTCGGGCTACCCCGACTGCCGCCGCGTTTTCATCGACAGCCAGCAGACCACCCTCTCGCTCGCGCTCGACACCGACATCCGCATCCACACGCCGCTGATGTACCTGACCAAGGCCGAGACGTGGAAGATGGCGAACGACCTCGGCGTGCTCGACATCGTCCGCGACCTCTCGCACACCGACTACAACGGCGACCGCACCACGTACAACGCGTGGGGCTACGGCAAGCTCGACAATCCCGCATCGATCCTGCGGGCCAAGGGCTATGAAGAAGCGAAGGCGAAGGGCTGGGTGTGATCCTATGGCGCGGCTGCGCGTATGCGGGCGCCTGTGAGCCGTTGAACCGAAGTTGATTGCCTGGACGATGTCCGCCGTATCGCCCTCTCTAGCTCCCCCGCCGCTGCGCAAGCGGACGAAGATGTACCGCGTGAAGCACGTCTGGAAGACGCTGCAGGGCGAAGGCCTGTTCGCGGGGCGTCCGGCCGTGTTTGTGCGGTTCGTGGGCTGCAACATGTGGAGCGGCCACGACGCCACGCGCGAGCGCGATGCCGCCCGCACAGAGGCAGACTGCCCCCTATGGTGCGACACGTCGTTTACCAAGGAAGGCAGCCGCACCTACACCGCCGACGCACTCGTGGCGAGCATGACCGAGGTGGCTGATGACGTGCGGTTCTGCGTGCTGACGGGCGGTGAGCCGTTGCTCCAGCTCGACGCCGCGCTCCTCCGTGCGCTCCAAGCCGAGGGCTGGCAGGTAGCCATCGAGACGAACGGCACCGTTCCCCTCCGCACGCGCTGCTGGGACGACGACGCCAACGCGCTGGTCACGCCCGACTGGATCGTGTGCAGCCCCAAGCTCCCGCAAGACCGCCTGAAGCTGGAGCTGTTCGACGAGCTCAAGCTCGTCGTGCCCGACTACCTGCCGGACGCCTACGCCGTGTTCGCGCAGCGCCAGCGGCGGCACTACACGGGCAGCCACATCCTACCGCTGCTCTGGCTGCAGCCCGAGGACGGCCCGCGCCTCGCCGACGCGCGCCGCCTCGCCATCGAGCTATCGCTCGCGCACCCCGCGTGGCGCGTGAGCACGCAGACGCACAAGATCCTGGACGTAGAGTAGCAGCACCATCCGGGCGAGCCCCGAACAGCGCGGAGCGCGCCCGAACCGCCAGCCGCTAAAACGCGCTGCCAAAGAAGATGGCGTTCATGAAGAGGCGGTTGGTGCCGTACCAGAAGGCGCGGAAGTTGGGGTTGTCGGTGAAGGCGACGATGCTGCCCCGGCCTACGCCGTCGGCGATGACGGCGGCGCTACCGGCCACGAGCGGCAGGCGCTCCTCGGAGACGTAGCCGCTGAGCAGCGGGTCGTCGGTGTAGACGGCGACGTTGGTGCCGGGCGACTCGGACGCTTCGTAGAGGCGGCTGCTGTTGCGGAAGAGGGGCATCGTCTCGGGCATGCTGTAGGCGATGGGGTGTGTCACATCGAGCTGCGCCTCGAAAATCGTCCCGCCGATGCCTTGGGCGCCGTACGTGTCGTTGATCTCGTCGTACGGCCGGCCGGCCACGAGCGAGTCGAGGTCCAGCGTCTTGGCGTCCAAGTCGAGCATGTTGTTGCGGATGGCCCAGTCGGTGCCGCTGCTGACGGTGACGAGGCGCCCGCCGCCGCGCACCCAGCCGCGCACGGCGTCGGCGCTGACGTTGCCGTAGGAGCCGCCGGCCATGATGATGGTGGTGTAGCGCGAGAGGTCGGCGCCGCCTAAAGCGCTGGCCTCGACGATCGAGATCGGCATGCGGAAGCGGTGGCTGATGAGATGCCACACCTCGCCCGCGTTGTAGGCGCTGGTACCTGAGCCCACGACGAGCGCCATCTTAGGCATCGATAGCACCTCCGTACGGCGCCCGCCGAGGTCCGGCCCCATCGGCGTGAGCCCCGTCGAAATGCTGTAGACGTTGACGTGGTCATCGGCCACGACGCGCTGCACCGCCTCGAACACGGTCATGCCGCTGGGTGCCCTCCCGGTGGCATCGCGAGGCTGCGCGGGGATGAGCACCGTGCCGCGCTCGAACATCATCTCCTCGCCGTCGATGATGGCGGTGAATGGATCTTTCATGAGGCGCGGCTTGATGCCCATCCGCTGCAGGGTGTAGAGCGCACGCGGCGCGTAGTAGCGGTCCCACTTGAGCAAGTAGCCCACCTGCGAGCGCCCGCCGACCATCTCGCCCATGCCGATGTCCTCGGCCATGATCTGATCGCCCAGGAGGTTGCCGGTGCTGCTCGTCACCTCGGCGTAGTCAAGGTCGAACGCCAGCGGCAGCGTCCACGTGGAGACGTCGTAGAAGAGCGAGTCGGTGAACGTGGTGGAGCGCTCCATCACCGCTTTGAGGAAGCGGCCCTGCGGCTGATCGAGCGGGACGATGAGGTCCTCGCCTGCGCGGAAGGTCATGCCATCGGCCTGCGTGTCGCGGCTGAGGCGGTGGAAGCGCACGCGGTGCCGGGTCAGCGCGTCCACCAACTCCTTCACGCGGCTCGCGCCCCGCTCGGTGCTGATGAGGTAGCCCTTCACGCTGCTGTTGCGCACGAAGTCCGGCACCTCGGCGTAGAAGTCGCGCTGGTGACGCAGCAGGTCTTGGCGGAGTTCAACCACGGCCTCGGCGGTCGAGATGGACGTTAAGAACTGGTTGCGCACGGTGTACGCGTAGTCGAGCACGCCATCGGGCGTATCGCGCAAGAGCGCCCGCGCCGACGCCTGCTCGAAGAGGATGCCGATGGCACCGTTCACGTCGGGGTACGTGGAGCCTTTGCCGTAGTAGAAGTCGTCGAACGACTCGCGCGTGTAGTAGAGCGCGCCGATGCGGTCGAGGATGCGGGCGTGGTAGTCGCCGATGGCGCCCGTCAGCTCCTGGTTGCGTTGCGGCGTGTTGGGGTTGGTACGGCTCGGGATGCCGGGCTGGAAGAAGTACGTAGCGTTGCTGCCCATCTCGTGGTAGTCGGTGGAGACCTGCGGGCGCCAGTGGTGGAACAGGTCGATGCGCGCCTTCGACTCGGGGTTTTGCACCGGCATCCAGTCGCGGTTAAGGTCAAACCAGTAGTGGTTGGTGCGCCCCCCCGGCCATGCCTCGCGGTGCTCGCGGTCCTGCGGGTCGGAGACCGGCGTCGTGCCGCGGTTGCGGTTGACCCAGTCCACGAAGCGGTCGCGGCCGTCGGGGTTCATGACGGGGTCGATGATCATCACGGTGTTGTCGAGGATGGCATCGATCATACTGCCTTGTCCGGCGGCGAGGTAGTAGAGCAGCATCAGCGCCGCCTCGGTGGTGCTGGGCTCGTTGCCGTGGACCGAGTAGCCCATGTAGACAACCGTCGGCATGTCGGCGAGGTCGGCATCGCTGACATCGGCGGGGCTGTCGCTGAGGCGCAGGTTGGCTTCGCGGATCTCCTCCAGGCGGGCGTGATTGTCGGGCGAGGTGACGATGGCGTAAACGAGCGCGCGGCCTTCATACGATTTGCCGTACTGCCCAAAGGTCACGCGGTCGCTGGCGGCGGCCACGGCCTGGAAGTAGGCGACTGTTTGGCTCGGGTCGGTATGAAAATCTCCGATGACGTGCCCGAAGACGGCTTCGTGGGTCGGGATATCACTGCTGAAGCTGCTCACGCCGTCGGTGGGCACTTCGAGCGGAAACGGCAGTTGCTGCGCCGCCACAGGCAGGACGAGCAGAAAGGCGAGGAGGAGGCTAAGGCAAGAACGCATGGACGCGATGAACCGGATGGTGAACTGATGAGCACGGAGTTTACGAAAGGACGAGGCCGCATGCATCGGCATTCCCTGTGGGTGTGGCTCATCGTTACGCTCCCCACGTTCGCCCTCGCTCAGCAGCCTCAGCCCGCCGACACGCTCCGCGCCCTCGTCCTCTTAGTGCAGTTCCAGGACGACTTCAGCCCCGGCAGCCGCACCCTGAACGAACGCGGATGGCCCGTCTACGCCGACCGGACGACGCTGCCCGTCCATGCGCAGACGCTGCTCGCCACCTCGCCCCAGCCGCCCTACCCCGACACGTCGCTGACCGCCTACTTCCACCAGCAGTCGCTCGGCCAGTTTGTGCTCTACGGCGAGGCGTATCCCGAGGTGTTGCTCACTGAACAGCCCGAGGCGCGCTACCACCAGCCGAACGGCGGCTACGGCCACCTCACGAAGGAGCTACTCGACCGGTTGGACCGCGAGGGCTTCGACTTCACGCGCTTCGACCACAACCGCGACGGCTGGCTGGACTACGTGTTCATCATCCTGCGCCGCGACAGCCTCCGCGACGCCAAACGCATCACGTTCACGGGCATCTCGTGCCTGGACGCGCGCTGCGGCGGCGGCCCCGTCGGTGGGCGGCCTGCAGGTGCGCTGGTCTACGACGGCGTCCGCGTCCACTGGATGCGGTCGGGGTCGATCCTGTTCAACCGCCTCCCCGGCCATATTGACATGCAGATGGACACCGTGCGGCTGATGGCACACGAGCTGGGGCACGACCTCTGGGCCGACCACTTCGTCCACATCCCGCCGCTCACCACCAACGACGTGCCCTGGATGAGCAACCGAGGCCGCGCCACGGCAGCGCAGGGCTATGCGCTGATGGTGGGCGCGGGCGGCGGCCCCGACCACCGCGGCGACTACGCCGTCTCGGCCTTCGAGCGTGACCTGCTCGGCTGGATCGACTGCGCCACCCCCACCGCCGACACCACCCTCGTCCTGGGCGACCTCTACGTCACGAGCGACTGCGCCAAGTGGCCGATCCCCTACCGTGGCAGCACGCGATGGCTCCATGCCACCAACCGGCAGCGCAGCGCCCCGTTCGACCAGTACCGCAAGATCGCCGGGTTTGAAATCGGGCTGCTGCGCACGACGGGTCTGCTCGTCACACTCAGCCAAGGCAACCGCTTCGACGTCCTCCCCGCCGACGGCGGCCTGACGCTGGCCACACGCAACGCCCCCTACCACGGCGACCTGTTCGGCCCCACCACGCAACGCCAGCTCACCCCCTGGACGCGCCCCTCGTTCGACGGCTACCGCCACTACCCCGACGGCTACACGCCCACCTGGCAAGCGCTCGACGATCTCGACGTGGTCGGCGCCGAGCGGCAGATGCAGGTACGCTACGTCAGCGACTTTCGGGACTCGCCCGTCATCCGCGCGGACTCTTGGATGGGCGAGGAGACGGCTGGACACGTCTTCGCATCGCCCGTGCGCGTCGTCGAAGGCGCCACGCTCCACGTCGGCAGCGACCTCACGTTCACCGATCGCCTCGCCCTCGGCCCGGGCAGCACGCTGGTCATCGGCCCCGAGGCGCGTGTGGTGATCACCGACTCGGGCGTGCTGCGCGTGGCCACGGGGAGCCGGATCGTGATCGAGGGCGAACTGCTTCTCGGCGGGACACTCCTGCCCCAAGGGCCGTTTGCGATTCATGGGACAGGACGGGTGGTGCGCAGCCTCGCGCGCCAGTAAAACGTCTTATGCGAGCCGGAAGCGCTTGCACTTTACGCGTGCGTTACGTTTCCTTGAGGCGTCGATTCACGAAACGCCAACCGCCCATGCGCCGCCTCTCGTTGTACCTCACCGCCCTCCTGCTGCTCGCCTTCGGCTGTACCTCGTCGCAACGGGCGGCGCTGACCTACAGCACCGTCAACAACGGCGTCCAGGACCTCACGCTGCAAAACCCGCTGGAGGCTACGCAGACGCTCGACTACCTGACCGTGCCCGACGGGTTCGAGGTGCAGCTCTTCGCCGCCGAGCCCCACATCGTCAACCCCATTGCGCTGACGTGGGATGAGCGCGGCCGTCTCTGGGTGGTCGAGTCCACCAATTACCCGCACGACCACGTGGGCGAGGAGACGGGCACGGATCGCATCACGATCTGCGAAGACACCGATGGCGACGGCACCGCCGACCGCTTCATCCGCTTCGCCGAGAACCAGCCGCTCACGACTTCCATCGCGCTCACCAAAGACGGCGCGCTTGTGGGTCAGGCGCCCGACATCGTCCTGCTCACCGACACCGACGGCGACGACCAGTACGACACCAAATCGGTGGTCATCGACGACGCCTTCGGCACGTGGGACACGCACGCGGTGATGAGCAACTTCAAGTACGGCATCGACAACCACATCTACAGCGCCGTCGGCTACTCGGGCATGTACGAGCCCGGGCGCGTGGGCGAAGACGACGCCCGCACCCTCCGCCAGGGCGTCTTCCGCTTCGCAACGGACGGCAACGCCCTCGAACCCATCGCCGAGTTCAACAACAACACCTGGGGGCTGGGCATCGGCGAGGACAACACCATCTTCGGCTCCACGGCCAACAACAACCACGCGGTCGTGGTGGGCATCCCGATGCGCTACGGGCTGGAGAAAAACGAGGCGAACGTGCAGAGCCACTACCTCGTGGAGCACACGGCCACCACGCCCCTGCAGCAGGTCGATTTCCGCGACGGGTACACGGCCGCGGCGGGCGCCTTCCCCTACACCGGGCGGCGCTACCCCCAGGCGTATTGGGGCGCGCTGATGGTGAACGAGCCGACGGCGCACGTGGTGCACGCGGGCTACCTGGAGCGCGACGGCGCCATCTATAAGGAGACCGAGAACTCGATCGACAACCTGCTCTCCAGCGCCGACGACTGGGTGGCGCCCGTCTTTTCTGACATCGGCCCGGACGAGAATATCTGGGTCGCCGATTGGTACAACCCGGTCATCCAGCACAACCCGGATCGCCGTGGCATGCGCAACCAGGTCTGGAATGCCAATCGTGGCGAGGGCAACGCCCACCGCAACCCGCTGCGCGACCGCCAGCACGGCCGCGTCTATGTGGTGCGCTACACCGAGCGCGACGGCGACACCATCACCAGCCTCGACCCCGCCGACGGTGCCGACCTCATCCGAGGCCTGCAGAGCACCAACCAGTTCTGGCGGCTCACGGCGCAGCGCCTCATCGTGGAGCACAACCACACCGACCTCGTACCGGATCTGCTCACGCTCGTCCAGAACACGGATCTCGACGCGCACGGCATGAACCCGGCGGCCGTGCACGCGCTGTGGACGCTGCACGGGCTGGGCACTATCGACGAGGCGATGGCAGACGTGACGACGGCGCTCGAACACCCCTGCGCGGCCGTCCGCAAAGCCGCCGTGCAGGTGCTGCCGAAGACCGCCGAGACGGGCGCTATCCTTCAGTCCAACAACCTCTTCGCCGACGCCAACCTCAACACCCGCCTTGCGGCGGTCCTCGCCGTGCACGACCTCGGCGACGCGGCAGATGACGCCCTCAAAGCCGCTACGCAAGCGGCGCTCCGTGGCGGCGACGCGTGGATCGAAGCCGCCGTAGAAGGCCTCGCCCCCGTTGCCAACACGCCGACCGTAGCGAGCACGCCCGCGCCCGAACTCGACACCGCTGCGCCGCCCCGCGCCGTGCTACCCCTCGATGTTGACCCACTGATGATGTCGTTCGCGCAGCCCACGATGCACGCCTTCGCCAACCAGCCCATCGACATCGTCTTCACCAACACCAACCCCGACCGCCACAACGTACTCGTCCTCAAAGCCGACACCGATGTCGAGGCCTTCGGCCAAGCGCTCACGGGCTACATGACCGCCGATGACGCCTGGGACAACGCCTACGTCCCGCCGTCGATGCGCGACCGTGTGCTCGCCGCCAGCACCGTCTTGGCCCCCGGCGACGTCGCAACGCTCAGCCTCGACGGGCTCCCAGCGGGCGAGTACACGTACATCTGCACGGTGCCCGGCCACTGGATGATGATGCAAGGCACGCTCGTGGTTGAAGACGCCGCCCCCGAGCTGGCACGCAACGATGCTGGGTGGTCGTGGCTGGCTGATGCGGTGGATGCCCCGTCGATCCTCTACCTCGCGGGCGCCGCCAGCCGCGACCGCCAATCGCATTGGCACTCGCGCGTCTTCGGCTTCGCCAGCGGGCAGGTGCTTTACGACAACGGCGCCCACGCGTACACCTACACCGAGTCCTCAGACGCCGCGTTCGTCGAGCAGTTGGCCGATGCCGACCTGCTGGTGATGTCGAACAACAAGCCCGTGGAGGCGGCCGCGCAGGAGGCGATCTTCGCGCATGTGGAGGCGGGCAAGCCGCTGCTGCTCTCGCACCCGGCCACGTGGTACAACTGGAAGGACTGGCCGCGCTACAACGCCGAGCTTGTGGGCGGCGGGTCGCGGAGTCACGAGAACCTGCAAACGTTCAGCGTGGAGGTTGTGCAGCCCAACCACCCGCTGATGGAGGGCGTCCCGGCCTCGTTCGAGGTGTTCGACGAGCTCTACCGCGCCGAACTGTTGCCCGATGCCGACGCCGTGGTGCTGGCCATCGGCCGGTCGCACGAGACGGGCACGATCTACCCCGTCGTCTGGACGCGGCAGGTGGGCGAGGCCACGGTGGTGGTCAACACGCTGGGCCACGACGACCGCGTCCACAACCTCGTCACGTACAAGCGCATCCTAGCCAACACGCGCGACTGGCTGCTGCCGTAGCTCGCCATCGCTTCACTTGCATCGTGAGGACGTGGCGCTCATCTTGTGGAGACGCTCTACTTACCTCTCGCGCCTCCATGACCGGACAGCAGTTCATCGCGGGCACCCGCACCGCCAGCAGCACCTCTACGTTCACCGCCACCAACCCGGCCACCACCAACCCGATAGCGCCCGCGTTTTACGAGGCCACCGCCGATGAGGTGGACCGCGCACTGACAGCCGCGTTCGAGGCGTTCCAGCTTACGCGCACGCTGCCGCCTGAGCGCACCGCCGCCTTCCTCGACGCCATCGCCGACGAGATCCTGGCGCTGGGCGATGACTTGATCCATCGGGCCACGGCCGAGACGGGCCTGCCCAACGGCCGCTTCGTGGGCGAGCGCGGACGCACGGTGAACCAGCTGCGCCTCTTCGCCCAAGTCGTGCGCGAGGGATCGTGGGTAGACGCTCGCATCGACACGGCTCAGCCCGACCGCTCGCCGATCCCCAAGGCCGACATCCGGCTGATGAAGGTGGCGCTAGGTCCGGTGGTGGTCTTTGGCGCGAGCAACTTCCCGCTGGCGTTCTCCGTGGCGGGCGGCGACACCGCGTCGGCGCTGGCAGCAGGATGCCCGGTGGTGGTGAAGGCGCACCCGGCGCACCCGGGCACCTGCGAACTTGTGGCCGGGGCGATCACGCGGGCGGCGGAACGCACCGCGATGCCCGCAGGCGTGTTCTCGATGCTGCACGGCCGGAGCCACGAGGTCGGGCTGGCGCTGGTAGAGCACGCGCGCACGGCGGCCGTCGGCTTCACGGGTTCGCTGCGCGGCGGACGAGCCCTCTTCGACGCCGCCAACCGTCGCGCCGTGCCCATTCCGGTCTTCGCCGAGATGGGCAGCACCAACCCTGTCTTCGTGCTGCCCGAAGCGCTCGCCGAACGTAGCAATGCGATCGCCCAGGGCTTGCTGCAGTCCGTCACGTTGGGCGTGGGGCAGTTTTGCACCAACCCCGGCCTCGTCGTCGGTCTGAGCGGCGCTGCCTTCGACGCGTTTGCTGAGGCGGTTGCCACACACGCCAAAGGCAGCGCGCCCGGCACGATGCTCCACGAAGGCATCCGCCACGGTTACGAGCAGAGCGTGGCGCACATGGCAAACACCACCGACGTCGCCGAGATCGCTCGTAGCACCACCGATGCCGATCCGCTGCGCACGGAGGCAGACGCCGCGTTCTTCCGCACCGATGCACACACGTACGCCGAGCACCCGCACCTGCACGAGGAAGTCTTCGGCCCTGCCTCGCTGCTGGTCACCTGCGCTGATCGCAAGGCGATGCTCGACCTCGCCCGCAACCTCGACGGCCACCTCACCGCCACCCTCCACGGTACGCCCGCCGATCTGGAGGCGCACCGCGACCTCATCGACATCCTCACACAGAACGTCGGCCGGCTCGTCATCAACGGCTTCCCGACGGGCGTCGAAGTGTGCCCGTCGATGCACCACGGCGGCCCCTACCCCGCCACCACGGACAGCCGCTTCACGTCAGTAGGCACCGCAGCGATCCAGCGCTTTGTGCGGCCCATCTGCTACCAAAACCTGCCCGATAATTTGCTGCCTCCTGCCCTCCAAAACGCCAACTCGCTCGGCCTCTGGCGCCTCGTGGACAACGCGATGACGCAAGAAGATATCATGTAGGCCCTGAGGATAAATTGCTCCATGGACACACTACCTCTCCCGAGTTCTGCCTCGTTCACCAGAGAGTTCTGCCTCCACCTGGCCGTCCAAGTTGGCAATGCCCTTACTGCATCTAATCGTGATGATTTGAGGGGCTTCTGGTGCGATGGGATTCTCCACCATCCCGTGATTGATCGGCAATTGAGCAAGAAAAGTGTAAACGATACGCGGCAGATTCAGACCACGGCTTGGCTTGGCAAGACGGGTCAAGATGTTTATGTGATGACGATCCACTTCGGCAAGTATGCGCTTCGTCGGTATGCCCGAGGCACGAGCATGCTTGATTGTATCCCAGCCTATGAGACTAGGGGCTGGCTCATCGTCGAACCAAGTGAGAAGACAGTCCAAGTCTTTCTGCTTTGAGTTACCGCTCGGCCTCTGGCGGCTGGTGGATAATAGCATGACGCAAGGCGCTGTCACAAACTAGCCGACGCTGATCTGTCCTTCCACCTCGGCGACCAGCGCTTGGCGCTTCTCCAGCGGCAGGAAGGCGTGGCGGAAGCCGTTGAGCGCGATGTTGGCGAGGGCAGCGGCGGAGACGCCGCACTGGGTGTGCACGCGCCACAGCTCCTCGGTCATACTCGTGCGGCTGAACAGGCGGTTGTCGGTGTTGACGGTGACGGGAACGCCCGCCTTCACGTACTCGGCAATGGGGTGCCCCTGGAAGCTGGCGACGACGTGGGTCTGCACGTTGCTCGTCGGGCAGATCTCAAGCGGCACCTGATGATCGACGACGTAGCGCAACAGGTCGGGGTCTTGGCGGAGCGCGATGCCGTGGCCGATGCGGTGCGCGCCGCAGTAGAAGAGCGCCTGATGGATGGAGTCCGGCCCCCACGACTCGCCCGCGTGCACCGTGATGCCGAGCAGGTTGTTGCGCGCGTGATAGAACGCCGAGCGGTGCTGCTTGGACGGGTTGCCCGCCTCGCCGCCCGCTAGGTCGAACGCCACCACGCCGCGGTGTCGATATGCCACGGCCAGCTCCGCCTGTCGCAGCGATGCACTCTCGTAGCGATCCCGCAAACCACAGACGATGACGCGGCTGATGATGCCGAATTCGCGCTCGGCCTGCTGCAGGCCCTCCAGCACGGCGTCCATCACCTGCTCCAGCGACAGGCCTTCTTCGGTGTGCAGGATCGGCCCGAAGCGCACCTCCATGTACCGCACGTTCTCCTGCGCGTTGTCCTCGGCCAGCTCGTAGGCCATCCGGCGCAGCGCCTCGGCGGTCTGCATCAGCGGGATCGTGTAGCGGAACCACGTCAGGTAGGCCTCCAGCGTCTCCGAGTGGTCGATCTGCCGCAGGATGGTTTCGAGGCCCTCCACGGAATCGGCGGGTAATACGTGCATCTTGCCCTGCTGCCGCGCGAGGTCGAGCATGGTGGAGAGGCGTGGGGCGCCGTCGAGGTGGGTGTGGAGTTCGGCCTTGGGCCAGGCCAGGATGGCATCGCGTGTGAGTTCAGACATGTATGGCGGATTGGGGTGATTGTGTTTGGCCCTTCATACGCGTTCGTCCAAGGCTGCGTTCACCCATCGCCTACAGAGGAACACGCCCTCATACGTGCAGTAAGCCGCTCTCCACGTTTGCGCGATGCCGCTTCATCTCTCCTCACGTTTCGCGTATCTTTACACTGTTGTCGCGCCGCCGTATGTTGGCGCCCCGTCGAGACGCTTCCCTACCTTAAAGGTGATCCCATGAGTTTGCCCGGCCCACTAGAACTCGTCATCATTTTCCTTGTCGTCCTGCTCATATTTGGCGCCAAGCGCATCCCCGAGATCGCGCAGGGCGTGGGCAAGGGCATCCGCGAGTTCAAGAACGCCACGCGTGATATCCAGCGCGAGATCCAGCTGGACGATTCGCAAAACCGCATCCAGCAGCCGCGCGCGCCGCAGCAAACCCCGACGCCGCGTGGCTCCTACCAGCAGACCGAGAACACCGGACAGGGCAGCTAGGCCCGCCCCCTCGCATGACCGTACCTACGTTTGCCGACGCCCGCACGGCGTTGCAGCAGCACGAGACCAGTTGCACCGCGCTGGTCTCGTCTTTTTTGGACGCTATCCACGCTCGCAACGAGGCGCTGAACGCGTTCGTCGCCGTTCACGATGAGAACGCGTTGGCGCAAGCGCAAGCCGTAGACGTCGCGTTGGCCGAGGGTACCGACCTGCCGCTGGCGGGCATGGTGATGGGCTTGAAGGACGTGCTCTGTGTCAAGGGCGAACAGGTGGCGTGCGCCTCGCGCATCCTGCAAGGCTTCGAGTCGCTGTTCGATGCTACCGCCATCCGACGGCTGCGCGACGCGGGCGCCGTCTTCGTCGGCACCACCAACTGCGACGAGTTCGCGATGGGGTCGTCCAACGAGAACTCGGTCTACGGCCCCGCACGCAACCCCGCCAACCTGGACTACGTGACGGGCGGATCGTCGGGCGGGTCAGCCGCCGCCGTGGCCGCAGGACTGTGCCACACGAGCCTGGGCAGCGACACGGGCGGGTCGGTGCGGCAGCCCGCCGCGTTCTGCGGCACCGTCGGGCTCAAGCCCACCTACGGGCGGGTCAGCCGCTACGGATTGGTCGCCTATGCGTCGTCGTGCGATGTCATCGGCCCGTTTGGCCACACCGTATCAGATGTGGCGGATGTGCTCCAGGTCATCGCGGGTCACGACCCGTCCGATGCCACCAGCGCCAACGTGCCCGTGCCGAACTACCGCGCCGCGCTGAGCGAGTCCGTGGCGGGTCTCAAGATTGGCTTGCCGGATGAATACTTCGGCGACGGCTTGGACGCGGATATCCGCGCCGCCATCGACGAGCAGGTGAAGCGGCTGGAGGCGGCGGGCGCCTCGGTGCAGCGCGTCTCGCTGCCGCACACGTCGTATGGCATCGCCACGTACTACATCATCACGACCGCCGAGGCGTCGAGCAACCTCGCCCGCTACGACGGCATCCGCTACGGCTACCGCGCCGACCTCGCCACCATCCGCAACGACCTGGCTACCGAGCGCCGCACGCTGCAAGAAGGCATCGCCGAAGCCGACGCGCACGGCAACGCCCTCGTGGCCGAGGCGCTGGAGAAGCAGCTCGCCCAACAAGACTCGGTCCTCCGCCGCCTCTACACCGACACACGCACCCAGGGCTTCGGTGCTGAGGTCAAGCGCCGCATCATGCTGGGCACGTACGTCCTCTCCTCCGGCTACTACGACGCGTACTACGCCAAGGCCCAGCGCGTGCGGCGGCTCATCAAGCAAGACTACGACCGCGCCTTCGCGCAGGTCGATGTGCTCATCACCCCCGCCACGCCCACGCCTGCGTTTAAGATCGGCAGCATCGTAGACGACCCGCTGACGATGTACCTCAACGACATCTACACCGTCACCGCCAACCTCGCCGGCGTCCCCGGCCTCGTCGTGCCCATCGGCACGCATCCCGCAGGGCTCCCGATGGGCCTCCAACTGCTTGGTCCGCACTTCGGCGAAGAGCGGCTGCTTACAGTGGGCCAACAGGTCATGCAGGGCTAACATGGCCTACATTCTTTTCCTCGACGAGAGCGGACAAGACCGCAAAGACTCACCCTATGAGGTACTGGCTGGCGTCGCCATCGAAGATCGCGACCTGTGGAGTTTGACGCGTAGCATTCAGGATGCTGAGATCAAACATTTTGGACAGCGCTACTCGCTTGACCGCAGTGAACTCAAGGGAAGCAAATTGCTCAAGCGCAAAACATTCAGGCAAGCTCGCCAAATGCAAGCTATTCCTGATGAGCGGCGACGCTTATGCGCGAGTCGATGCCTTACATATGGTGCTACAGCGACACGAGAGCAAATCACGGCACTAGCTCAGGCCAAACTCGCCTATGTAACTGAGGTTTTTGATGTCTGCCAACGCTTTCGCGTTAAGGCCTTCGCAAGCATCACCTCTCAAGATGCAGACCGACCTTCCTCACCGCTGTTTCTGCGGAAGGATTACGCTTACTTGTTTGAGCGCTTCTATTACTTCCTCGACGATTTACGCCCTTCTCCGATGGGCCTTGTGGTCTTCGATGAGTTGGAGCGAAGCCAGAGCCATTTGCTCCTGACGCAGATGGATCACTACTTCAAACGCACCCAGAACGGACAGACACGCTCGTCGCTCATCATACCCGAGCCGCTCTTTGTCCATAGCGACCTCACTACAGGGGTTCAGGTAGCCGATCTTGTTGCCTACGTCATCAGTTGGGGCTTCCGCATCGCACGGATGAGCATGCCTGCCCGAGAGGAGTTGGCCACCTACGCAGATCAGGTCGCGGCTATGCGCCATCGCGCTGTGCGTAGTGTGGGAGATCGCGACGACTTTGTCGTCTGGAGCTTTGCATACCTTGAGGATTTGACGACAAGCAGCACCTGAAATAAAAAAGGCAATGCACCGCCGAAGCGGCACAAAGCCTCCATCGCGGTCAATAGCCTCACTAGAGTGTTTGTTCCGCTGGATAATGTGGCCTAGACGCCAGAGCAATAACACGTTCTCAGCGCTGCCAGGTACCCGGGAGTTCGGTGGCAAGAACGATGCGCAAATCCAGCGCTTTGCCGACAGTGATCACGGTGATGACCTGGTCGTAGTTGACCTTCTTACCGCCCCGCGCATCATCAATGGCTGTCAGCAGGTCAGCCGCGAGGGTGAGCGTTCAGCTACTCACGGTGGGGCAACAGGTCATGTAGGGCTAACGGATGCCGGGGATTGCACATTCGAGGCAAGCTCGAATATCCTCAGGCGTCAAGTGTTGATGCTCCGCCAAGATGCCATCAACAGACTCTCCGTGTGATAGCAAACCAAGGACATAGTCAACGGTGAGGCGCGTGCCTTGGATGACGGGCTTGCCTGCCATGATGGCTGGTTCAGCCGTGATGCGCGCTAAATTCAGTCATGGCTTCGCCCGGGTCAATGGGTGACGTGGCCTACCCCTGGCGGCACCAACAAGTTCTCAGCGCTGCCGCGTGCCCGGCAGTTCGGTGGCGAGGACGATGCGCAGCTCCAGCGCTTTGCCGATGCTCATGACGTTGACGACCTGGCCGTAGTTGGCTTCCATGTCGCCGCGGACGATGAGCGAGGCGCTCTCGCCCCGGGCCTCGTCGATGGCCATCAGCAGGTCGGGGGCGGGGGTGGGCGTTTGGTTGACGAAGTAGCGGCCGTCGTTGGTGATGGTCACCGTCACGGACTGGCTCTCGACGGGGGGCACCGACTCCACGCGCGGCAGGTTGACCTCCACGCCGAACTGCGGGATGAAGCTGGAGGTGAGCAGGAAGAAGATCAGCAGCAGCAGCACGATGTCGGTCAGCCCTGCCATGCTGAACATGTCGAGCCGCTTGCGCGAGGTGGTGAAGTTGATGTCGTTGTTCATGCCAGACGCCTCCGTTGATCGCGTGAATGCCGAACCGCCGTGCGCCGCCTAGCGGCGTGACGCGGGCGAGGGCGCTTGGAGGAGGTCGATGAAGTCGGCGGTGGCGCGTTCCATCTCGGAGAGCATGCGCTGGATGCGCCCCAGCAGGAAGTTGTACGCGAAGAAGGCGAGGATGCCTGTGATGAGGCCGAAGGCGGTGGTGAGCAGCGCCTCCCAGATGCCGCCGGCCAGCACGCTGGGGTCCACGTTGCCCTGCAGGCGCTGGATGTCCTGGAAGGCTTCAATCATGCCCGTTACCGTCCCAAAAAACCCGAGCATGGGCGCCACGCCCGCGATGGTGGCCAGCGTGCCCGTGCGCTTCTCCAGCCGGAACGCCTCGCTCTTGCCCTCCGCGTTGAGCGCTTCCTTGATCTCGGCGATAGGCCGCCCCAGCCGCTCCAGGCCGCGCTTGAGGATGCGGGTGAGCGGCTTGTCCTGCGCCTCGCAGTAGGCCACCGCCCCGCCGATGTCGCCACTGGTGACGTAGGCGCGCACGCGTTCGGTGATCCCTTCGGTGTTGCCGTGCGCGCTGCGCAGCGTGAACAGCCGCTCGATGAACACGGCGATGGTCCACAGCGAGAGCACGGCGATGGGGATCATCACCCAGCCGCCTTGCATCACCGTTTCGACAAAGCCCATGAAGCCTTCGGGCTCTGCTGCGGCCACCGTGGCCAGGCTGTCGGTGGGCAGCGTGAGGGAGTCCGCGTCTTGAAAGAGCATGGCAAACGTCATACAGATAGCGTTAAAGCGAGAGGTTAGTCAGGTCCATACGGGTGCCCACGCGCATCACCCAGGCGCCCTCGGGCAGCTTGTCGATCTCCGAGCGGAGCGCCTGGGACGCCTCGCCATCGGTCGCAAATTGCCCGACGACAGCACGGTAGCGCGTGAAGCCCATGTGCGTGCCGAATACCACGCCCGTGCGGTAGCCCAGGGCCACAAACGGCCGGGCGAGCCGCTCCGCCTGCCCCGCCGACTCGGCCGAGCCCACGATGATGCCGTAGCCGCCTTTCTGGATAGGCACGGTGCCGTACAAGGCGGGGTTGGCGCCCACGGGTACTGGTGGAGCCTGTGACGCGGGCGCCTCGGGCAACCCACCGATGGAGTCTGCAGCGGCGGTCGTCAGCGTGTCGGTGGCTGCGAGCGTGACGCTGGTGTCGGCAGGAGCAACGGGCACCGTCTGCGCAACGGGGGGCGGGGGTGCCGGGCGCGTGAACCACCATGCGAGCAAGGCGATGAGCAGCACGGCAAGCACGCCCCCCCCGAGCAGGATGAAGCGGCGGCGGTCGGGTTCGGGCTCCGGCTCGTAGCGCCTGCGCGCGGCACGGCGGTCGGCTTGGAAGCCCTGCGGCACCTTCAGCGTGGGCGGCGGCGGGACGACAGCATCGGCGGGCGGAGCCTCCTCCGGTTCAGGCGGATCGGCAGGTACACCTTCGGTGGGCAGCGTCTCGGCCTCGGCGTCAGTAGGCGCTGTGGCCTGCAGTGTGGCCTCTAGCTCGGCCAGCGCATCCTCAAACGACTCGACGGCCTCCGATGGCGGCGCAAACTCGGAGGGTGGCTCGGTGGGTTGGGAAGGCATGACCTCGGCCTCTGCCCAAGGCGGTGCGCTAGCAACGGGCGGATCGGCCGTTGGCGCCGCCTCAACACTAGGAGCCTCAGCAACGGGCTCAATGTCGGCTACCTCGCCAGCAGGAGGGAACGCCTCGGCATCGTCAAAAAGAGAGGCCTCTTCGGCTGCGGGTTCTTCTGGCGGCTCGGCGAGGCCAAAGAAGCGCTCCTCGTCACCACGGACGACCTGGAAGTCGGCCTCCTCGAAGGAAGAAGGGGGCGTAGGGCCCAACGGCGCAAACATCTCCTCATCGTCGGGCGGGGCCCAGTAGTCTTCGGTGAGGCTGGTGTCCATGCGGGGCTTGGGCGTGTCGGTGGCCAGCGGCACCTGCATCTCTTCGAAGACGAACCCGTCGTCCTCGCCGTACGGATGCTCGGGGTCGCTGGGGTTGACGGCAATGGGCTCCAGCCCCCCCAAGTCGGCGTTGATCAGCTTGTTCAGCTCGTCATCGGCCTGGAAAGCAAAGGCGCCGTCGGCGCTGAACGAGAAGGTACCCAGCCCGGGCATCTCTACCTGGCCATGCTCGCGGGCAGCGGCTTTCAACTGCCCTGCCCACTGCGCCAAGGCACGGTCGGCCTCGTTGGGCGGGATGCCCAAGCGGCGGGCGAGCAGTGCGGAGAGATCGGTGGGCATGGAGGGGCGGTACGGGTTAGACATCGGGCGTGAAGCGGACCTGTTGCTGCGGGGGGCTGAGCACGTACTGATCGTTTTCGCCAGCGACGAACTGGCCGCTCTGCCGTTCAAGCGCGAAGGTGCCCAGGGTGGGCACCGCGACGGTGTTGCCCTGCATGAGCCCCTCGCGGATCAGGGCCACGATGGTGGTAGAGATTTGGTTGGCGTCCATACCGCGTGGCGATTTTCTCGGATTTATTGATGGCCTAATCTACGCACGGGAGCCGTCACATCAACACGAAAACTGGAGGAGGCTACCACCGAAAGCGCAGGCCGCCCGTGATGACAAACGGCGTGATCGGGTAGACGTCGTAGACGTTGAGCGCGTCGATGCTGAGGTTGCCGGCCTGCAGGAGCACGGCCATCGTGGGCGTGATGAGGTACGACGCCTCTACGTCGAGGTCGAAGAAGTCGCCCACGCGGAAGGTCTCGGCGCGGTCGCGGTAGCGGCGGCCTTGGAACGTAGAGCCGATCTGAAGCAGGCCCCGCTGACGGTCGAACATGTACGACAGCTGCGCGCGCACCTCGAACGGCGAGACGTAGGGCACCACCGTGTCGCCCTCGGTCAGGCGTGCCCGGCGCAGCACCGTGCTGAGGCGCCCGTAGATCCCGCGTGGCAGCGCCGCCGACACCTCGGCCCCGCCGTGGACGATGCTGGCGCGCTCGTACCGCGCCGCGATAAGCCCGACGAGTTCTCGCTCACCTGCGCCACCTGCCTCGAAGAAGCGGTAGTTAGGCGCGAGTTGGTAGCCTACGAAGCCCTTGATCCGCAACGCGCCCACGAAGACATCGGCGCCTGCTTCGGCATCGACGGTGCGGACGGTGGCTTCTAGCCGAGGGCGCGGCACCACGTAGGGGTTGACCTCCGTCATCTCGCGGAAGCTGTGCAGCGTAGCCGAGGGCAGTGTCTGCACGTAGACGCGAACCCCTTGCTGCGGGTAGAACAGCACCTGTGCAATGGGCGCAAAGTACGGCCGGGCCTCTTCCTCGCCCGAGACGCCACGCGCGGTGGAGCGATCCGTCATAAACCGCCCGCCGAGGTTGACTTCGGTCTGCGGTGTCGGCCGGAAGCGCAGCATGCTACCTACACTCAATCCGGCAAAGCTGTTGTCGGGGATGACATCGTCGAGGCTGCTCGTGGCGAACTCGGCATCGGCGATGAAGGCGTTGGTGCCAAACGGCAGCGTCAGCGCGCCGTCAAGCTCGAAGCGCTGCTCGTCGTAGCTGATGTCGCTGAGGCTTGAGACGGGTGGTGTCGCCGTATCAATGGACGTGCCGCCAAACGCCGCCCGCACGGCGTACTGCGTCAGGGCCGAGGGCAACGCCCGCACGTAGAACGCGCCACCGCCTGTGTTGAGGGTGCGCGTGGGCTCTTCAACGATGATTCCGCCCGTGGGGTTGGCGCCAAACAGGTTGAGCGCATGGCTGCCGAAGTCGCCCTCGACGCCCCAGATGGCCGCCGTAGCCGTCTGCTCGTAGCCGAGGCGCCCGAAGAAGCGGTCGTACTGGTTGCGGCGGTCGGCGAAGGGCTGGTCGCCGCGCTGGCCGCGGTAGTCGGCTTCCAGGTTGAGGCGTCCGGCGAGACCTACGGGCAGGCCGACGTTGGCGCTGCCGAAGCGGTGCAGGTACGTGCCGAGTCCGCCATCCACGGTACCCGTGAACGGTATGCGGTTGGCCAGCGACGACACCTCGGGCGGCTCCGGTGGCTGGAGCGGGCTCGGCGGCAGGTCGATGCTCTCCTGCTTGTAGCGCTCGATGAACGGCCGCCGTCCGGCGGGTATCTCGGTGATGCGCGGCGGCGGGTTGAAGCCCACCAGCGGCTGCCTGCGCAGCGACGGTAGGCTGATTTCGAGCTGCCCGCGAATCTCGACCTCGCGCGGGGCGATGTCGGGCAGGGCGGTGCGAGTGGTGTCTTGCGCCATGACGGCCGGGGCGCCACTTACGAGCACGGCGAGCAAGACGCTGAGGATCGTGCGCATCATCATAGGTTCGCTTTCTCTTGCGTGGCGGTGTCGGCGTAGGGCGTGCCGCTGAATTCGTTCTCCACCTTCTCGTAGATGCGCTTGGCCTCGCCCGAGCGGCCCATCTGCACGAAGGCGCGGGCTTGCCCGAGGTAGCTCTGCGCGTTCCACTCGTAGAAGCTGCCGAACAGCGTGGCCATGCGGCTCCACGTCTCCACGGCGCCACTCGGGTTACCCGAGCGCAGCAACAGGTCGCCCAGGCGGTAGAGCGCTTCGGCGCCCTCGTCGTTGCGGTTGTTCTGCGCAATCGTCCGGTACAGCCGCGCCGCCTCGGTCGCCTCGCCCTGCCGTTCCTTGATGCGTGCCAAGCCTAGCACGGCGGGTGCCGTCTCGGGCGCATCTGGCGCGCGGTCGATGGCGTCTTGCAGGAGCCGCTCGGCCTCGTCGTTGCGGCCTTGCTGCATCAGCGCCAAGCCCTGGCCGTAGCGCGCCTGCGCAATGAGCAAGCCGTCCTCACCCGCCAGCGTCTCCATCTGCTGATACGCCTCCAGCGCCCGACGAGCATCGCCGCTGTCTAGGCTCATGGCCCCCACGCGCCGCGCGGCCTCGGGCGCTCGTGGGCTCCCCTGGTAGGAGCGCAGCAGCTGGCGGAAGTACGAGGTCGCCTCCTGTTTTTGGTCGCGCTCCTCGAAGATCGAGCCCATGTAGAAGTACGCCTCGGGCAAGAGCGACGCATCGCCCGAGGAGCGGATGAACTGCTGGAGCGAGGCCAGCGCAGCATCCAACTGCCCCGTCTGGTACTGCACCTCGGCCTGGCGGAAGCGCAGCTGGTCCACGATGGGCGAGTCGGGGTTGGCGGTGGCGAACGAGTCGATGATGGCGGTGGTGCGCGCCTCGTCGTCCAAGATGATGAGTGCGTTCTGCATGCCCGTGATGGCGTCGGCCACGAAGGGGCTGCGCGGGAAGCGGTTGAGCACGCGCTGGTACGCCGTCACCGACGCATCGTACTGCCCCGCGTTGTACAGCGCATCGCCGATGCCGTACTGCGCCTTGGCGGCCAATCCGTCCTGCGGGTAGCGGCGGATGAGGTCTTCGTACGTCTCGACGGCTTGATCGAAGTCCTGGTTCTGGAAGTAGATGTAGCCGAGCTGGTACTGCGCCTCCTGCCGCCACTCGCTCCCTGGAAACTCCTCGAACAGGGTGCGGAACGTGGTGATGGCCGCCACGGCATCGCCCGCGTTGTAGTAGGCCTGTCCTGTCTGGTAGAGCGCGTAGTCGCCGCCCTGATTGCCCACGCGTTGGTACATGCGGATGGCGCGCGGATACTGCTTCAGCGCATAGTGGCTGTCGGCGATGCGGAGTTGGGCGTCGGTGCGGTACGGGACGTACTCGTTGCGCTCGTTGTAGGTGTCGAGGAAGCGGGTGAACTGGCGGATGGCGGTGTCGTAGCGGCTCTCGCGGAAGGCGACCCAGCCCAGCGCGTAGTGCGCGGCCGTCCGCTGCGCGCCGTCGGTGTAGGTGCGGAGGTACTCCGTGAACAGCCGCTCGGCGAGGTCCAGCTTGTCGAGCTGGTAGTAGCTCTCGGCGGCCCAGAACAGCGCGTCGGCGGCCTTGCGGGCGTTGGGCGACGCGCGGTGGAGGTTCTGAAACTCGGGCGCCGCCGCTACAAAGTCCTGGTTGCGGTACAGCAGCCACGCCTTCTGGAACGTGACCTCGTCCCGCAGCTCCTGCGGCGCCGCGTCCAAGTTGATGGCCCGGTCGAAGCTCTCAAACGCCGCGTCGAAGTCGCCGATGGCGATGTAGGTGTCGCCTTGGAGGCGGAGCGCTTCGCCCACGAACGGCGAGGTGCGGTAGGTGCGGACGAGCTGCGTGAACGCCTCGTTGGCCTCGCGCCAGCGCCGCAGCTCGTACAGCGTCACGCCCGCTTCGAACTGGGCCTCATCGGCCAAGACACCCTCGGGCCAGCCTTGCACCGCGCCTTGGAACAGGCCGAGTGCGGTTTGCAATTCGCCCGTGATCTTGCGGTTGACGCCTTCGTAGTACATCGCCTTGTGGGCCAGCTCGTCGGTCTCGTTCGGGTAGACCTTCGCGAACTCGACGGCGGCCAGCTGATGCGCCTCGGCGTAGTAGTAATTCCAGGCGAGGCCGTAGAGGGCGCGGCGGTAGTACGGGCTGTTGGGGTTGCCTTCGGTGAAGCGACGATACTGGATGATGGCGTCGTCGGTGATGCGCAGCTGGTTGTACGACTCGGCCAGCAGGAACGTGGCCCGCTCGCGCCCGTCGGTGCCCAGCGTGGGCATGCGGCGGTTGATCTCCTCCACGGCGCGGCGGTAGTCGGCCAGCTCGTAGTAGACCTCGGCCAGCGCCAGCCCGATGTTGCGGGCATAGGGCGAGTCGGGGTAGCGGCTGGCGAGCACCTCGAACGAGCGCGCCGCGTCGTTATACCTGCCGAGGCGCACCTCGGTGAAGTCGATGGCGTACTGGGCCACGTCGGCGGTGGGCGCATAGCGGTAGTCGTTGGCCGCGCGCGTGAAGTAGCGCAGCGCCTCATCCGTCTGGTCCAGCAGCAGCGCCGACTCGCCCATCCAGTACAGCGCTTTCGCGGCGAGGTCGTAGGGCGGATCGTTCGCGAGCACCTCGTTCAACGTGGCGATGGCCTGCTGGGGCTGCTGCGTCTCGTAGAAATACTTGCCGAGGGCCAGCCGCGCCTCGAACGCGAGCGGATGTACCGGAAACTCGCGCTGGAACTGCCGGAAGAGCCGCACGGCAGCATCCGAGTCGCCTAGCGCGAGCGTGGCGTCGGCTTGGTAATAGAGCGCTTCGGCGGCGCTGGGGTGCTGCGGGTGATCGGTGCGGAAGGTGGCGAAGGCGTGGGCCGCCTGCGCGTAGACCTGCGTGGCGTACAACGTGTACGCATCGGCAAAGGCCTGCTCCGGCGTGGGATCCATCGCTTGCGCCCAAGCCCGTGTGGGCAGGCTGAGCGCCCCCAACAGCAAGAGTCCGATGAAGCAGCCCCGCACCGTGGACGAGACGTGTGGCATACTGACTACCGTCGATAAGTCGTGTTCGGCGAGCGGCGAACGTTGGGGGCGTTCACTCCGTTCAACGTCTGACGTGGCGCAATCGTGTCCACCAGATTTCAGACGCCTCAGCAAGATACAACAGGAAGCCCTCTGCTGCCCATGAACTCCCCGCAGAACCCCGAGCCCGCTGCACCGACGGGCGCCCACCTCGCCGACCATCCGCTGGCATCCTTCCAAGACCGCCTGGCGGACCTCCACGACTGGGTGACGGCCAACGACCGCACGGCGATGCTCGGTACGTTCTGTGCGGGCGTGTTGATTGGCGTGCTGCTGCGGCGCTGAGCGCGTGGAAGGGGTCTCTCAGGCGCATCTTCACAGCATCTCACCGTGAAGGAACCGTGACGCGCCCTATCTTCGGCGGGTTTGACCTCAAAAACGCCTGTTTTCGGCATGAGTATCCTCGCCATCGGCACCGTCGCCTTCGACTCCATCGAAACGCCCTTCGGCTCGGCCGACTACATCCTGGGCGGCAGCGCCACCTACATCACGCTCGCGGCGCGCTACTTCACGGACGACCTCGGCCTCGTCGGCGTGGTGGGCGGCGACTTCCCCGAGGCGCACCTCAACCTGTTTCGCGCGCGCGGCATCGGGCTCGAAGGGCTGGAGATCGATGCCGACGGCAAGACGTTCTTCTGGGCGGGCAAGTACCACTACGACCTCAACGACCGCGACACCCTCACCACCGACCTCAACGTGCTGGCCACGTTCGAGCCCAAGGTGCCCGATGCCCGCAAGGACGCCCGCATCGTGTGCCTCGGCAACCTGGAGCCCGGCATCCAGCGCAGCGTCGTAGCCCAAGCCGCTGATCCCGACTTCGTCATCTGCGACACGATGAACTTCTGGATCGAAAACACGCCGAACAGCCTCGTGGAGACGCTCAAGGTCATCGACTGCCTCATCATCAACGACGCCGAGGCGCGCGAGCTGGCGGATGAACCCAACCTGTTCAAGGCTGCCCGCGCAATTCAAGCGATGGGACCGCGTATCCTGGTCATCAAGAAGGGCGAGCACGGCGCACTGCTCTTTGCCGAGGGCGAGATCTTCGCCGTCCCGGCCTACCCGCTCGAAGACATCTTCGACCCGACGGGCGCGGGCGACACGTTCATGGGCGGCTTCGCAGGCTACCTGGCGCGCGTGCAGCGCTACGACGTGGCCGCCCTGCGTAGCGCTGTGGTCGTGGGCAGCGCAATGGCGTCGTTCTGCGTCGAGAAGTTCGGCCCCGAGCGGCTCTACGACCTCGACAAACAAGCCATTAACGACCGCATCCAAGCCTTCCACACCCTCACGGTGATTCCGTCTGTTGAGGCGCTGTAGCGCGCAACAGCAAGCTCTTCATAGGTGTCATCCCGAGCGAAAGTCGAAGACTGTAGTCGAGGGATCTCCCACGTTGAGGTAGTGCAATACGAGTATCGGGGGAGATCCCTCGGCTGCGCTCGGGATGACAAACGGGAAAGCCGCGCTGCATTCCAACCGGCCACAGCGGGCGTGATTATTCGCCCCTAGCCTTGGCGATGAGCGCCATCGCGGCGGCGCGCTCGGGGTCGTGCACTTCGATCACGTCGCTGACTTGCTGTTCAACCATGACATCCGGCATCACACCCTCATCGGCAGGCATCGCGCCGACGGGGAAGTAGGCGATCAGCGGGATGTCTACTTCGATGCCGGCGTGGGGCAGGTGGAGGTTCACGTACTGGCCGCCGTTGATGCCACGCTTGTTGCCGCCCGTCTCTTGGCCGATCACCGTAGCCACGCCTGCGTCTTGCAGCGCCGTGGTCAGCGCGAAGGTGGCCGAGCTGTTGGAGGCGCCGACGAGCAGGTAGACGCTGCCTGCGTAGGCGTCGGGGTTGGCGCGGAGGGTGCGGCCTGCTTCGGAGCCGCCGCGCAGGCGGAAGTAGCCCTTGCCCGTGTCTTCCACCATGTTGCGCACGTCCAGCAGCGCCTCGTTCCACAGGGTGACGTGCGGCCGCAGCGCCTCGGGCATGACGTCGTACTGCGCGCGCTGCTCCACGGGCGCCAGGTGCAGTGGCTGCGAGGCCAGCGCCATCATCAGCATGTTGTTGACATCGTTGTCGCCGCCTTCGTTGCCGCGCAGGTCGATGACCAGGTGCTCTACCTCGTGCTCGCGCAGCTGCGTGAACGCGTCGCGCAGAAACGCCCTCCAGTCCATCTCCAGCCGCCACGTGACGAACGTGCCGATCTGCAGGTACGCCGCGCCATCGCCCAGCAGGTCGAACTGCCACAGGTCATTGTAGGTGGTGGGCGCTTCGCCGTGCTGCGCGCTGTACCGCTCGCCGCGCTCGGTACGCGTAATGGCTTCAACGGCGACCGTCTCCGCATCGGCAGCGCCGGGGCGCTGGACCCTGAGCGTGTACTGCCCGTCGGTGGCGGGGAAGCGCAGCGGGAAGTAGATGTCGAACGCTTCGAATGTGCCGAACCCCGTCACCTGTAGGTTGTCGATGCGCTTGCCGTCGTTCGAGCCATCGGCCTTGACGTAGGTCGTCAGCGTTTCGATCAGCTCCGGCACCGGACGACCGTCGATGGCGGTGACTTCGGTGCCTACGGGAAGTCCCGCCGCTTCGTCCACGGACCAGGTGACGACCATACGCTCGTCGATGAGGCGGAAGGCGAAGGGCAGCGTGCGGGCCGGGGCGAACAGCTCGGCTTGTAGCTCGTCGCTTTGGTTCCAGAAGTTGGCGTAGGTGTGGCCGCACTTGATCGTCGCCAGGAACTGCGAGAGGGCGAGGTAGGCGGCGCCGAGCGTCTCGGCCGTAGACCATGCGCCAGCGAGGTCGCCCATCGCCTGATCAAGCGAGGCCTCGGTGTGGTAGCGGTAGAGGCCGGGGTGGAGTTGGGTGAGGGCGCTGCGGAGCACATTGAGGTCGGCCCGTTGCTGCTCAGCGGTGAGGAAAGCTGCATCTGACGAGACGTGTGGAGCTATTGCCGACGAGGCGGGCGCGGCGCTGGCCAACACGGCGTCTTGGGCGAGCGAAGCGGGCGCCAGAAGCACGGCGCAGAGTGCGAATGCAGCAGTGGCACGCATCAGGGAGGTCACAAATCGGGGCATGGTGGACATCGGTGTGGGTTAAGAAGAACACCCTGACCTCTTTCAACCGCTGTGCCAATCGGCTATTTCAGATCAAAAACGGCGTTTTCCAACAATCCGATGTACAGCGCTGGACGAGCAGTGCCCGCTCCCGAACAGCGCGTGCGCAGTGTTACACATCGGACACAAATGGTGCAAAAACCTGACATTCACACGTTTTGCTGTTCCTCATCCGTTATCTTGCGTGCCCCATTCAAGCAACTCACACACGGTTATGCCGCGCTTCTTTTCTGCTGTCGCCTTGCTGCTCATCGCGTTCGCCCCGCTCGCGCTCGCGCAGGACGCCCCTGCCCCACTGCCCGAAGACGCCGTGATCCCCCTCGACCCGCTCGTGCGCACGGGCACGCTGCCGAATGGTCTCACCTACTACGTCCGGCAGAACAGCCGCCCAGAGAACCGCGCCGAGCTGCGCCTGGCCGTCAACGCGGGTTCGATCTTGGAGGACGACGACCAGCAGGGCCTGGCGCACTACCTGGAGCACATGGCCTTCAACGGCACGGAGAAGTTCGCGAAGCAGGAGCTCGTTGACTACCTGGAGTCGATAGGCACGCGCTTCGGGCCAGACCTGAACGCGTACACGAGCTTCGACGAGACGGTGTACATGCTGCAGGTGCGCACCGACAGCATGGCGCAGTTCACCACAGGCATCGACGTGCTGCGCGAGTGGGCGGCCAACATCACGTTGGAGGAAGAGGAGATCGAGAAAGAGCGCGGCGTGATCATCGAGGAGTGGCGGCTGGGGCGCGGCGCGTTCGCGCGCATCCGCGAGGCGCAGTTCCCCGTGCTGCTCAAAGGGTCACAATATGCCGAGCGCCTGCCCATCGGCAAGAAAGAGAGCATCGAGTCGTTCGACGTTGAGACGTTCCAGCGCTTCTACAGCGACTGGTACCGCCCTGAGCTGATGGCCGTCGTGGCCGTGGGTGACTTCGACGTGGACGATGTGGAGGCGATGATCGTGGAGCAGTTCTCGTCGCTGGAAAACCCAGAAGACGCGCGGGAGCGTCCGGCCTATTCGGTGCCGGGCAACACCGCGCCCCTCGTGAAGGTCGCCACGGACCCCGAGCTGCCGTATGGCTCCGTCCAGGTCGTATACAAGCATCCGAAGGAGGACCGCAGCACGCTGTCGGGCTACCGCAAGGACCTCACCGAGTCGCTCTACTCGGTCATGTTCAACCAGCGCCTGCAAGAGCTGATACAGAGCGCCGATCCGCCGTTCACGTTCGGCTCCGCCGGGCCAGGCACCTTCGTCAAGGGCGCCGACTTCTACAACCTGCAAGCCATCCTGGCGGGCGACGGCCATCTCAACGCGCTGGAGGTGCTGCTGACCGAGGCAGAGCGCGTGCGGCAACACGGCTTCACGCAGGCCGAGCTGGACCGCGCCAAGATCGACCTGCTGCGGTCGTTTGAGCAGGCCTACGCCGAGCGCGACAAGGGGGAGTCGCGCAGCTACGCCTCGCGCTACGTCAACCACTACCTGGACGGCGGCCCCTCGCCCGGCATCGCGTTCAGCTACCGCGCCAGCCAAGACATCGTGCCCATCATCACGCTGGAGGAGGTCAACTACCTTGTCACGCAGTACCTCACCGACGAAAACCGCGTCATCCTAGCCGACGGCAATGATCCCGAGATGATGCCCACCGAGGCCGAACTGCTGGCGGTGTTTGACGCTGTTGCGGCTAAGACCATCGAGCCGTACGCCGAGGAACTGGTGGATGCACCGCTGATCGCCGAGATGCCGACGCGAGGCGGCGTGGTGGGCATGAGCGAAGAGGAGGAGGTCGGTGTGACGCGGGCTACGCTGTCCAACGGCGTGAAAGTCGTGTTTAAAGAGACCGACTTCAAGAATGACGAGATCCTGTTCTCGGCCTACAGCCCCGGCGGTACCTCACTGGCGAGCGATGCCGAATACATCCCGGCGAGCTACGCGGCGGGCCTCGTGGCCCAAGGCGGCTTGGGCGAGTTTGGCCCCGTCGAGCTGTATAAGAAGATGACCGGGAAACTCGTCAACGTGCGCCCCAGCATCGGCAGCCGCTCAGAGGGCTTCTCCGGGTCGGCATCGCCCGAGGATATCGAGGCGCTGTTCCAGTTGGTCTACCTCCACTTCACCGCGCCGCGCGCCGATGAGACGGCCTTTGAGTCGTTCAAGAAGCGCATCGGGCAGTTCATGCTCGGCATGCAGGCCGACCCCGCCACGGCCTTCCGCGACACGATGGCGGTCGTGATGGCACAGAATCACCCGCGCGCGCAGCCGTTCTCGCAGGCCACGCTCGACGCGATGGACCTCGACGCCTCGTTCAAGTTCTACAAGGAGCGCTTTGCCGACGCGAGCGACTTCACGTTCTACTTCGTGGGCAATTTCGACACAGTGCCCATGCTGATGGAGCTTTCCAATACGTATCTCGCCAGCCTGCCTACGCTGGATCGCTACGACAAGCCACGCAATGTGGGCATCGACACGCCCAAGGGCATCGTGACCAAGGTGGTGCAGCGCGGCGTGGAGCCGCAGGCACAGGTACGCATGGTCTTCACCGGCGAGGCCGACTGGTCGCAGGACAACCAGCGGCTGATGGGGACCATGACGCAGGCGTTTCAGATCAAGCTGCGCGAGGTGCTGCGCGAAGACCTGGGCGGCGTCTACGGCGTGGGCGCCTCGGGCCGCCTCAGCCGCGAGCCCATCCAGACGTACAGCATCTCGGTCAGCTTCGGCTGCGACCCCGAGCGTGTCAACGAACTGGTCGAGAGCGTCTATGCGCAGATCGCCAGCGTGAAGTCGGGCGCACTCGATGACACGTACGTGACGAAGGTGCGCGAGACCATCTTGCGCGGCCACGAGACCAACCTGAAGGAGAACCGCTACTGGCTCAGCACCCTCTCGTCGTTCGACCGTGCCGGCCTGGACGTCAACACGATCCCGACGGGTCTGCCGAGCTTCATGGAAACGATCACGCCGGCTATGCTGGAGGACGCGGCCAACCAGTACTTCAGCTTCGACAACGTGGCTACTTTCGTGCTCGTCCACGAAGACTTCGACGCCAGCACGCTTGAGCTGGAGCCGCGCTGACGCGCCTGATCGTGCCTCGCCTGGGCAGCCATCGCAGCACGCGCACTTCATGTGAATACAATCCAAGGGTTTGCGCATGTTGCACGGCGCTCTGTAACTTGGTGTGTACTCGTGTGTATTACGCCGCCTGTGAGTCATCTCCGCCGACATAGTCTCTTGTGTGCGCTGCTGTTTGTCCTGGGCAGCGTGGTGCTGCCTGCGGTACACGCAGCCAGCCACGGCCTGCACGATCACGACCATCACCACGGCGACGGCCTGCACGAGGTCGAGCATACGTTCGAGTGTGAACTATGCGCGCACCTCGCCCACGTCTCCGGCACACTCAACGCGACCACGGCAGAGACGACGGTACTCCGCGTTGCCCCTAGCGCCGAGGCGCCCACTCCCCTCCTCCTTGTTGCCGATACGCATGCGCTCCAGTCGCCCCGCGCGCCGCCACACCGAGGCTAGCCGTACCGTCGCGGGGCACCGCGCCTAAGCGCGTTCTGCCCTACCCGTTCGTCGTATAGCCTCTACAGCCGATGCTCGATTGGCTCGTTGTGGGCGGCGGGGTACACGGCACCCATATCTCCCATGTGCTTACGCAGCAGCTTGGCGTGCCTCGGCACCGGCTGCGCGTCGTCGATCCGCATCCTGCGTCCCTACACTTGTGGGCACAGCGGACGGCGACGGTGGGCATGCGGTTTATGCGGTCGCCGATGGTGCATCACCTCGATGTCCACCCGTTCAGCCTCAAACACTTTGCGTCGTCGGCGCCCATCGCCAACTGGGCGCGCTTCGCCTACCCGTTCAAGCGCCCGTCCCTGCCGCTCTTCAACGCGCACAGCCAGCGCGTCGTGGAGTCGTTCGGCCTGGAC
>JBCCMF010000002.1:0-44935 GCA_039026435.1 Bacteroidota bacterium
CACCACCCGGACGGACATCGCCACGGAAGGCTATGGCAATGCGGAGGCCGAAGTCGAGATTCCGACAGCTGGCGAGGCCGAGGTGACGCTTCGGGTAGACGTGACGCGTGGCGAGATCCGGGGCACGGTGGGCGTTCCAGCGGCGAGCGTTACCGTGACCGATGTAGCCACCAGCGAGGTCGTCCGGTCTGTTTCGGCCACCTCCTCGGGGGCGTACCGCGCTACGCTGCTGCCCGCTGGGACGTATCGCGTCCGGCCGCAGCGCACGGGCTTCACCTTCACGCCTGCCACACGAGACGTCACCGTCGGCAATACGGGCGAGGCGACGGCATCGTTCACCGCCAACTCGGTGCAGGCTACGCTCGTCGTCCAGGCCTTCCGCGCGGGCAACCCGCTGTCTGACGTGCAGGTGACCGTCATCAGCGCCGACGGGGCGATCACGCAGACGGGCACCACCGATGCCGAGGGCACGGCGCGCTTCGCCTCGCTAACGGGAGGCCTCACGTACACGGTGGGCGCCACGCGCGCGGGCTTCCAAACGTCGCCAGCGACGCAAACCGTGGCGTTGGCCGTGGGGGCGACGGAAACCATCCAGTTCACGCTCACGGCCAGCACCGCGCGCCTGAGTGGAACGGTACAGGCCGAGGGGGAACGGCTCGGCGGCGCCCTCATCACAGCCACCACAGCAGCAGGAGCGAGCTTCAGCACCACGCAGCCCGATGTGGGCGCGTACGTTCTGGACAACCTCCCCGCCGCTACCTACACCGTCGCCGCCACGCGCGATGGCTACCGCTCGGCTGAGCAAACCATCGCGCTGTCCGATGGTGAGGTGCGCGATGACATCGACTTCGACCTCATCCCCGAGCTGGTCCGGCTCACGGGTGAGGTGCGCTACGCAGGCGCGGGCCTCTCGGAGGTAAACGTGACCGCCACAGGCCCGACGACGCGCTCGGCGGTGACCGACGCCGATGGGCGCTTCACGATCACGGCGCCCCTCAGCGGTACGGCCACCGATACGACGGTCTACGTCGTCAGCATCGGTGGCGATGGAACGCTGCCGCGCCGCACGGCCGTCCTCCCGCTCACGGGCGCGCAGACGGGCACGACGATACCCGTCCCGGCCTTCGTCGTCCCCAGCGGTCAAGTGGTGTTCAGGCTTACCGATGGGCTGCAGCCCCTGGCGAATGTCACCGTGCAGCTCGTGGGCGAAGCCGGGCAGTTCCAGACAGGCCAGACCGACGCCGCAGGGCAGTTTGCGTCTGGCGCCACCCTGGAGCGCGGTGCCTACCGCCTCGCCATCAGCACGGCCGACCGTCTGCTCCCCGATGAGGCGCTGTTCCGTGTCGTCCTGGCCAGCGACACGGACCGGGTGACGCGCACAATGGCGCTGCCCTACCGGTTCGTGCGCCCCGCCGCCGTCACCAGCACCGACCCTACGCCCATCCGCATCGCTTTTCCCACGGGCTTTACGCCCGCTGGCGCGGCGGCCCGCTTCACCTACCGGCCCACGCCTGCAGCGCCACAAGAGACGCGTCCGCTGAAACGCGACGGCGACGCCTTCGTCGGTACGCTCCCGCCAACCTTCTCGCTTGATCCTATCGAAGTCATTGCCGAGGTGCAATCTGCCGAACTCACCTACCGCAGCGCTCCGCTTCAGCTGGTGCCTACGCGGTCCGGCGTGCTCTCGGCGCTCCAGGTCGTCCCCAACCTGGACGGCACGCTCCTCCGGCCCAACGATACGTACCTGCTCAGCCTGCAGCTCTTTGACGGTCTGGGCGAGCCCATCGTCTTTGCCGAGGCCAACGGCACCGTCGCGTGGACCAGCGATCGCCCAGCGGCCCAGCTTAGCCTCCCCGATAGCAGCACGCCCACCTCGGCCCAGCTGCGCGTGACGGCACCGGGGATGTATACGGTCACGGTCCGCGCCATGCTCAACGGGCTGACGCGCACCCGCTCGTTTACCTTCCGCGTGGAGGATGCGGCGCTGCAAGAGATGACGTTAGCCGCGCCCGTCACGCGCCTCGCCAACACCGCGCCCGGCATACGCCTAGCCTACACCGGCGTGCTCCCTGACGGCACGGGCCTCACCTTGGGCGAGGAGGTGCAGTGGCGCGTCACGCCTGCAGCGGTGGGCGTAGTGGATGCAGGCGGTTTCTTCCGGCCTACCGATCCGCAGTTCATCGGCCCCTTCACTATCCAGCTTGACGACCCGCTCTCCGGCCTCCAGGCTACGACCACGCTCGACCTGTTCGCCCGCGTGGACGGCGCGCAGGACTACCTGCTGACCAGCGGGCCGCGCCTCGCGCTGACGCTGCCGCAAGGCGCTATCCCCTTCCCTGCCGAGATCGGCCTGGCAAGCGGGGCGACCGCGTTGGCCAACCAGCAGGTGTTCGACGCCGAGCGCCGTGCCTTCCGCGTGGCAGCACCGACGTACCGGGTGCAGTTTCGGGCCAACCAAGCCCTCCCCGGCGACAGCCTCGCCGCCGATGCCGCCCTCGCGCTGCAGTTCACGCCACGCGACACGCTGGGCGCCGCTGCCGTCACGATGGCACGCTACAACCCCGGCCAGCTCCAGTGGGCGCCGTACCGCGATGCGGAAACAGCAGGGCAGTACGTGATGACCGAGCAGGTGCGGCGGCTGGGCGAGTTCGGGGTGCTGCTGCAGAGCACACCGCTCGGCCTCGAACACGCCGCCGTGCTGCCGTCGCCGTTCTCGCCCGATGTGGGCGTGGCGAAGATCGGCTATATCCTCTCGACCACGGCGCCCCCTGCCCGCGTCGATGTCACCGTGTACAACCTGCAGGGCGAACGCATCCGCACGCTCCTGGCCGACGACCCGCAGCTGCCCGGACGCTACGGCGGCCGCACCAGCCTGAAGCCCATCGCCTGGGACGGCCGCACAGACAGTGGGCGGCTGGCGCGCAACGGGCGCTACGTCATCCGCATCCGCGCCCGCGACAGCAGCGGCGAGGTCACCCAACTCCTGCCCGTGGTGCTGGTGAAATGAGGCGGCGGCTGTGGCTCCATATCGCCCTCGGCAGCATGCTGCTCCTCGTTGCGGCCCACGTGCCACACGCTCACGCACAGCGACTAGCGCCGCAGGTCGGCGCGTTCGCAGACATCGGCCTCGGCGCCCGTCCGGCAGCGCTTGGGCAGGCGTATGTGGGGCTGGCCGATGATGCGTTTGCCGTGCTCTGGAACCCGGCCGGGCTGGGTCAGCACAGCGCGGCGGCAGTGGGGCTGTCATACGCCGAGCAGTGGAGCCTGATCGAGTACCAGTCGGCCGTGCTCGCGGTGCCTGTGCGCACAGGCGGCCTCGGCTTGGCGGTGTTATCGTCGGGAGATGACGCCCTGCGCGAGGTGACGCTCACGAGCGGCTACGCGCACACCCTCGGCGCGCTGCACCTCGGCCTCGCGCTCAAATACCGCCATGCCAGCTTCGGCAACAACACCTACCGCGACGGCGACCTGGTGGCCTTCGACCCCGACGAGATCGCCGAGGGACTGGCGCAGCAGGTGCAGGGCACCGCCGTCGGGTTCGGCGTCGACGTGGGGGTGATGCTCCAAGTTACGCCGCGCATCAGCGTGGGAGCCGTCGTGCAGGACGTCTATGCGCCCGTCTCGTGGGCATCGTCGGCGCGCAGCACGACGCGGCAAGTACGAGGCGCCTACGAGGAGCACGTACCGTTCCGGCTGGCGGTGGGCAGCGCCTACAAGCTCACCAATCGCTTCACCGTGGCCGCCGACTATCGCCCGGCGCTGAGCGACGAGCGGGCGGATGCGCTTCACGTGGGCGGCGAGGTGTACCTGATTGATGTGCTGCGCCTGCGCGGCGGCGTGCACCAGCGCGTGGGCGTTCAGCCTGAGCAGCGCTACAGCTTCGGGATGGGCGTGGCCCTGCCGCTCGCACCAACCCTCACCCTCGGCGGCGACTACGCCTACCTCGTCCAGCCGCTTGGCAGCACCCAGCACCTCACCCTCAGCCTCACGTTTTGATGCGCCGCCTGTGGTCATACCGCCTGTGGAGCATCGGAGTCCTGCTACTGTGTTGCGCGCTGCCCGCCGTGGCGCAGCGCAGCGACTTCACGGTGGAGCGGTGGAACGGTGGCGCCCTCCGCAGCGATGTACGGCTCGGGCTCAACCTCTCGGGCGGTGGGCCGCAGGCGGGCACGATGGGGGGCTTGCATCGGACGCTAGACAGCCGAGGGCTCGCCGGGCTCTACACCAACCCCGCCCTGCTCGGCCGCACCGCCTCCGGCTTTGCCACCGTCGATCTGCATGGCCGCGTGACGAGTCGGCTCCTCGGCCTCTCGCTGGGCGACCTGATCGGCGACTCCACCCTGACGGATGCCACCGATCAACTGCTCGATGACCTCGACTACGCGGATGACCAGTCGCGCTTCTACACCGACGAGGAACGCCTGGACGCCGAGGTGCGCGGCCGCGTCCCTGCGTTCGGCCTCGCCCTCTCGCTGGGCGATGGGCTGGCGGTGGGCGTCGGCTTTCACCAGCCTGCCGCCATCGACGTGGCCGTGGCAGGCGGCGGCTTCGAGACGCTGCTCGCAGGTGCCAACACGGCCGCCGACGACCCGTTCAGCATCGACGTGCTCGCTGGCCTCAACGCCGATGCCGCGTTCAGCCTGACGCTTGATGTGCTGACGGGCGCGCTGGGCTGGGCACGCACCGGGCGCGATGGCAGCCAGTGGGGCCTGGGCGCAGGCGTCAGCCACTACCGCCTGGACCATCGCCTGCGCGCTGAGGCGCTGGTGCAAGGCACGCTGCTCATCAACGGCGTCACCCCCTTCGCCTACAACGACCCCAACGACGCGCGCCTTGACGCGGACGAGACGAACCGGCTGTTCTTGCGGATGGGCACCGAGGCGCGCACCACCGCCTGGGGCGGGCACGTCGGCGCGTTCTACATCGGCCCGGAGGCGCGCTTCGCCTTGTCTGCGGCCTACACGCATCGCCCGTCGTTCACGCTCACCGACCCCGATGCCTTCGCCGAGAGCTACCTGCCCATGTTCGTCGATCTCGACGGCACGCTCGACCCCGACGAGGCCGCGGGCGAGACGGAGCTGTTTGACGTAGAACGCGTGGACATCGCCCGCCCATCCCTGACCACGCGCACCGCCGACAGCCTGGGGCAACACGTGACGTTCGAGCAGCCGCATGCGCTCACCCTCGGCGTGGATGTGCGGTCCGGGCGCCATCTGTTTTCGCTCAACGTAGCGCCCTACTTCGGCGACCTCGTGTACGCCCTCGATTACAGCGGCCCGCGACGGCTGGGGAAAGCGATGAGCACCGCCATTCGTCTCGGCATCGACATCGGCCTGGCCGATGACCTCTACGACCAACCCCTGGCTACGCTGCCGCTCCGCCTGCTTTTCCTCGACCTCGACGGCTGGCTCTTCCAGCTGATGCGTGATGACACGGGCTACAGCAATCCGCGCTACCGCCTGACAGCCGGGGGTGCCCTCGGGGCGTCTATCGACGACGGCTTCGGCTTCTCCGCTGCTTTCCTCGACGGCCTCACGCCCACCGCGCTCATCCTCAGCCGTCAGTACACGCTCTACGACCGGCTGGACGTGGGCGTTGTCGTGCTGGGCTACCCCGATGTGGCCTTCCGCATCGCCCTAGGCGTGGTGCTGTGATGCCATCCCTCAGAATCGAACGGCCCTGGTCTTCATCGAGTGGCGAGGGTGGCCTGCTGACGCTCGAAGGCGGCGATGCCGTCGTCGAGGAAGCCCGCGAACTCCTCAACCGAGGCCATGCCGCTGTGCTGCACCAAACGCGTGCGCGTGGCAGGCTCAACGATGGCGTAGGTGGGCAGCGCGACGGTCTGCGTCAGGTCGAGCTGGAACTGTTGAAACTCGGCCATGCGGTCGAGGTCGTCGGTGAACACCTTCAGCAGAACGAACCGCTCGGCGAGGCGCTCGGCCACAGGCGGCTTCGGGAAGACGTTGGCCTCCATGCTGCGGCAGTTGGTGCACGTGTAGCCCGTGAAGTCGATGAACAGCGGCTTACTCTGCGCCTCGGCCTCGATGAAGGCGCGCTCGATGTCGTCCTTGATCCAGCCGTCCCCCACAAGACTTGGCACGGTCGAATTGGTAGAGGCCATCGCGGGCGAGGAGGTGCTGCTGATAAACTGGGGCGGCAGGTAGGCATCGAGCGCACCGAGCGGAGCGCCGTAGAGGCCCGAGAGCAGATACACCGAGAGGCCCAGGAAGCCCATCCCGCCAAACAATCGCCCTACGCCTAACCGCTCTACCGCTACATCGTCTTTGAGCTGGAGCTTGCCGAGCAGGTAGAAGCCCGCCACCGCAAAGATGACGACGGTCAGCGCAATCGCGAGCGAGCGCGAGATCAGGTTGGTGCCCCACACGAGATCGGCGTTCGACAGAAACTTGATGGCCGCCGCTAGCTCAACGAAGCCCAACGTCACCTTGACGGCTTGCATCCACGCCCCCGACTTCGGCAGCGACTGCAGGCCGCGCGGGAAGAGCGCGAAGAGCACAAACGGGAAGGCGAACACGCTGCTGAAGACCAGCATGCCCAACACGGGCGAGCCCCACGAGCCCGCCGCCGTAGCCGCCAGCAGCCCGCCGACGAACGGCACCGTGCACGAGAACGACACCAGTGTCAGCGTCAGGCCCATGAACACTACACCGGTGTAGCCCGCCTGCGTGGTGCCCTGCGTGTTGACGTAGTTCATGAGCCCCGTCGGCGCACGCAGTTCGAACAGCCCGAGCAGCGAGAGGGCGAACACGACGAAGGTGAGCCCGATAAGCAGGTTGACCCACGGGTTGGCCGCTATCGACTGGGCACCCGCCGCGCCGACGAGCAGGGCCATCAGGATGCCCAGCCCGGTGAATGTAGCCACGATCGCCAGTCCGTACACCGACGCCATCTGCACGGCCTCGCGCCGCGTGCCCGCGTGCTTGGTGAAGTACGACACCGTCAGCGGAATCATGGGGAAGACGCACGGCGTCAGCAGGGCAGCGAGTCCCGCCCCTGCGGCCAAGAGCAAGAAGCCCCACAGCCCACTGCTCGCGCTTGTGCCTGCAGCGGGGGCCTCCAGCGGTACCACCGTCAGCGTTGCTTCGAAGCGCTCGGTCTGCGGGATGCAGAGCTGGTCGTTGCACACCATGTACTTCAAGTCCCCGTCCAGGCGATGGTCACCTGGGATGGCGCCCGCGGTCACTTGTACGGGGAGCCCGAACAGCGCCTGCTCGGAGAACGTGTGCGTGTCCTCCTCGAAGTTGGGATCGTAGGCTACATCGGGGGTTTGCTGCGTCACCGCGCCGTTCGGCACCAGCCCCGAGGGCCACGCTGGGCTCGGCGATACGGTGAAGGGCAATCCAGCGGGCGTGTCGGTGGCATATATCTTCCAGCCGTCGGCGATGGTGGCCTCGAACATGAGCGCGGCCTGCCCACCCGGCGCGACGGCCTCGGGATCGGCGTAGACGCGCCACCGCACCTCATCGCCTGTCACTTGCGTGCCACTTCCGAACGCATTCCCGCCCAGCATCGGGAGGCTGCCTCGCGTGGATGGGGCGTCTTGCGCGGCCTCCACCATCAGCGAAGTCGTGAACGGACGCGGCGTGGGCGGCAAGCACATCTCGGACGTGCAGATCATGAACGTGATCGTGCCCGTCAGCTGGTGCGTGCCTGCGGCCTCGGCATCCAGGGTGTGCCCGATGCGCGCTTCACGCTCGAACGTGCGCACGTCAATGTCAAAGTTGGGATCGTAGCCTTCGTCCGGCGCGGCTTGCCACGGCCCATCGGCCACGGTGATGCCTGCAGGTAGTGCATCAAGGCCAATGGTCACGGCGCGGCTAGGCGGCGGTGAGTCGAGCGCATACATCTTCCATCCGCCTGCAATCGTCGCCGTGTGGATCAGCTCAACCTGCTCCCCCGCTTCTGCCGTCGCGGGCTCCACCGTCGTCGTCCACTGCACCAGCTCATCTACCGAGGCGATGCCTTGCGCACGTACTTCGCCCACTCTCAGCATGAGGAGGAGCAGGCCAGCGAAAACGACCCAGGCAACCCCAACACATGGCTTTTTGCCTTTCAAGGCATTACGCAACGCTTCCACATTGTCATCCCGACGCCCATAGGAAGGAGGGATCTCCCCCTTTGAGGCTTTGCACAACGTTACCGGGGGAGATCCCTCGGCTTCGCTCGGGATGACAGTCATAACGGTCACAGCTTGATTGGACGTGTTTGGCTCTGATGTAGCCAGACGTTTGTCTGTTACCAACGCAAAATGCGGCGGTTCTCAAACACAGAAAGGGTGCCTACCCGAAGGCAAGCACCCTTTCCAAACTCAACGCCAGCGCGCTCATTCGAGGCCGTCTTCCAGCGGCTCCACGCGGAATTTCAGCTTGGCGAACACGTCCGTTTGGACCTTCACCGTAGCCGTATACACGCCGATGAGGCGAATCTCCTCGTCGATCTCGATGTTGCGGCGGTCGATGGCGAAGCCGTGCGTGGCGAGGGTGACCGCGATCTGCTGCGGCGTGATGGTGCCGAAGATGCGGTTCTCTTCGCCCACTTTGGCTTGCAGCACCAGGTCGAGCGCTTCGAGCTGACGGGCCACTTCCTTGGCCTGCTCCTTGTCGGCCTGGCGCTTGCGGGCTTGCTGGCGGATGACTTCTTCGCGCATCTTGACGGCGCTCTTCGTAGCGATCACGCCCAGCTTACGCGGAATGAGGTAGTTGCGTCCGTAGCCGTTTTTGACCGAGACAATGTCCCCGGCCTCGCCCAGCTTTTCGACGTCTTCTAACAAAAGGACTTGCATAGGATTCGGATTCAGGAGCGCCGCAGGCTACACCGGGCGCTCGGCGTTCGAGGGAATGGACGGGCGGCGCGCTTAGCGCACCGTTTCGTTGACGAACGGAATCAGCGCCAGGTGCCGGGCGCGCTTGACGGCACGCGTAAGCTGACGCTGAAACTTGGCCGGGACGTTGCTGATGCGGCGTGGCAGGATCTTGCCCTGCTCGTTCACAAAGCGCAGCAGCATGTCCGTGTCCTTGTAGTCCACGTACTCCACCGTCGTGGGGTCGAACTTGGTTTCCTTATTGTTGTCGTTTCTAGCCATGAGAGTCGGATCGGTTTGGAGGTGAGCTTATGCGTCGGTGCTTTCGGCAGCAGCGGCGTCGGCCTTGGCCTTGCGGGTCCGCTCGTAGTGGCGGATCATCTTGGCGTCCATTCGCAGCGTGAGGTAGCGCAGGATGTCGTCGTCGATTTCCATCGAGCGCTCGATGCGCGGGATGCTGGGGCCGATCAGGTTGGCGTACAGGTTCACGTAGTACCCGTTGCGCTTCTTCTCGATCGGATAGGCCAGGCGGCGCGAGCCCCACTCGTCGGTGTCTACGACTTCGCCTCCGTTCTTCTCGATGATCTCTTTCACACGGGCTACGACGTTCTTGATCTGGTCGTCGTTGAGCACCGCGTTGATGATGTACGTCAGTTCGTACAGGTTGCGGGTTTCGGTCATACAGGTCTCCCTACGGTATGATGAACAAATCATGCCCGTGCGCCACCCAAGGCCCACGAGCAGGGCGATTACAGAATAGCTAATATACGGCGCGCCCCAGGCGCACGGGAAGAAAGTGGCGTCAAGAAGAAGGCGGTTACGATTTTAGGCCTGCGCGGGCAACCCACTGCATGCCATGCGAGAATACCCGCATCCGGGGATTGATGGCGCCCGCAGGCAGGCCTTGATTACACGGCATCATCATCCGCCACTCGCCGCGCTGTTCCATGATGCCTCGGCCCACCGATTTCCCACGCCTCGCAGTCATTATTCTTGCTGCGTGTGCCCTACCGCTGCATGCCCAAGAGCGGCCCACCGCATGGGCTATCCCCCCTACCTATACCCACGTCGGTTTCCTGGAAGACCACAACCTCTTTCAGACGGAAATTCGCCAGCGCGACGTTGTCTACGGCATGGGGCTCGTCACTCCATCTGGCACCGTCTTGGTGGATGCGCAGGATGAACTCAGCATCGAAGCCGTCCATACCGAGGATGACTTTGTTCGCGTGCAAGAGCAAGGAGGCCGCTACATGCTCGTCCGGCGCGACGGCAGCCGTATCGCCGCGCCCACACGGTTTGGCGGCATAGGATCGCTTGACATCAGCCCCTTCTCTGCTCAGCGCGCGCTCATCCGCCTGGGTACCTCACCGTGTTGCGGGTATGCATACGTGGACACGTTGGGCTACATCGCCATCCCCAAGCAACCCGAGCCCACCCACATCGACAGCATCGGACCGTCAAACTCGTTGCTGTTTGTCGATCATGCCGAGCCCTTTTCTGAGTCGATTGCCTACGTGAACCACACCAGTGGCCCAGACAGCACCCATGTGAGTGTTGTGTACGCACAGGGCGGGAGGATCGCAACTGCTCTGCCTCCTGGCATGATGGCGATGGGGCCCATGCAAGAGGGCCGGATGCCCGCTCGTATGGAGACTGCTGCAGGGCCAAGATGGGGATTTCTGCAAACACAAGAGGAGGCCACAGGGGCCCTTGTCGAGTTCGATGACGCCCTCAAGGACGTCAGAGACTACCTCAGAGGACTTGCTCGCGCACGTGGTGAAGAGCTGGAGCCCTGGCCTACGCACATCGGCGTGGCGGTACCGTTCGAGTACGACAGCGTGGAGCCGTTCAGCGGGGGCCTCGCTAAGGTGGAGCAGAATGGCCGATACGGCCTCGTAGGGCGGAGAGGCACCGTGCTCTTCCCTGTCGCCTACGACGATATCGACGAGTTTAGCGAAGGCGTGGCGAGAGTCGAGCAAGAGGGCAAGTACGGCCTCATCAGCCTACGGGGTAACGTTGTCCTCCCCATCGAATACGATAACATCGGCGAGTTGAGCAAGGGGTCTGCCCGCGTCAAGCAAGGCGACGCTATTGGCTTTGTTGACCGCTCCGGCACGTTGACTGCCGACCTTGACCCTAAACTGTTCAAGTCCTCTCTCTTTGCTGATGAAAACTCGGGCAAGCTGTTTGCCACCTGCCTGGGGTTCAACCAATGTGGCGTCATCGACATCACCGGAGAAGTTGTCATTCCCCACCGGTACCACTTTGGGTTTAGCCGATTCGTGCGCGGCGTCACTACGATGAAGTCCTACAGCCCAGACTTCAGCGAGCAGCCCTTCTCGGGCCTGATCACGGATGAAGGCGTAGAGCTCGTACCGCCTCAGTACATCTACGCAAATATCATTGCACAGCATGCCGACTATGTGGCTTTCATGTTTGACCCCGGCGATGCCTACTACAACGTGTATAACCTCACAGAAGCGCTCCTTGTCATCCTTACTGACGATGCTACACTGTCGATTCCGTATACACCCTTTGGCGATGGGTACTCCCGGGAGCTCCATGAGGACAACGGGCGGTTCTTCGTGGAGGTCTACAGCACCGACGGCGAGGAGTGGTGGCTGTACGATGAAGAGGGTAACGGCCTGGTCAGACAGCAAAAGGGACGTCTGCTTGAACTCGTAGATGGCCTTATCAAGGTGGAAGACGGCAACGATCGACTCGGCTTTATGAACGTTGAAGGGCAGTGGGTTGTAAAGCCCCAATACGAGGAGGCTACGTCGTTCTATGACGGCTACGCGCTGCTGACCCGCGAGCGGCGACGGCGCGTGGAGACCTACATCGTCGATACCCAGGGCAACCTCGAAAAGACGCCGTGGCGCGTGTGGGAAACCGCTGACTTAGGCGGATACTACGTGGGGCGGCATGAGGAGGACGGGCGTTTCGCACTGATCACCCATGACGGCAGACCAGTAATGGCACTGCCTGGCGATGTGAACCCCTCTGACACCAGAGCGGCTGGGCGTGGCTTGTTCTGGGTCCGCGATAGCGTACAGGTTGGCGATAGCCGAGAGGAGCGCTACGGCCTCATCCGCGTCCCCTAACTCTTCCCTATGCAGGCAGCGTCAACAGCTGCGCTGAGGCGTCCGAAAAAGCTAGGCCTTGGCTTCATCTATCTGGCACGAGGGTGTTGATCCGTGGTCGTAGAGACGCTGGGCGAGGTGCGTTTGGGCCTGATTTCTTGCCCGCTGTGCCGTAGCTTCTGGGTGGCGCCACCCCGCCGTATTGCCTTGGCATAGCTGCGGAAAGGGTCTGTGTAGCGTGGTCGCTGTAAGCGAAGACCGCTAGTGCAATTTGTAAGCGCTCCTGCCCTGGCGGAATGGCCACACGGCCTTCGGAGAAGCTGCCTAACTACCATACGCTTTTGTTAACCTAACCTCGCTCTTATGCGCTCCTTCGCTTGGATCCTCCTCGCTCTCCTCGTGGGCTGCTCACCGGCCGAATCGTCCGTCTCTCCAGAACCCCAGGCCAAGCCGATTGCGGATTGCGCAGCTGGCGTCTTCGAGTTGTTGGATAACGCCGTGGTGTTCGAGGCCGAAAGCCGCACGCTCTCCGACGGCTGGGCGCTGGAGTCAGACGTGCCCGGCTACTCGGGCGACGGCTATATCACCTGGGATCGGCCTACGACGACCGAGGCCAACAACCAGGGGCTGCTGACGTACCGCTTCCGCGTCCAGAACCCAGGCACCTACACGGTGAAGCTGCGCAACTACCACCCGTGCGAGGACTTCACGGAGTGCAATGACATCTTCCTCCGCGTGAACAACACGGGGTGGCGCAAGAACTTCAACCACACGCTGCGCGCCTGGGACTGGAACTCGCAGCAAGACATCGACCACGTCTTTTCCGACGCGCAGTACGCCCTGGAGCCCGGCATCCACCTCCTCTCCCTCAGTGGACGCTCAGAGGATTTCAGCATCGATCAGATTGCCATTTTCCGCACGGATGTGCCCGAAGCCCAGTATCAAGGCGCAGCTCCGTCGCTGTGTGTGGCGATGTCGGAGTAGTTCATACCAGCTCTGGCAATTAATAGTGCAGCACACCGTCTAATCTTGTCATCCCTCGGCTACAGTCTTCGACTTTCGCTCGGGATGACAACCTTGATCGCATAATCATCTCTCAGAGCTGGTATCAGGGGAGATCACAGATTCCGGCCGAAGATCTATGTTTTGGTGCGCGCTGACGGTATATCTTTCGGGCAACTGGCATTGTCTTTCAACAGCATGAGCACACCGAAGAAGCGGTCATCGGCTTTCAACAAGAAGCTGTGGTCTATCCATAGCTGGGTGGGGCTGTACGCGGGCGTTGTGATCGCTGTGCTGAGCGTCACGGGTGTACTGGCACTCTACAAGGTGGAGGTGGACCGCACGCTGAACGCCAGCCTGTTCGAGACAGCTCCAGGCCCACAGCCCGTGCCCATCTCGGCCGTCGTTGACAGCTTGCGGAGCGTTCACGGCGCCGAATACCACACGCAAACCTATCCGCCCAAACAGGCCGCCGACACATGGAAGGCCACCTTCATCATACCGAGCGGGCTAGCGTTCGAGCAGTTGGAGGTCTTTATCGATCCGTATTCTGGCCACGTGCTGGGCGAACGCGACTACACGCGCTCCTTTGCCTACTTCCTCCGCACCATCCATGTGCGGCTCTACGAGAGCCTCTTCGGCCGCCAGATTGTGGGGCTGGCGGGTATCGCGCTGCTGCTCTCTACCATCACTGGGTTCTGGATCTACGGGCGGTTCATGAAGAACCAGCTGCTGGCGGCCATCCGCACCAAGAACCTGCGCATCAAGATGGCGGACTACCACAAGCTGATCGGGGTAGCCACGCTGGTGTTCAACCTGATGATCGCCATCACGGGCGCCTGGCTGGGCTTGCAGCGGTTTGTGCAGCCTGTGGTCGTGGGGGACCGCCCGGGGGGCTTTGAGGTCGCTGAGAAACCCCTCACCGAGGCGGAGGACTTGGCGTTCGCGGTAGATTACGGCCGTGTCGTTCAGACCAGTGCGCTGCTGTTTCCCGAGTTCGTGCCGCACTTCATTCAATCCTCGCGCGACGGCAGCCGCACCCTGCGCATCATGGGCGATGTGCCGGGCGCCGCCTACGAGCGCCACACCTTCTCGCTCACGCTCGACAAGCACGACCTCTCGGAGCTGCACCGCTACGACATCCGCGAGGCCCCCGTCGGCGAGAAGCTGTTCTACCTGCAGGAGTCGATGCACTTTGGCGACTTCGGCGGCATCGCGCTCAAGCTGCTGTATTCGTTCTTCGGCATCACGTCGGGCTTCTTGTCGCTCTCGGGCTTCGTGGTGTACCTGAAGCGCACCGAGCGCAAGCGGAGCAACCATCCGACGTTCGTGGAGCTAAAGCCGCTGCTGCTCCGATGGACGTACGGCATCCTGGGTGTGTGCGCCGTGCTTGCCGTGTTGCAGCTCAACTTCGGCCCGGTGATTCCCGCCATCCTGGTGATCATCGCTGTCTACGGGACGCTCCTGGTCCTGCTCATCCGCGCCCTCGTCTTATTCGTGCGCTCGCGGTTTGCCAAGGTGGCGGTAAGCTGACATGCCAAACGTCAACAGCACCAACGAGCACATCCTGGCGCCCGTGCTCCTGTTCATCTTGAACGTGACGGTCGTCGTGGTCTTCTACTTGGGCTACGAGCTAATCCGCCTGTGGGACATCGAGGATGAGCGCATGCGCTTAGCCGCGTTGCTGACCGTGTTCACCATCACGCTTCTGGCCGCTACCGTGTCGCTGAAATTCAGGCAGCGCGGGCTCCTCATCGCCGCTATCATATTGAACGTGGGCGCACTCACTTACTTTTTCGCGTAGCCCGTTCGGGCTCACCGCGCATACGCCAGCGTCAGCAGATCTACGCGACGAGCGCCGTGGCTGTGGAGCACGGAGGCTGCCGCCGCGGTGGTCGCGCCCGTGGTAAACACGTCGTCGATGAGCAGGAAGGTCCCGTTGGCTACTGGCCTCTCACGTTTCAGCATGAACGCCTCCGCTACGTTGGCCCAGCGTGCACTGCGGTCGAGCTTGGTCTGGGTGCGCGTGGCATGCGGGCGCACGAGCACATCAGCGATGGGCACCTCTAGGGCAGTCGCGACGCCTTGGGCCAGCATGGCCGCTTGATTGTAGCCGCGCTCCAGATAGCGGCTGCGGTGTAGTGGCACAGGAACGATACCCGTGTAGCATGCCTCGGGCTGGAGATCGGAGACGGCTTCGGTCATCCACTCGCCCAGTATGTGGCCGTAGTGCGGTCGGTTGCCGTACTTGAGCGTGTGCTGCACCCGCTGGAGGGCGCCGCCCTTGTCAAACACCCACAACGCCGTAGCCGCATGAACGGTGCCTGGAGCCAACGGTAACTCGGCCAGGTGCGCCCCGAGCGCCGTGGGATCGGCGCGTTCGAGCAGGCGCAAGCACGCCGGGCAGAGCGGATGGCGACCATCGGCCACGCGGGCATGGCAGTGCAAGCACACGGGCGGGTACACCAAGTCCAGCAGCGCGCCGCCCAGCTTCTTGCCGAGGGCGCCCGCTTGCTTTAACCCTTTGTGTGGCTTGAACATCGTGAATCTTGTGGCAATCGAGGACTGGGCTCGGGTTCCCGCTGGATAAACGCGTACCTTTGACGGCCCCAGTCAGCCAAAATCGGCTTTTTCTTTTGTGCGGCACCACCGCTGCACCCACCAATGTACGCTTCTTCCTCTCATGGCGACACGCAAACGCAAAGGCATGCTCATCAAAAACACGAACACGCGGCCGTTCACGATCGACATGGCCTCGCGGACGATCGTGCTGGAGCCCGGGAGCGTGGAGATGCTGACCGCCGAGGAGGTGAAGGATACGCGCCTGCGGGAGTTCTTGCAGGTGCGCGCCGTGAGCATCGTGCGCCCCACTACGGATGAGGAAGAGGCGGCGTTGCAGGCACGGCTCGCGGGCGAAGCCTCGGACGCCTGATGAACGTCCTGGCGCTGGAGCCGTGGTACGGCGGCTCGCACAAGACCTTCCTGAAAGGCCTCATCGCCAACAGCGCGCACACGTACCACAGCATCACGATGGCGGCCCGCTTCTGGAAGTGGCGGATGCACGGCGGCGCCGTCACCTTGGCGCGCAAGGCCGCGCAGGCCGTCGAGCACGGCTTCGCACCCGACCTCATCTTCGCCAGCAGCATGGTCAACGTTCCGGCGTTCCTGGCCCTGACGCGGTCGGCGCTGCCGGATGTACCTGTGGTGGTCTTCTTCCACGAGAACCAGCTGACCTATCCGCTGCCCGAGGGCAAGCCGCGCGACTACACATACGCGTACATCAACTACCTCTCGTGCCTCGCCGCCGACCGCATCGTCTTCAACTCGCAGTTTCACTTCGACGAGTTCATGGAGGCGCTGCCCATCCTGCTGCGCACCTTCCCCGACTACACCCACCTCAACACGGTGCAGGAGATCCGCGCCAAGAGCAGCGTGCTGCACCTGGGCATGGACCTGCAGAGCCACGACGCCTTCGCTGCCGACTATACGCCGCATCGCTGGGGGCCGGGCATGGAGCCACCCATCGTGCTGTGGAACCAGCGCTGGGAGTACGACAAGAACCCCGAGGCGTTTTTCCGGCTGATGAACCGCCTAGACGACATCGGCTGCACCTTCCGGCTGATCTTGGCGGGGGAGCGTTTCGAGGAGCAACCGCCCGAGTTTGAGCGCGCCTTCAAGCGCTACGCCGAGCGCATCCTGCACTATGGCTACGCCGAGAACTTCGAGGAGTACAGCCGCCTGCTCCACCGCGCCGACCTCGTCGTCTCCACCTCCATCCACGAGTTCTTCGGCATCGCCGTGATGGAGGCGATCTACTGCGGCTGCCACCCGCTGCTGCCCAACCGCCTCAGCTACCCCGAGCTCATCCCTGAGACGCTGCACCACCCGCTCTTGCATGCGCCCATCCTGTACGATGACGACGACGAGCTCTTCCGCGTGATGGTGCGCATCCTCAAGGGCGAAGAGCGTCCGCTGCCCGTGTCCACGCTCAAAGACATCCCCGAGCGGCTCGACTGGCGCACGCACGGAGCGGACTACGACAGCCTCTTCAGCGACGTTGCCGCACGCCGCACAGCTGTGACGCTGTAGGCGCGGCGTCCTGCCCCTATCGTCAGATGCCGACTATCGCGCTGCGGCGTTCCATCAGCACGGAGTCGCGCCAGACGCCATCGCGCTGCGACACGCGCTCGCGGAGGCCCACCTCGCGGAAGCCACACCGGGCGTGCAGGCGTCGGCTGACGGTGTTCTCGGCGAGGATCAGCGCCTGCAACGTCCAGACGCCGTTCGCCTCGGAGGCCTCGATCAGGCCCTCCAGCAGCGCCTGCCCGATGCCACGCCCGCTCGCCTGGGCCGCCACGTAGACACTGAGGTCGGCCACGCCGCGATAGATGACGCGGGTAGACGATGGCATGATGCCCACCCAGCCGAGCACCCTGCCGCCCTCGTCCCATACCAGCCGCGAGTGCTTGAGGTACTTCCTATCCCACGTGGGCCAATCGGGCACGACGGTGTCGAACGTGGCGTTTCCCGTGGCCATGCCTTCGGCGTAGATGGCGAAGACCGCCTCGGCATCGGCATGCGTGAGCGGGCGCAGGTTGGCGTGCATGTGTGCAGTGAGCAAGCTTGGCAAATCGCTCCAAGTTCGGATGCGTTTGCGTTTGCTTCAAGCCCGAAAGCCGTTTTGTGCTCACTCGGCGAGACGATAGGCTCGGAGGGTGTTGTGTTGCATCGTGGGTACGAGCAGCAAGCGCCTGGCAGGTACATAGTCGATGTCGGCAGCGCGGGCGCCTTCGGCTGTCGTGTCGAGCAGAAGCTGCTTGGTGCCATCGGCCTGGACATGGTACACCAGCCCATTGAAGCCCGAGGCGAGGTACGTGCCATCGCCGACGGCCTCCAACCCATCGGGTCCAGCGATGCCCGTGCCCATCGGCGCAAGGTCGAGCGTTTCCAGCGACAGGCGATCCACCGTCTGCGGCGTCCAGCGGGTGATGAGCAGGTCATCGCCTTGAGGGAGCAAGCCGTTCGGCGTGTCGATGTCGGTCACAAGCGCAGTCATCTGCCCATCGCGCATGCGGTAGATGGCGTTGCCGCCTGTGTCACTGGCGTACACGATGCCGTCGGCATCGACCGCGATGTCGTTGAGCGCCACCGCCCCTTCAACAGCGTGGCGGGCTTCCACGGTGCCTGCCGCAATGTCCACCACGACGATGGCGTCGATGTCGGTCACGTAGAGGCGGCCGTCGTGGATGGCTGTGCCCGTGGGTGCGTTTAGCCCGGCAATCCAGTCCCGCACCACAATCTCGCCTTCCATCGACACCTTGCTGATGCTTCCCACACCGTCTTTGTCCATGAAGTGTCCTTCGATATTTGTCGTGTAGATGAACCCACTCTCCGCGTCGTAGATGGCCGACTCGATGGTAGTGAGCAGCGAGTCTGTCTCCCACAGCAGCGTGAGCGGAGACGACGACTGGGCTGATCCGTTTGTGGGCATCAGTAGACATCCGAGGAGCAGAGTCAAACCAAGGGGACGCATGGCACAGCGAAGCACGTAAGACAAACAACGCGGCTTAGATAGCACACTGGGCAGCACTCGCGCGTCCGCAGCTAGAAAACCGGAGTGCGCAATTATAACTCGGGAGCCTGGACTTGTCGCTGATACTGCGCGGGGGGCACGCCGTGGTGCTTCTTGAACGCCGCGTAGAAGGCCGATTTCGAACTGAACCCCGCCTCGTAGCCGATGGCCTCGATGGTCAAATCGGGGCGGGCGCGGAGCAGCCGCTCGGCCTCCGCCACGCGGTAGTTATTCACGAACGTCGAGAAGCGCGCGCCCAGGTTGTCGTTGAGGAGTTGCGAAAGGTGGTGTGGCGTCGTACCAACGGCCTTCGCCAAGCCAGCCAGCTTGAGGTCGGGCTGTCTGAAGAGGGCGTCAGCGTGCATGCGGTGCCGCAGTTGCTCAATGATAGGCAGTGCCTCAGCATCGGTAATCTTCTTCTCGGCGTAGGCTGGCCGCTCAGGGCGGGGTGTCTGGCGCCTGTGCCACAGCAGCATTCCTAACACAGCGTACACAATAACGGAGAAGAGAAGCGGGCCAAGGACGTAGTTCGTGTACAGCGAGAGGACGAAGCCAAACGCCACTGTCACCGTCACTACGAAGACCTGTGCCGCGCGCGTAGGCTTGGCCGTTCTCACCTTCCAGAGCATCCATCCCGTAGCTGCGATATACCCAGTGACGACAGCATGGATAACATACCGGATGTGGTAATCCCAGATGCGCGGATGCTGTTCGAACGAGAACAGCACCCCGATAAAGAGGACGCCGATCATAACACCGCCCAAGTGCCATCGCCGTACTGTCGTAGCATCGCTGTTCCCAGTCTCCGCACGCACATACTCCAGCAGGAGCGCTCCCATGAGCAAATGAGCCGACAGGCCAGCTTGAACGGCCGTCCACGGCATCGTTTCGGCGAAAAAGTAGGCGCAGGACACACCGACCCGGATGCACACCGCCAGTACAAGCCCTCCGAGCAGGCGATCGGCCAACGGGCTACCTCTCATCAATAGCAGGTAGAGCCCAGCAAGGAGCGCATTGAACACCCCGAGAGCACTGAAAAAGAAGAGGAGATGGTGCGCCACAGCGCCGAAATATCTGGTGAGCAATGCGGTTGAAGCGGATCTGGCGCCTACGCCTGGGTGCAGTTTGGGATGCATCATGGCCTCAGAACGCGAGTGACATCCGATGACAACTCAGCACAGGCCGTACCGTAGTTTCCAGCCTGCCATTTCCTGCCCATCCTGTTCATGTCGCTCACTCGCATTTCTGTCATCCTGCTTGGCGTGGTGCTGTTGCCTGCGCTGTTTTACATCACGTACGAGGTGAAGCAGGTGGGCGAGCAAGAGGCGATGATGATGAGCATCTACGAGCAACAACTGGAGACGCTGCTCTACTCGGTCAACCAGCACGCCTGGGACACCATGAGCGACTGGGCCGACGACCTAGAGGTGGAACTGACGGCCTCCCCTGACGAGGCTGGCGCCAAGCGTTTCCTCACCCAACAGGCCCGCTCCATCAGCGGCGTGGTGCTCCTCGACAGCCTCCGCCAGTCAACACGCTGGCTTGTGCAAGACACCACGGTCTCCACGCCCTCCATCGTACCCGACTCTACGGCGCGGCGCCTGCGCCGCCGCTTGGGCGTGGGCTACCGACAGCTGGAGCCCATTGTGCTGCAAGACACGACCGAGACGAAGGTGGTCATGCTGTATGCCTTGGAGGACGTAGGAGCGCTTCATTTTGCGGGGCTCGTGCTCGACCAGATCCAGTTCATCGAAACCGAAGTCGATCCCAAGCTGCGCGATGTGGGCCGCACCCAGTTCGACCTCGCTATCTGCCAAGGGGCCAGCGCCGTCCCCGTCATCGCCACGGGCGACGTGTCGTGCACGGACGTTGCGTATCGGCGGGCGCTGTGGGTCTTTCCCAACTACTCCATCTGTATCAAGCCGACGGATCAGGCCGCCACGGCGATGCTCGACCGGCGGCTGTGGCGCAACCTGTCCACGGCGGGCGGGCTGACGGTGGTGCTGCTGATGGGCGTCGGGTTTGTGCTCTACACCGTACGGCGCGAGATGCGGCTGGCGCAGATGAAGTCGGACTTCGTCTCGAACGTCTCGCACGAGCTGCGCACGCCGCTGTCCCTCATCCGCATGTTCGCCGAGACGCTAGAGATGGGCCGCGTCCTCGACGACGCCAAGCGCCAGGAATACTACCGCATCATCGGCACTGAGACCGAGCGCCTGACCCACCTCATCAACAACATCCTCGACTTCTCGCGGATGGAGGCGGGCCAGAAGACCTACCGCTTTGCCCCGCTCGACCTCAACGCGCTCGTGCGCGACACGCTCAAGCTCTACAGCTACAAGCTCAGCAGCAGCGGCTTCCAGGTAGAGACGAAGCTCGCCAGCGCCCTCCCCCGCCTCCGCGCCGACCACGACGCCCTCACCGAGGCCCTCATCAACCTCATCGAGAACGCCATCAAGTACAGCCCCGATGCCAAGCACCTGACGGTGACGACCGAGCGCGTGGGCCGCGACGTGGCGCTGCGCGTGACCGACCACGGCGCCGGCATCGGCGATGCCGACCAGCAGCGCATCTTCGACAAGTTCTTCCGCGTCTCCACGGGCCTCGTACACGACACCAAGGGCACGGGCCTCGGCCTCAGCCTGGTGCAGCACATCGTGAACGCACACGAAGGCCACGTCGCGGTGCAAAGCGCCCTCGGCCAGGGCAGCACCTTCAGTATCCTCCTCCCCATTCCTCCTTCCGACTGACCTCCCGACCGCGTTATGAAGCGCATCCTCCTCGTTGAAGACGAACCCCACATGCAGCAAGGGCTGTGCGACAACCTCACGTTTGAAGGCTACGAGGTCACCGTGGCGGGCGATGGCCAGGCAGGCCTGGATCACCTCCGGGCGTCCACCTTCGACCTGGTCCTGCTCGACGTGATGCTGCCGCGCATGTCGGGCTTCGACGTGTGCAAGAACGCACGCGCCGAAGGCGTCCAGACGCCCATCATCATGCTCACGGCCAAGGGCGAGGAGATCGACAAGGTGCTTGGCCTCGAACTGGGCGCCGATGACTACGTGACCAAGCCGTTTAGCCTGCGCGAACTGTTGGCGCGCGTCAAGGCGGTGCTGCGCCGCCCGGCAGTGGCAGCGGCCGATGACACGCCGGATGCGGTCACCATCGGCCAGCTCACTGTAGACTTCGCGACGTTCGCCGTGACCAGCGGCGGCGAGGCGGTGGAGATGACGCACCGCGAGTTCGAGGTGTTGCAGTACCTCTACGAGCGTCCCGGCCAGGCGGTGAGCCGCAACCAGCTCTTGTCTGATGTGTGGGGCTACGATCACCTGCCCACCACGCGGACCATCGACAACTTCATCCTGAAGCTGCGCCAGAAGCTGGAGCACAACCCCGCCCACCCGAGGCACATCCTCACGGTACACGGCGTCGGCTACAAGTTCGTGCGGTGACATCTTGTGACAAGCCGGAACCGCGCCATGACAACGCTGTCTGCTGCCCGCTCGATATTCGTTACTGTGAACGCGTGGATGTGTGAGCACGTCTGCGCGTTGCTTACTGCCTGTAGGCAGCCAGCCATACGCTCACGTTTCATCGCGCCCGCGCGTTCACGCGTTCACGCTTTATGACCAGATTCGCCTCCTACCTTCTCCTCGGCTTGCTGTGCGCCCCCGCGCACGCCGTCGCGGTGGGCACGCCCGAGGGCGACCTCGACCGCTGGGAGCGCGTGGTGGACCTGCGCGGCAGCTGGCAGTTCGCCCTAGGCGATGACGACGCCTGGGCCAACACCGACTACGACGACCGCGATTGGGACCGCATGTACGTACCCGCGCGCTGGGAAGACGAAGGCTACCCCGGCTACGACGGCTACGCATGGTACCGCACCACCTTCGCCCTACCGCGCGGCAGCTACCGCAAGCTGGTCTTCCGTGCTGGGCGCATCGACGACGCCGACGAGGTCTACATCAACGGGCAGTTCGTGGGCCGCACCGGAGGCATGCCGCCACACTACAAGACGGCTTATCACGAGTGGCGCGAGTACACCATCCCGATGGACTACCTCAAGCCCGGCGGTGAGAACGTCATCGCCATCCGCGTCTTCGACGAACGCATCGAGGGCGGCATCTTGGAGGGACAGGTGGGCATCTACGACGACCGCGACGCCCCCCTCATGGAAGCGGATCTCTCGGGCGCGTGGATGTTCAGGACCGGCGCCCATCCCGACTGGACAGGCGAAAAAACCCGCGACATGGAATACGTGATGGTGCCCGGCTATTGGGAGGGCCAAGGCTTCCGCAACCTCGACGGCTTCGCCACCTACCACCGCAGCGTCACGATCCCACGCAGCCTACGGGGCCAGGACCTCGTGCTCAGCCTCGGCAAGATAGACGACCTCGACGAAGTCTACCTCAACGGCACCCTCATCGGCCGCACCGGGCAGATGCAGCCCTACCCCAACATACGCGGCGACGAGTGGCAGGTGCAACGCTTCTACCGCATTCCCGAAGACGCCATCACGTACGGCGGCCGCAACGCGCTCACGGTTGTCGTCTTCGACGGCATGGTCGATGGCGGCATGCACGAAGGCCTCGTCGGCATCGTCACGCAGCAGGAATACGAGCGCCTACGGTCAGAGGACGACTCGGTGTGGGACCGGATCCGCCGGATGTTCAGCAAACACTAAGCCTGTGCCTGCTCGCCTCCTTCCCTTCGCGGCGGCTGTGCTGCTTGGCCTGACTTCGCTGACGCCTCACACCGCGCCGAGGACTGCCTCAGACAACCCGTTTGCGCCCTTCTTCGGCACGCGGGCCTTGCAAAACGACCAGTTCCAGCAGGTGTGGGACGGCCAGACTGTGGAAACGCTGACTATCCCCAATCACATCACCGTCTGTGAGCCGATCAATACAGCCCAGCGTGTGCTCTGCGTAGTGGATGCAGGTGATCTCAAGGGCCATATCCTGTGGTCGCTCAACACCGATACGCAGCAGGTGCACCACCTCTCGCACTTCGGCGCCGCGCGCAGCGGCGTAGGCACGGGCAGGCTGAGCACAGCAGGCGACCTCACCACACAGGTGCGCTTCCAGGGCGAGCCGGAAGGCAGCTATCGGATCTACGCGTACGAGTGGCTATCGGCAGATGTCTACACGATGCACTCGGCACAATACGATAGCACCGGGCAGGCTACCGGCAACGGGTACGGCGGCACGTTTGTGCGTGTGAGTGCCCAGCCGTATCGCTAGCCGCCGTACATCTCGGGGATGGGCTCGCCGACGGTGGCCTCGCTGTTCCAGAAGATGCTCATGATCCACCAACGGGTGCCATCGTGCAGCAGCTGGATACTGTTGATGCCTCGGTCGAACGGCTCAGCGTCTTCCTCCAGGCGCGCTTCGTAGGTGCTGAAGAGATGTGTCATGTAGCCGTAGGTCTCCACCTTGCGCGACGTCTCCACCTCGTAAAATCCACTGTTCAGAAAGGCTGGCTTGGCCCGCTCGATGTAAGCATCCACCCCCAGCGGCACGACGCCGACCTGGCCTTGCACCTTACCCGTTGGGATGAGGCGGGCTTCGGGGTGGAAAAACGAGCGAAAGCGGTCCCAGTCGCGCTCCTCACCAGCAGGCCCTGAGATGGAGTCGTAGAGGGACGTGATGATGGCCTCGATAGAGGCAACATCCGCTGAGTCGGGCGCAGGCCAGTCTGATGTATCCGACGCGGGCTGCCCGGCAGCGGGAACGGCGAAGAGCAGGCAAAAGATGAGTAGTGTTCCGTAACGCATGGAGGGCATAGGGGCGTTGGATCATGTGGGAAGGGATGTAGATGCAGGTCACCGCAGTGACTGCATCGGCGGCCGAGAGTAGCGTAACTCCCCAACCCGTCGCAGTCGTATCCAACCTGCAAAATTTTCTGCCTACGCGCATCAGCGCAACATCTACCCCCCTGATCTCCCCATCTCACACTTGACGCAGCGCTAGACTCGCTGCCCCATGATCTGGCACACAAGGCTCAATTTGCCGATCCAATGCATGCGCCTCGCGCTGTCTGTTAGCACCCGACGGGCCCTTTGAAGGCCAAGCAGGTTCTAATATTGGGGGGTTTTCCCAATGCTGAGCCAGGTTTTCTTGATAATCGATGTCAAGTTATCCCTATCTGTCCCACACAGATTGAATTCTCAGGCGCGACACCGATAGCTGTGCACTCCTCATATCTACATATTCATCTTACTTCTCTACAACCATGAAGCGCTATTCGCTGCTCCAGTCGTTGGTTGCGTTCCTCGTAGTCAGCCTCTGCTCCCTTCCCGTTCTCGCCGCAACCGGCGACACCCCGTCCCCTGATGACGATGACGCTCATCATGCTCATCATGCCTGGCATGCCGCTTTCTTCGTGGGCTCCTCCACCACGCATGGCCAAAGCTATGCCGCCTTCGGCGCCGATGTGCTCTACCAACCTAGCTTCCTCAAGCAGCGTGTTAGCGTAGGGTTGCTCGGCGATATCGTGCTTGCGGATCACCTTCACGGGCTGGCCGCTGCCAACGTGGTGTTTCATCCGTTCGGTAACTTCGGGGCCAACGTGGCGCCAGGCGTCTTCTTCGTCGATGGGCACCAGTACGCCGCTATACGTACAGGCGTGAGCTACAACTTCGCATTCGGCAACGCCTCGATTGCCCCGACGCTCAACTGGGACTTCGCACACGGCGAGGTGCACCGCAACGCAGGTTTCATGTTCGGCATTGGCTTGTAAGCTCTTCTCAGACCCACATCATACCCGTTCTAGCCTTTCAGGGTGCAGGATACCGTCTCCTCTTGTCATCCCGAGCGGAGCCGAGAGCGCGAAGCACACCGCAGGTAAATCTCCCTCTTCTACGCGTTGCACAAGCTCAAAGTGGGAGATTAGCATTCCATGAACCTCCGGTTTACTCCGTCAAGGTGCGCTTTCTCGGCTTTGGCCTGTGGCCTCCGCTCGGGATGACACTCCTGGGACGCACAACCATCTAGTAGAACTGGTATCCCTACTTTCTTAACCACAGGCAACCCATCTGGCTCACGCAGCTGGATAGCGTATGTCGCTTGTGCCTACTCTAACACTGATTATGAAGTTCATCAACAACTTGAACATCCGCGCTAAGCTCATCGGTAGCTTTGCTCTCGTTGCCATACTCGCAGGCGGCATTGGCGTGGTGGCTGTCCAAGAACTCGGCCAAGTCTCTGACAACGCCGATGTCATGTACGACAAAACGGTGGTCCCACTGGCCACCCTCAACGCGATTGCCCAGAATTCGCAGCGCGTTCGCAGCAACCTGCGCGATATGATTTTGGCAAGTGACGCCAAGACCGAGCGCTATTACGGCGAGCGCGTGCTTGCACTCACCGCTGAGATCGACGAACTGGCCGCCCTCTATGAGCAGGGTATCTTCTCTCAAGAGATGCGTGATACGTTCGAGGCATGGAGCCAGGCGCGCGCAGATTATGTGCCGCATCGCGACCGGATGATTGCCTTTGCGTACGCAGAGGGCCAGGACGAAGCAGCCGTTGCGGTGCTCAACGGCGCAGGCTTTGAAGCCGCCCAAGCTGAGATTGCCGCCTTGGACGCGCTACGAGCTATGAAGCAGCGCCACGCCGAAGAGTTGAAATCAGCGAACGCCGCCATCGCAGATGGCTTTGTGACCACGCTCCTGATTATCTTCAGCGTCCTGGTGATTCTGGCCCTGCTGATAGGTGCCCTGCTGGCGCGCACCATCGGAGGCGCCCTACGCACGCTCGCTGATAAGGCCCAGACCGTGACCGAAGGCGAATACGACATCGATGTGGGCATGGCGCGCACCGATGAAATTGGCCAGCTCTCGCAGTCACTCGACACTATGCTCGTCCGCATCCGCGAGTCGATGGCTCACGCAGAGGAGCTCACCGCCAACGCTGAGCACACCGCGCAGGAAGCCCAGGCACAACGCGAACAAGTCGTGGTACAGCAGGCGTATTTGACCGACCGCGTGGACACCATGCTGGGCGAGATGCGCCGCTTCGCCGACGGGGATCTCACCGTCCGCTTGCATGCTGACCGCGATGATGACATTGGGCGCCTCTACAACGGCTTCAACGAGGCCGTGCAGAACACGCGACGGTTGATTGAACATGTACAGGCAGCAGCAGCCGAGACCCAGCATACCAGCACCACCATCCGTACAGAAACCGATCAGCTGGCCCAGGCTGCCCGCCAGCAGGCGTCGCAGTCGGCGGAGATCTCGGTGTCCATCGCCCAGATGTCTGACACCATCGTAGACATGGCCACCAACGCCAGCCGCACCGCCGACGTCGCCCAGGAGAACGGCGCCGTAGCCGAGCAAGGTCGCGTCGTGGTGGAGGAGACCACAGCTAAGATGAACGAGATCGCCAACATGGTCAGCCAATCGGCGGAGACGGTGGGCCGGCTGGGCGAGTCGAGCGAGGCCATCGGCGAGATCGTGCAAACCATCCAAGACATCGCCGACCAGACCAACCTGCTGGCCCTCAACGCGGCCATCGAAGCTGCGCGGGCAGGCGACCAAGGGCGCGGCTTCGCCGTCGTGGCCGACGAGGTGCGCAAGCTCGCCGAGCGCACCAGCCATGCCACCCAGCAGATTGGCGAGATGATTCGCCCGATCCAGCACGAGACCGAATCGGCCGTGGCCGATATGAACCGGGGGCGCAACGAAGTCACCGAAGGCATCCGCCTGGCCAACGAGGCGGGCGACGCCCTGGGCCGCATCGTGGAGGCCAGCCAGCGCACCATCGAACTGGTGTCGCAGATGGCGGTGGCCGCCGAGGAGCAGTCGGCCACGAGCGAGCAGATCGCGCGGAGCATCGACGACATGACGGGGCTGATCCAGGCCAGCTCAGACAGCGCCGAGACCGTAGCCGTAGGCATCGATGCGCTGGCCACGCAGGCGCGTGGGCTTTCGGACCAGGTGGCGACGTTCCAGGTGGACGGCGACAGCAGCCGCGCGCAGACGCTGAGGCGAGCCGCCTGAGTCAGCAGATAGCCTAGCACTTGCGACACGTACGCGCTGGCCAGACGGTGGCGGAGGAGGTGACTGTTCCGCCACCGTCTTTTGTACAGGGGCCATTCATCGCGCTCGTGCGCGTGTGTTCTCTTCCCGCGCCAAGCGATGGAGCACGGCTTGGCCTACAGAGCGGCGCGGTAGCGGGCAGCCTCTTCCCCTCGCCCCCACGCCTCATAGAACGCCACCATGTCGCCGAGTACAGCAGCGGCAGCACGGTGTCCACGCTGGTCGAGCACGGCGTACGCGGCTTCAAAATGCGGCTCGGCTTGGGTGTACCGGCCTTGTTGTTGCAGCGTTTTTGCCAAGCTCGCGCGCGTGAACGCCGTCCGTACGTGGCCCTCGGGCAGGCGGGCCGACCGGATAGCCAGCGCCGCCTCGAAGGCCTGCGCCGCCGCGGCGAACCGCTCCTGGCGGTGGTGCAACCGTCCGTACTGGTGCAGGCCATAGGCTACGCCCAGCCCATCCTCGCCCTGCACCTTGCGGTAGACGGCCAGTGCCTGATCCAGCAGTCTCTCCGCTTCGTCCAAGTCAGCAGGCGTGCCTCGCTCGATGAGCAAGACGGCCAAGCTGCTGCGCGTCTGCGCCACCTTGGCATGCTGCTCGCCCAGGCGGTCGCGCTCGATGGCGAGGCCAGCGCGGTAGAGCGCTTCGGCGGCCTCGCGATCCTTGTAATGCGTCTGCTGGATCACCGCCCGGTTGATCATGTTGGTGGCCACCGAGGGATGGTCAGCGCCGCGCACGGTTTTCATGGGCTCGAAGATGAGCCGATGCAGCGAGTCGGCCTCGGCGTAGCGACCCCGGTTCTGCAAGGCGGTGGCGAGGTTGTTGATGGAACGCAGCGTGGTGGCATGCGCAAAGCCGAGCGCGGCTTCGTGGATAGCTACCGCCTGACGGTGCACCGCGATGGCACTATCCGGTTGACCCAGGCGCCAGTAGACGCTGCCCAGGCTGGAGAGCGCATCGCCCGTGTCGGGATGGTCGGCCCCCAGCGCATGCTGGCGGATGGACGTGGCTTCTTGGAAGGCGGTGTGTCCATCGCGGAGGCGGCCCCGGCTGATGTAGAACTGCCCCAGGTTGATGAGCGCCACGGCGGTGGAGCGGTGGGCAGGCCCAAGCACCGAGCGGTAGATGCGTAGCGAGCGCTGGATGGCCGCCTCGGCCTGCGCGTGCTGCCCCGTCCGCGCCAACGTGCGCGCCGCCGAGAGCAGCGTACTCGCCACCCGCGGATGCTCCGGCCCCAGCCGCGCCTCGTTGATGGCGAGCGCCTTCTGGTAGAGGGCGTCAGACTCCGCGAGGTCGCTCGTGGAGCGCCGGAGCATGGCGATGTTGTTGTAGAGGGTCGCCACGCTCGGATGCTCGGCGTCGTACAAGCGCTGCCGCAAGGCCAGCGAGGCCTGGAAGAGCGAATCGGCTTCGGCGTACTGACTACGGAAGTAGAGCAGCAGCCCCAGGTTGTTCTGCGCGATGGCGGTCTCGGGGTGGTTGGGGCCGAGCACGCGCAGCCGAGCGGCCAGCACATCCCGGAAGAGCGAGTCGGCTTGGGCATAGCGGCCCACGTCTTGCAGCACACTGGCGAGCCTGCTCTGCGCCGTGATGGTGGCCTCGTGGTCGGTGCCGAACAGGCGCTGGCGGATGGCCAGAGCATCGCGGTAGGTCTGCTCGGCGGCCCCGTAGCGGCCTAGGTCCTGGAGCAGCATCCCCTCCTCCTTGCGCGCCCGAGCGTACGCTGCCGAGCGCGTGCCCGTCGCTGCTCGGATGGCCGGAATCGCCTGAGCCAGCAACGAGTCGGCGAGGACGTAGTCGCCCTTGACGCGGGCCGTGGCGGCGAGTTCGACCTGCGCCGTCGCGGTCTGCTCGTGGCGCGGCCCCAGCGCTGCGCCGAGCGCTTCGGCCCCGGCCACGCCCAGGCGCTCGGCCTCGTCGTACTGCCCCAGCGAGCGGTAGACCGTGCCCAGCGTGGCCAGCAGCGCGCCCTGCACGTCGGGCTGGCCGCTCAGGTCGCGCTCCAGCCGCGCCGCGCCTGCGGCCAGGACGGCTTGAACGGGCACGTCCTCGCCCTGCATCTCCTCGGGCGTGGCACTCTTGAAGAGGTCAATCAGCACCGCCTTCGTGTGCTCGGCCCGGTCGCGCTCGGTGGCGAGGCGCTGCGCCTGGACGAGCGTGATCAGGCTGAACCCCAGCAGCAGCACCGCCATGCCAAGCCCCAGCGACACCGCCCCCCGATGGCGGCGCACAAACTTGCGCGTGCGGTAGCCGACGCTGTCAGGCGACGCCTGCACGGTGAGCCCGCCGAGATGCCGCACGATGTCCTGCTTCAGCTGTGCCGCCGAGGCGTAGCGACGGCCCGGCTCCTTCCGCATCGCCATGAGCACGATGTTATCGAGGTCGCCGGTGAGGCGGTTGCGGAGCTTGCCGGGCGGCAGCGCACGCGCATGGCTCACCGTGGCAGGCGTCAGCGTAACGGTACCCGCTCCCAGCAAGCGCTCCTCGGTACGACTGATCGCTGTGGAGGGCAGCGACGGCGTCTCATCGCAGATAATCCGCTCCATCTCCCGCTGCACCTGCGTCCCGATGCGGTACGGGCGGTGGCCCGTCAGCAGCTCGTAGAGCAGCACGCCCAGCTGGTACACGTCCGACACCGTGGTAAGCGCGGTGCCCATCACCTGCTCCGGGCTCGCATACTCGGGCGTGAGCAGGCGTAGGCCCGTGCGCGTGATCGGCATATCGACCAGCCCTGCGCTGCCGTCTAGCAGCTTGGCGATGCCGAAGTCGAGCAGCTTCACCGTGCCGTCGGGCGTGACGAGGATGTTGCCTGGCTTGAGGTCGCGGTGGACGATGAGGTGCTGGTGGGCATAGTGGACGGCATCGCACACGGTCTGGAAGAGGCGCAGGCGGGCGTCGATCGAGAGGCGGTGCGCGTCGCAGTAGTGGTGGATGGGCAGGCCGTCTACGTACTCCATCGCGAAGTACGGCGTGCCGTCGGGCGTGACGCCGCCGTCGAGGAGCCGGGCGATGTGGGGATGGTGGAGGCGGGCCAGCAGCTGCCGCTCGGCCAGGAAGCGTGCCCGCAGCCGCTCCGACGTGACGTGGCGGGGCAGCATCTTGAGCGCCACCTGCTGTTCGAACTGCGCATCGGCGCGGCGCGCGAGGTAGACGACGCCCATCCCGCCCTCGCCCAGCCGACGCACCACCTCGTACGGCCCTACCCGCTTAGGCACGGCTGAGGCATCCGGCACCGCGAGCGCCAGCAGGTCGGAAGGCGGCTCTTCGAGAAAGGTGTTGGCCTCGTCGTAGGCCGCCAGCAACGATTCCACCTCGGCCCGTAGCGCAGCATCGGCACCGCAGGCCTCACGCACAAAAGTCAGGCGCTCGGCGAGTGGGACATCGAGCGCTTGGATGAACACGGCTTCTGCCGCATCGAGCAGCGGCGCATCGGACGACGCAGGGCGGAGGTCTTCAGACATGGCAACACAGGGCAGCTATGGTGCGATGATAGAAACGCGCCGTTTGCCGTGCAATGGGGCCACCCCGTGCTAAACTCGCCTCACTTCCACTTGATATTGCACCCCATGCTCGGCTTTTGCGGCTCCGCGTAGGCCGTGCCCGCCAAGCACGCATCGAGTGCGGCCCGCATGTCGCGCCCGGTCACGGGCTTCCTATTCCCCGGCCGCGAATCATCGAGCTGGCCGTGGTACACCAGCTTGAGGGCGCCGTCGAAGACGTAGAAGTCGGGCGTGCAGGCGGCGTCATAGGCCTTGGCCACGGCTTGGCTCTCGTCGTAGAGGTACGGGAACGGGTAGCCCAGCCGCTCGGCGTGCGTCTTCATGCGCTTCGGCCCGTCCTGCGGATACGCCACGGCGTCGTTGCTGCTGATGGCCACGAAGCCGATGCCGCGCGCGCTGTAGTCGTTCGCCAGCCGGATCAGCTCGTCGTTGACGTGCAGCACGAACGGGCAGTGGTTGCAGATAAACATGACGACTGTGCCGTTGGCGCCGCGCAGGGCCTCCAGCGAGAGGTGCTCGCCGGAGACCGTGTCGGGCAAGGTGAAGGGCGGTGCGGCAGAGCCGATTTCGACGTAGGTGGATGGGGTGACAGCCATGATGAGGTTGGGAATTGGTGAGCGCGATTGCACCCTGAACCCGTGAGCGCGGTGCGATGATTCACGCTCAGGCGTCGCGGGTCATCTCGCGATAGAGCCACGCCTTGGCTACCGTCCACTCGCGCTTGACGGTACGCGGCGATATGCCTAGGACCGCCGCCGTTTCTTCGATGGTGAACCCGACAAAGTAGCGGCACTCTACGATGCGCGCCCGGCGCGCGTTGGCGGCTTCCAGCCGGGTCAGCGCCTCGTCCAGCGCTACGACTTCGTCGGCGCGTTCATCGCTGAGGCCCAACGCTTCGTCATAGGCCACGTGCGGGGCGTCGCCACCGCGCTTGAGGCGCATGCGGTTGCGGGCGTAGTTGACGAGGATGCGGCGCATGGCCTGGGCCGCGATGGCGTAGAAGTGCTGGCGGCTCTGCCACTGCACGCGGTGCTGGTCGATCAGCTTCAGGTAGGCTTCGTGGACGAGCGCGGTTGTGTTGAGCGTGTGCCCCATGCGCTCCTGACGCAAGTACCGATGCGCCAGCTCGCGCAGGTGCTGATACACCGCGGGCATCAGCGCGTCGAGGGCATCGGGCTGGCCCTCGGTGTAGGCGTGTAGGAGTTGTGTGACCTGGGCGGCATCCACGGCGCTGGACGATCAAACGTAGGGCGATGGCGAGCACGGGAGTGAGGCGGAAAGTACGCGCCACGCAGGATGGATGCCACACTGCACGCCCAGACACCAGCGCGAAGGGGGCAGGCGAGCGACGTGCTTCGCTGTCCTCCCTCGGCATCACCCGCAGAATGTGGATGGCCACGGAACTTCGCGCCTGCTGAGTCACTACATGCGCTGGCGCCACCTCCTGAATCGATTACCCCTCGCGGTCATGTTGCAATCCGACCAAGCGATGGAGCAGAACCGTACGCGGGCGCGGGTCTTCTCCATCATTATCCTCGGCATCCTGCTGATCTTGGGGGGCCGCTTGGTGCACCTGCAGGTGATCGATGCGCAGAAGTACACAGGCACCGCGAAGGCGCAATCCATCCGCCCTACCCGTGTGATCCCCCCCCGTGGCGTCATCTACGACCGCAACAACATCCTGATGGTGGATAACGAGGCCTCGTTCACGCTCACCATCACGCCGCGCTACTTCGACACGACCCAGTACAACCTGCTCGCCTCGCTGATGGAGGTGGAGACGCGGGTCATCCGCGAGGCCTACAGCAAGGCCCGGGCCTGGAGTGCTACGCGCCCCAGTGCGGCGTTCCGCGAGGTCCCGTTCGATGTCTTCAGCCGGGTGCAGGAGAACATGCACCGCTTGAAGGGCGTCGAGTTTGAGGATGCGTGGAAGCGGCGCTACCACACCGAGGCGCACGCGGCGCACGCCCTGGGCTACATCCGCGAGATCAACGACCGCGAGCTGGAGCGGGTACGCGAAGACGGCTACCAGCAGGGCGACCTCTTCGGCAAGTCGGGCATTGAGCGCACGTATGAGTCGTTCCTGCGCGGCGAGATGGGCGTGGACTTCCGGCAGGTGGACCTGCGCGGGCGCATCCTCAAAGCCGAGCTCGCCGACCAGCCCGACATCCCGGCCGAAAACGGCTATGACCTCGTCCTGGCCCTCGACAGTAAGGTGCAGGCGCTGGCCGAGTCGCTGTTCGTCAACAAGCGCGGCGGCGCGGTGGCTATCGATGTGAACACCGGCGGCCTCATCGCGATGGTGAGCATGCCCGACTATGACCCGGAGGTGTTCACGCAGAAGCTGACGCCCGAGGTGTGGAGCACGCTGCAAGGCCCCAGCAAGCCGATGCTCAACCGTGCTACCCTCAACTTTATGCCGCCGGGTTCCACCTGGAAGCCGTTCATGGCGCTCATGGGCATGCAGACGGGCCTCGTGGGCCCCAACGAAACCATCATGTGCCGAGGCGGCCATCCGCTCGGGCGCGGGCGCAACCTGACGTGCATGGACGTGCATGGGCCACAGGATGCCGAGGAGGCCATCCGCAACTCGTGCAACACGTACTTCTTCGAGTTGATGTACCGCGCCCACCTGGGGCAGTTCAAGAAGTACGGCACCATGTTCGGCTTCGGCGTAGAGGCCCCCACCGACATCCCCGAGCAATCCGCAGGCCTCATCCCCGACTCGGCCTACTTCGACAACTGGCAGGGCAAAGGGAAGTGGGGACCGGGCTGGACCATCAGCATGGGCATCGGGCAAGGCAACATGAGCGTCACGCCGCTGCAGCTGGCGCGCTACACGGCAGCCATCGCCAATGAGGGGACGCTGCACAGCCCCCACCTCGTAGCCTACCTGCGCGACCCGCAGACGGGTGAGACCATCCCCTCCGACGTCCCCCTCCCCGAGCACGTCAACATCGACCCCGAGTATTATCCTGTGGTTAAGGCAGGCATGCGGCGGGTGATGGAGGAGAGCACCGGGCGGCTCTCGCAGATTCCGGGGATTCCCTCGGCAGGCAAAACGGGAACGGCACAGGCGGGCGGCATAAACCGCGAGGACGACTCGCTCTTCATCATGTTCGCGCCCTTCGACGACCCGCAGATTGCCGTGGCTGTGCAGTGCGAGAACGCGGGCTTTGGCGGCAGCTGCGCAGCCCCCATCGCCAGCCTGATGGCCGAGCAATACCTCAAGGGCGAGATCCCCGACTCCTACGAGAAGACGCTGCGCATGAACCGCGCCCTGGCGGCCAGCAGCCAACCGCTCCCCACCGCCAAATCCGACTGAGGCCATGTATCGCAAACTCGACTGGATGCTGTTGTGCAGCTGGCTCGGCTTGGTGGTCATCGGCCTCATCTCGATCTACAGCAGCACGTTTGGCCCGTCGCGCGAGTTCTTGCTCGACAGCGTGCAGGAGAACTTCCAGAAGCAACTGCTGTGGCTTGTCGTCTCCACGGTGGCGATGGGCATCACGCTGACGCTGCCTGTGCGCTTCCTGCGCGCCATTGCGTACCCGGCCTACGTCGTCTCGCTGCTGCTCCTCGTGGCCGCGTTGCTCTTCGGCCGCGAGATTAACGGCGCCACGTCATGGCTGCACATCGGCCCGGCGAGCATCCAGGTGGCCGAGGTAGCCAAGGTAGGCACCGTCATGGCCGTGGCCCGCCTGCTCAGTGGCCGCAGGTCGGGCGAGAACGTACGGTATGCCCTGTTTACCATCGTGCTCGTGATGCTGCCTGCGACGCTCATCCTGATGCAGAACGACACGGGCACGATGCTGGTCTTTTTAGGCCTCATCCCGGTGCTGTTGTTCTGGAGTGGCATCCCCGTGAGCATCGTGTCGCTGCTGATTGCTCCCGCCGTGGTGGGCTACTTCGCGATTGTCTACATGCCGCTGGCTATCGCCTTCGCCGCCATCTTCACGCTGGGCATGTACTGGTTCACGAAGGACCGTAAGTTGACGGGCGTGATGGGCGTGTTCACAGGCGGCACAGCGCTCGTGGCTGCCATCGCCATCACGTCCATCCTGGCGCCGCACCAGATCGACCGCATCAAGTCGTTCACCAACCCCGAGGCCGACGAGTACCGCCAGGGCGTGGGCTTCCACCTCGTGCAGTCCAAGGCCGCCATCGGGTCGGGCGGCGTGTTTGGGCAGGGCTTTATGCAAGGGCCGCAGACGCAAGGCCAGTACATCCCCGAGCAGTCCACCGACTTCGTGTTCAGCATCGTCGGGGAGGAGTTCGGGCTGGTGGGCGGGATCGCCGTGCTCGTCTTGTTCGGCATCATGCTCTTGCGGCTCACGTCCATCACGATGGAGGTCAAGCACCAATTCCCGACCATGATCGCCGTGGGCGCCACCGGCATATACCTCATCCACGTCTTCGTCAACATGGGCATGGTGATGGGCATCTTGCCCGTGATCGGCATACCGCTGACGTTCGTGTCGTACGGCGGCTCGGCGCTGCTGGCCAACTCGGTGCTGCTGGCCCTGGCCCTCAACCTGCACATGCGGCGCGACGACTTTTCGATTTATGGGTACTGACCCGCCTGCCAGCGAAGCGCTCTTTGCCGAGCGCGCCCAAGCGTTGCAGCCCGTCTTTGCCGAACAGCTCATGGCCTTTGCGCAGCGCGGTGCCCACTACGCCGACGGTTTCTACGAGCACACCGTCTTGCAGCACGGCCGATGGACCCAGCGCGCACGCGGCCGCCTCGCGCCTCCCGATGTACACATTCGCAGCGCCTTGGTCGAAGGCCTCGCACTCCAGGCACATCATGCCGAGGGGAGCTGGTTTGGCGCGTGCGCAGAGGCGACCCCCGAAGCGGTACAACGGCTCGCCCATCAGTTTCCGGCACCCGATGCGCCCACAGCGCCCATCTACACCTCCGCTCCAGCATCTGAGGCTGCGATACGCGCCCTGCTCGAACGCACTGCCGATGTTCTCTTTGGGCTCAGCGCGTCCGTAGTTGAGGTGCGCCTCGAAGCGCAGTCGCGCCTGCGGCATACGCTCGTCGTCAACACCCATGGCGCCACCGTCACCCGCCTCCAGCCGCTGACGGAGGTACGTGCCGAGGCCGATGTCCAAGGCACACAGGGCACGACATCGGGAGCCGCGCAGCAGGCGGTGATGGGGCTGGCCGATGCGTTTGCTAACGACGTCTCAGAACAGGTCGCACGAGACGCCATCGCCCAAGCAGCGCGCCTGGCAGACGCGAAGCCGATGCCATCCGGCGCCTACGCCGTCGTACTCGCCGCCGGATGGGGCGGCGCGTGGCTGCACGAAGTCATTGGGCACCGCCTAGAGGCCGACGTAGCGTCTGCCGATGGCGCCGCCTCGCTGGGGATCCAGATCGCCCCAGCAGCCGTCACCCTCTTCGACGACGGCACGTACCCCGGCGGGCGGGCGTCCACGTCGCACGACGATGAGGGGACGCCATCGGCCAAGACGACGCTTATCCACAACGGGCGCTGCCTCCGCTGGCTCACCGACCGGGCGCACGCAGACAGACTGGGGCTACCGCGCACAGGCAACGGGCGCCGCGCGTCCTACGCCCATCCGCCGCTGCCGCGCATGACCAACCTCTACCTCGCCTCCGGCATCGACACGCCCGACGCACTCCGCCACGCGGCACAAGACGGCCTCCTCGTCCACCAGCTGGGACAGGGCATGATAGACATGGCGGCACGGACGTACCGGGTGTACGTGCGCGAGGGGCGTCGCCTCGAACACGGCCAGCGCACCCACGCCGTGCGCGATGTGTGGCTGGAAGGCTCGATCGATGACGCCTTACACAGCATCCGAGGTATAGCCAACGACGGCTTCCTCGATGTGCACCGTGGCCGCTGCCTGAAGCACGGTCAGCACCTACCGATTGGCTGTGGCCTGCCTACGACGTTGCTGTCCACCATTCGCGTCTGCCCTTCCTGAACCAGGCGCGCTCTACCGTCCCTGTCTCACTATCTGCGGCGGCATACTTTTTGTCATTCTCTCCTACTGAATCGCTTGGGGATGCGGACGCCGTCAGGTGTAGTAGGGACCCGCAGGGCAAAACCATCAGCCCCACTGGTTGCTTTGCCGATGCCCGGGATAAACCTACTGAACGATTCGCCGATACTGCAGCGTACGCTGCACGCCATCAAAGCCGTCAGGCCCCTGCCATGAGTGAAGCCGTCTGGAAAAAGAAAGCGCGCGACCCGCTGGGCAAGCGGGTGCTGATCGTGGCCTGCGCTGAGGTCGCCTTCTTCATGGTGGCGTGGCTCGTGATGACCGCCGTGAGCTAACGCCGAGAACCTGCCCGAGGCCTTGCGGTAGCATGTGTGCCGATTCATGCTGCTTTCACGCCCTCCTCTCATGGCCCAGACCGACCTCACGGCACCGGACGCTGCCGTGACCCAGCGCATCCATGCTCTCCCCGACGTTGAACTGGTGCGCCTCATTGAGCAGCGCGACCTGTACACGCCCGAAGCCGTCACGGTGGCCGTAGCCGAGGCCGAGGCCCGCGGCGGGATCGCCAAGCTGAAAACGCAGACCGACCTCCTACGCATCACGCCCCACAGGCGCCGCTGGGGGCGCGCCGCGGCCACCGCCTTTGACCGCGTGCTGACATGGCTGCTGGGACGCCCGCCGTCGGACCGTTACCCGGCGTTAGGCCACGTGGCCATGACCATGCGCGTGCTCTCCTTCGTCTTCGGCGCCATCTCCGTCTTTCTCGTCGTCAAAGGACTCGGGCAGTTCATGTCCGGCGGCTTCGACCAGTGGTTCCTGCGGCTCTTCGAGGCGTTGTGGTCCACGCTGGCGTTCGTGCTGCTCTTCGGCGCCTCCGAGGTGATTCACCTCCTCACCGACATCGAGCGCAACACCCGCGAGTCGCGCAACCGCCTGCGGCGCAACGACCGGGGCTGACGTTCATGCCAGCGCGATGGCGTGGTACTCGCTCAGCAGACGCTCTAAATCGCTCCGGTACTTGCGCAGCACGCGCAGATCCACGCTGTTCTTGTGCTGACCGGGCACCATGTCGAGCAGGTCCATCTTTTTCGGCTGGATGACCAGTCGATCCCAGATCAAGCCGCGCCGGATGTGCACCGACAGCAGCGCAGGCGGCTCGATCTTGATGGTGTCTTTCTCCTCATCTACCATGCCCAAGAGCATGTTTTTGACCTGGACAACGAGGAAGCCGTCGTCGATGTAGACGAGGCCTCTGACTTCGCGGAGGCCCACATCGGGCAGCGAGAAAGCAATGCGATTCATGGCGGGGTGGGACGCTGAGGGGAAGGAGCCAGCCCGTGCCTACACGAGCCGACGCCCTCCCAAGTTGCGGCCGTTACAAGCTCGGCAGGAGCATGACGGCGTTCTGCATGAGCCGCGTCGGGCCGAGCCAGAACATGCGATACTGCGTGTTGTCTACCAGGAAGACAACCTGCCCGCGCCCCACGGGCTGCACGCCAGCAAACACTTTGTTCGCCAGCTTCTCGCGGTTCTCCTGCGATGTGTAGCCCGAGGCCAACAGGTTATCCGCATCGCCGTCGTAGTAGCCGACCATCTGGTAGCCGCGGCTGGGTTCGAGCGCGTTCGCGTTCTGCTTCAAGCTGTACAGCGTCTCGGGCAAGCCAAACGCCAGCGGGTGCGACGTGTCGAGGCGGGCGCGCAGGGCAGAGCCTGGGATGCGGCGCAAGCCCGACGAGTCAGCGCGGGCGCTGTACGGCCCCACGTCCGATGGTTTCAGCGCCGGGCGCTTCTTCTTCTCGTCCTCGCTCATCTCTGGCGCCTTGGCCATCTCCACGGGCGTCAGTCCCGACTGCCCTTCGGTGAAGAAGAGCGCCGAGCCTTCGGTGCCGATGAGCGTGCCGCCGTCGCGCACCCAGTGCTGGATACGAGCGAGGGTGGTGGAGTCGAGGGCGCTGCCCAATCCGAAGGCGCCCGGCAGGAGGAGCACGTCGTATTCATTGAGGTCGAGGCCGCCCACGGCGTCCGTGCGAATGCGCGAGATGCCGAACTCGGTGAAGCGGTCGAACAAGTACCAGAGCTGCCCCGCCGTGTACGACGAGAACGGCGCATCCACCATGAGCGCCACCTTGGGCTGATGCAGCGGTGCGCTGCTCCGCGACGCGAGGTCCACGCCGTCCGACGCGCGCCCCGAGTCCATGCCGATGATCTCCACGCCCGTCTCCTCGGCGATGCGCTGCATGTCAGCGGCGATGCGGGCGCGGTGGTCGTAGTTGCGGCCGTTGAGCACCACGAGCGCGCCCGCGGCAAACGCCTCACCTCCAATGGTGGAGGGCTCTTGGAGGCTGCGGACGCGGTACCCCTCGCGCCACAGCGCAGCCAGGGCGTTGGGCGCCTTCGTCTGCTGCCAGTCGATGACGTAGCCGTACTGCGCATCGGCGTTGGTCACGCCCATCGGACGGCTCGGCGGCGCGTCCAGCAGTGTCGTGGCCACGCCAGGGGCGGACGTGGTCCAGGCGGCATCCAGGTTGTACGCCAGCGGCGCCGACCACGACGCCATGTCGTACATCACCGAGTCCTCAATCGCCATCTGGCGTTGCATCAGCGTGTTGATGAAGATGTGCTTCGGCTGATCGGTGCGCACGATGAACGCACCCGCATCAAACGCCCGCCGCTCCACTTCGCCCGACCAGTAGCTGCGCGCATCGCCCACCGTGAAGTCGGCGTCGGCGCGGTGCACCTGGATGTCGTGGTCGAGCATCAGCTTGACGACATCGTACGTGTAGTCGTCTTCGTTATTCGGGAGGATGTAGGCGGCCGTCTCGCTCTCGTTGGTCTTCGGCAAGAAGAAGTCGCGGAAGTACTGCTGCAGTTCGGCGCGCTGCTCAGCGACGGTGCGGAGCGAAGCCATCGACGTGGTGTAGTGGTCGAAGATGCGTTGCTGGAGCGTGAGCACGTAGCCGTCGTCCGTGTCCACGGCGCGGCCGCCTCGGCTGTGGCCGCCTTGCTCGGTCAGCATGCCGATGGCGCCCATGATGCTGGGGTACGACGAGCCGTAGCCGGGGTAGAAGAAGTCGAAGACCTCGCGCGTGGCGTAGTTGATCTGGTGCTTGTCGAACTCCTCCACGTTGGCGTTGCCGAAGACCTCGGCCCAGTAGTCGTAGGCATCTGGCAGGTTCAGGTTGCGCGGCGGCACGCCCGGCATCGTGAAGTAGTTGGCGTTGAAGCCCTGCTCGTGGTAGTCCACATGGATCTGCGGCAGCCACTCGTTGTAGCGCGCCACGCGGCCCTGGCTCTCGGGATGGATGAGCCACATCCAGTCGCGGTTGAGATCGAACCAGTAGTGGTTTGTGCGCCCGCCCGGCCATATCTCGTCGTGCTCCAGGTCGAACGGATCCGTGGCCAGCATGTGCGCCTGCGACGACTTGTACCAGTACACGTAGCGGTCGCGCCCGTCGGGGTTCATGCACGGGTCGATGATAACCACGGTGTCGTCGAGGATCTGCTGCGTCTCGGCATCGGTGCCTGCGGCGAGGCGGTAGACAACCTGAATGGCCGTCTCGCCGGTGGAGGGCTCGTTCCCGTGGACGTTGTAGCCCATCCACGACACGGCGGGGTTGCTGCCGATGATAGCGCTGGCATCGACATCCGAGAGGTCTGTGCCGCTGGCGAGACGCAAGTTCGTCGTCCTGATCTCGTCGATGCGGTTGTGATTCGCGGGTGAGGTGATCGTCAGCGTGTAGAGCGGGCGGCCTTCGTACGTACGGCCGTACTCTTCCATCGTGACGCGGTCCGAGGCTTCGGCTACGGCTTCGAGGTAGTCTACCATCTGGAAGTGCATGGCGTACTCACTGCCCAACTCGTAGCCAAAGAACTCTGCAGGCGTCGGGATGGCGGGGTCGTAGGAGAGGTCGGGGTCGAACTGGAAGCGCGGCGAGAGAAGCTGCGCGAACGCAGAGGTGCTAAAGCCTGCGAAGAGCAGGAGGAGTACGAGGCGTTTCATGTGGGGCGTGTGTAGATGCAACGTGTGGCGCGGCAAGATAAGCGATGCGCAGTACACGATTAGGACTTGTGATCGACACATCCATAATCATCACATCTTAATTGTAAACATATTTTTGACATACAAATAGGATTTTACATACTCATTTAACACTCAAAAGTCCCAAATTATAATACATTGCACTATATTTTTAACATGTTCAAAATATGCTAAAATGTATATCCAGTGCTGACGTAGTAGCTCCACGCGGCGCCACTGCCTAGCGAAAACCCGCCCGAAACGGGACCAAACGGCGTTCGGATGGCAAGCAGGCCGTAGTAGCTGAAAAAGTCGCGGCTAGGTCCGCTCGCCGATGCGTTCGTGTAGCCCAGCGTGAACATGACGGCGTCCTCTGCGCGTCCGATGTGCGCTCCCGTCCGCAGCACTTCAGCAGACGATGCAGACCAGGCGTAGGGGGCGAGCCCTGGCACGCGTACACGGTGGGTGTCAAACGCAGGTGCAGGCTCGAAGCCGCCCAGGAAGTAGCCACTGCCTAGGTCAACGGCTTCTGTGTCTGCCACCTTATCCCAGAGCGGGATGCCAAGCAGCGTGTACGTCGTCATGTCCAGTTCCACAAATACGCTGAGCCAGCGTGTCAGGGGTTGTGCCAGTGCCATATGGCCTGCGAAGCGGGCGAGGCGCTCCTCATACCGCTCTCCGAAGCCCTCAATGTCAGCCAGCAGGGATCGTTCATAGGCGAGGTGCAGTCGAGCGCCTCGTGTCATGCGGTGGGGTTGATGCATCGCGTTAGACTTCTCGAAGCGGAAGCGCGCACCCAGTGCAAGGGACCTGATCTCCTGGTCGAGCGCGGGTAATAGACCGTAGCGGACCTGACTGTTCGTCTCAAAGGCGGCATGCCGCGAGCGCAGCCACTCCAGGGCGACAGCGGCGCGGACCTGCGTGTGATCGCGTCGCACCTGGCGATCCGACAGATCCAACGGAAGCGGGCGACGCTGCGCCTCAATACCGATGCGGAAGTCACCGAGCACAGGGACGGGGAAGGGCACGGCATACTGGAAGCGACTCTGCAGAAAGGCCCCCAGATGGGCCTCGGCATGAACGGCGCCAGCCAGTGCGGCGTGCCGCAGCCGCACCTGGGCGGCGATGTTCTCTTCGGTATCGTAGCGCAGCCCAATCCCGACCCAGTTGTTTTGGCGCCGCTGTGCCTCTACGACCACGTCCACGCTGCCACTGGCGGCGCGCTCTAGCCGATACGCCAACGTGGCCCATCCGCCTCGTTCGTACTCGTTGGCTAACCGCCGCTCCAGCCGCGCCTGCGGCATAGGCTGTCCGGCACGCAGCCCGATGCGCTTCAGCAGCCGACGCGCACGCCCTCGCGTCACACCCTCTACACGCACCTCGGCTACCGGAATCAGACCGCTGGTCAGAAACCGATTGGCCGGATTGCGCGGGCGGAGCGGAATGCCCGCCTCGCGGAGCACCTGCCGGATCTCGGGCAAGGCCGCCTGTGCCGCCACGCGGCCCGCCTCGATCGTCTCTTCCACTTGATCGAACGCCGTCATCGCCTCGACCGGGGCGGGCGCGATGAGTACGTCGGCGTTAGGAAACTCGGCCTCGGCGTTCTTGCGCCGCCAGATGTCCAGCGTGGCGCCGAGGACAGCGGCTGCGTTGCGCGCAATCGCCTCGTCGGCGGGCGGCACGCCCGTGAAGACGGCGATGGTGACGTCGGCGCCCAGCGTGCGCGCCTCGCTCACGGGCAGGTTTTGCACGATGCCACCGTCGATGTAGCTGGCGCCGTCGATCTCAACGGGCGGGAGCAGGCCGGGAATGCTCATGCTAGCAAGCACAGCCGTGCGCAGGTTGCCGCCCGTAAACAGCCGCTTGTCGCCCGTCTGGAGGTTAGCGGCCACGCAGCCAAATGGGATGGGCAGCGTGGTGAAGTCCTCGACCAACTGCGCCGACGCGTGGAGGCGCGACAGCAACGTGAGGATCGGCTGGTTGGCCATCAGCCCTTCGGGCAAGGCGAGCTTGGTACCGCGAATCGGTAAGGCAAAGAGCAGCGAACGGGCCTCGGGCGACGGTGTGCTGTAGCGCAGCGCGTCGGCCGAGAACGGAAACAGGGCCGCCCAGTCCTGCGCCAGCACCAGGGCCTCCAACTCACTTGCCGAGTAGCCCAGCGCATACAACGAGCCCACCACGCTGCCCATGCTCGTGCCCGTCAGCACATCGACGGGGATGTCATTGGCCTCCAAGACCTGCAGCACGCCGATGTGCGCCAAACCGCGTGCGCCGCCACCGCCGAGCACCACGCCGACCTTCGGCGCCTCTTGTGCCCATATCGGCCACGCACTTGCCCACAGCAGCGCGAGCACTATCCCCCATCGTCGCATGCTATACAGAGCAGATCAGCAGAAACGTGCGCCAAGATGCGGCAGGTTGCGCATCAGATTCAACGCCTATCAAATTTAACCCTGTGCTTTCAGCCACGCCTCGGTGATACCGCCGCCCTGGCCGTTCGTCCGCTCCAGCCATCCCACCACGTACTTGCCGATCATGTCGAACTCGACGTTGATGGCATCGCCCGGCTTCCACATGTTGATGACCGTGTTGTCGTAGGTATGCGGGATGATGGCGACGGTGGCCGTGTGCTCATCGAGCCGCGCCACGGTCAGGCTGATGCCGTCGAGCGCGATGGAGCCCACAGGGATGACGTACGCAGCGAAGCGCTCGGGGAAGCGGACGGTGTAGAGCCAGTTGGTCTGCTCCTGCTGCACCGATACGACGGTGCCCGTGGCATCCACGTGGCCTTGCACGATGTGCCCGTCCAGCCGCGCCGTGGGCCGCATCGCCCGCTCCAGGTTGACAAGCTGCCCAGTGCGTAGCTGCCCGAACGTGGTCTTGCGCAGCGTCTCCTCGATGGCGATGACGTCGAACGTGTCGTTCGTCTGCGCCACCACGGTCTGGCACGCCCCGTTGATCGCCACGCTCTCGTCCACGCGCAGCTCGCCCGCAAACGGCGCCGCCACGGTCAGCCGCTTGCCACCGCCCAGGTCGTGAACGGCCGCGATGCTCCCGACGGATTCGATGATTCCAGTAAACATGATGGGATAGATTTACGTGTTGAAGGTCAGTACAGCGCCATGTCGAAGCGACGGCGGTAGGTGCGGACGGACGGATGCTGGTCGCCGAGTAGCACAAACAGCGCGATGCAGGCCTTCCGCGAGGTGTCGTCATCGTAATAGCGGTTGCGCTGGACTACATCGATGAAGCCCTCAAGCGCGGCGTCGAAGTTGCGGGCGAGCACGGCCTTTGCGGCGTCGATGTAAGCGGGCTTCACGGGGTCATCCGGCAGCGCCTCGGGCGCGCCAGTCACCGCCTGCAGATGCGCCAGCGTGCGTACCGCCTCTTGAACCTGCAGATACTGCGGCCCCGCAAACGCAGCCGCCTCCACGAGCACGAGTGCTTCCTCGGGCTGCGAGAACGCGAGGAGTTGCGCCAGTAGCACGCCTGCTTCGGGGTGATTCGGCTCCTCAACCAGAATGGTGCGCAGCAGCGACTCAGCGTCGTCTGTGTTGCCTGCCTGCATCAGCACTTTCGCTTGGGCCAGACGCGCCTTGTTCTCGCTGGGCAGCGCCTTCTCCAGCCATTGCCGGATGGCGTACTCAGGCAGCGCGCCCGTGAACTCGTCGACGACCTCGCCGTGGTGGAACAGCTTCACCGCCGGGATACCGCGCACGTGGTAGCGCTGCGACAGCTCGGGGTTCTGGTCGGAGTTTACCTTGACGAGCGTCCAAGTGTCGGCGTGCTCGCCAGCGAGCTTTTCGAGCACAGGGCCGAGCACGCGGCACGGCCCGCACCACGGCGCCCAGAAGTCGACGAGGATCGGGCGGGTCTGGCTCGCCTCGATGACCTCAAGCTGAAAGTCGTGAACGTCGTAGGCC
>JBCCMF010000003.1:0-38601 GCA_039026435.1 Bacteroidota bacterium
GAGGATGGCGGGCACATCTACGGCGATCATCAGCAGGAAGAGCGCCACCGGCAGCAGGTAGCGGCTGGCCCAACTGTACAGCGGATGCTCGGCGGGGATCACGCCCAGCGTGGTGAGCAGCATCGGCACGAAGTACGCCCAGATGACGGGCGGCAGGTACGTGTAGAGCTGCTTGAACGGCGGCAGATCACGCACGGCAAAGACGGCCGCCAGCACCCCAACGAGGAGCGCAAACAGCGTGGTCGCGTCGGTGATGAGGGCGGATTCGGGCATGGGCGCGCAGCAAGGATAGACAGTCCTCGCAAGATGCGGCGCTCAACCATAGCCCGCAAGCCTGAGCATCAGAACGGACGTGCCCTCAGCGCACCGCGTCAAACATCTCCACCACACGCGGCGGGGCCGGGATCGGACGACGGCGTTCCGCATCGACGAAGCAGAGCGTGACGTGGCCCGTAACGAGGATCGGGTTCGTCTCGGCTTTGCGCACCTCGTAGTCGATGCGGAGGCGCATGCGCGGGCGCTCCCGGACCATCGACGTGATGGCGAGCAGGTCGTCGTAACGCGCTGGGCGCTTGTACTGCACGGCGAGGTCGATGACGGGCATGATGACGCCCTCGTCTTCCAGCGTCTTGTAGGCGAGGCCCATCTCGCGGAGGGATTCCGTGCGCGCCACCTCGAAGTAGTCGATGTAGTGCGTGTGGTAGACCACGCCCATCGGGTCGCACTCGCGGTACCGGACGCGGTGCAGATACACGTGCTTCAGGACGGCAGCGCTCATCCGTGCGCTTGCCCGTTGGTGTAGGGCTGCAGCTCGGGCGCGTTCGCAGGGGGCCGGACCTCATACTCGCCGATCTGATCGAGCTTGGCGAGGCGAGCGTCCAGCAGGTCGGAGGCGCCGATGGGATCAAGCGCGTTCAGGGCCTTGCTGATGGCCTGCCCCACCGTGTCGAACGTCGTGCCCGGGTTGCGATGCGCGCCGCCCACAGGCTCGGGCAGGATCTCGTCGATGATGTTGACCTTGATGAGGTCGGGTGCGGTGAGCTTGAGGGCCCGCGCGGCGTCCTCCTTGTAGTCCCACGAGCGCCACAGGATAGATGAGCAGCTCTCGGGCGAGATGACCGAGTACCACGCGTTCTCCAGCATCAGCACGCGGTCGCCCACGCCGATGCCGAGCGCGCCGCCCGAGGCGCCTTCGCCGATGACGACGACGATGATTGGCACGGGCAGGCGGGCCATCTCGAACAGGTTGCGGGCGATGGCTTCGGCCTGACCGCGTTCCTCGGCTTCCAGGCCGGGGTAGGCGCCGGGCGTGTCGAGCAGGGTGACGACGGGCTTGCCAAACTTGGCCGCCAGCTGCATCATCCGTAGCGCCTTGCGGTAGCCCTCGGGATTCGGCATCCCAAAGCGGCGGTACTTACGGCTCTTGGTGTCGCGCCCTTTCTGCTGGCCGAGCATCATCACGGTGCGGTTGCGGTGGTCGTATTGCTTGCCTCTGAACGTGGCAAAGCCGCCCACGATGGCCGGATCGTCGCCGAAGGTGCGGTCGCCGTGCAGCTCAATGAACCCATCGGTGAGGGCGTCGATGTAGTCAAGCGTGTAGGGGCGGAGCGGATGCCGAGCGATCTGCACCCGCTGCCAGCGCGTCAGGTTCTGATAGATCGACGTGCGCAGGTCATCTACGCGTGCCTTGAGGTCGTCGATCTCGATGCTGAGGTCCACCGAGGTGTCCTCGGCGTTGAGCGTGCGCATCTCATCGAGCTTCTGTTCGAGCTCAAAAAGCGGCTTCTCAAAATCGAGCAGGTACTGCGTCTTCGACGAGGCCATGACACCAAACGAACCAGTGAGGGGGGCAATGTAGCAACGGGGAGGCTGTAGGCGTCCGCTGCTGTCGGGGATGTTACAAATTACGTAACGCCTTCCAAAGAATTTCAGCGTCCAGCGCGACGGACCGATTTCTCATGTAAAACGAATAGGTGCGCGCGAGGTCGTCGGGGCGTATGGGCACAGGCTGCAGCGACTCAGGGACGGCAAAAACACCATCCGGCAACTCGGTGTGGGCGGCGTCGGCGGGCCGCCTCCCAATCAGCGGACGCTTGCCCGCCAGGACCTCGGGCCACTGCCGCGCACGCTGGCGCAGGCGACCAGCAACGCCTTCGGGGCGTGCTTTCGCCCACAGCGCAATCCCTGGCGAGAGCAGGCCGCTTACGATGGCCACGCTCACTTCGAAGGCTCGGCGGCCGGTGGCGCTGCCGAGGTCGCCAAGCGCGTCTTCGGCCTGGAGCAGACCCGGCGTGGCAAGATCCTGAATGGACGCCTTGCCGATGAGGTGGTCGCCCCCGGCGGCGAAGATGCGGAACTGGACCGGGAGGTCGTGCAGCTGCCGCATCAGGTGAAACATCGTGTGATGCGCTACCCCGTCGGCGGCGAACGCGACATCGGTGATCTGGTGAAGCCGGACCACATCGCGCAGCTGGTGCTGACCGCCCATGCGCTTGAGGGCATCGTCGGGCCGCGGCGGCGCGGATGCATCGGCGGCGACGTAGCCGAGGAGCCGAAACGGCGAGCCGGGCTGGTCGTGCAGGAGCGTACGCAATCGCTCGGCCTCAGCGTGCGGGCCCACGACCACGAGGCGTCGTCCGTCGAGGGCCTGCGCGGCCTCTCGCCTGCGGCGCACGAGGCGCAACGCCGCGAGCAGAACCGCCGTCACTCCGAACGCACCGAGCACCACAACGCGCGAGAAGGCGATGTCTTGAATGAAGTACAAAGTCGCACTCAGCACGAGTAGCCCGACCGTGGGGCCGAAGAGTGCGGGTCCCAGCCGATTGGCATGGTTGCGACGGTACCCTTTGGCCGCTCGAATACCCAGTACCGTGCTGACGGCAAACAGCGGGGCCACTCCGCCTAAGAGTGTTGGGCCGAGGAAGTCAACGCCTGTCTGATGCGCTCGCCACGCTGCCACGCTGGCGAGGGCGCCGTAGGACAATGCGCCATCCAGCAGCGGCGAGCGGTAGCGGCGGAGCACGTTCATGGTCAGCGTCAGCGCGGCGCGGGCCACGATGCTGAGCTGGAGCAGCCACTCGAAAACAGGCGAATACTGCCCCCGAAAATGCTTGCGGGCGAAGAGCAGCATGGCGCCATAGAACAGCCGCACGTAGCGCAACTCGCCCTTCTTGGTGCTCTCGCCCTTGTAGTGGATGATCTGCGTGCTCGGCGTGTAGTAGATGCGCCACCCGGCTTGCTGGATGCGGTAGCACCAGTCGAGGTCCTCGCCGTACATGAAGAAGTCCTCGTCGAAGCCACCCGGCCCGCTACCGCTTTGGCCTTCCCGCATCAGATCCAGTGGGTCATGACCGGCAGAGCGGTGTGCTTCCGCTTCGTCATGGGTAAACGCCAGCGCGCTGCGGCGGACGAACATGCACGAGCCGCTGAGGGCATCCACCTCAGCCTTCTGGTCACGCGGCAGGTGCGTCATGTTGTACCTGCCGAACCGCGCGCTGTTGGGAAACAGCTTGCTCAGGCCCGAGACGCGGTAGAACGCCACGGCAGGCGTCGGGAAGGCGCGGCGGCTCTCCAGCGCAAAGGTGCCGTCGGGGTTGAGGATGGCACAGCCTGCGGCGCCCGCGTCGGGGTGCTCATCCATGAAGCGCACGAACGCCGTGAGCGTGTCTTCCTGGACGATCGTGTCGGGGTTGAGGACGAAGATGTAGCGCCCGCGCGCCTGGTCGATGGCCTGGTTGTTCGCCTTGCCGAAGCCCAGGTTCTCGCGATTGGCGATGACACGCACCTTGGGAAATTGCGCCTGCACCATCTCCACCGAGCCGTCGACGGAGTCGTTATCGACGACGAACACCTCCACGTTCAGATCGGCCTCGGCCCGGGCGAGCGAGCGCAGCACCTGCTCCAGCAGTGCCTTCACGTTGTAGTTGACGATGACGACGGAGACATCAACAGCCTCGACGTCAGGCGCAGCCTCAGTAGGGGTAGACGGTATGGAACGCGGCACAGCCATGCCCGCAAGATACACGGCGCGCCTGTGCCGCATTCAAAGCAGCCATCAAAAACACGCTCAGGCCAGGGCAAACAGATCGTCGAGCGTGATCTGGAAGCCGTCTAGCACGACGGATGTGGCCACGCCCTCCTCAACTAGCCGCTGGTGCTCGATATAGCGGCCATCTTCGGCCGTCAGGATGGTCACCGTTCGCTCGATGGGATCCACCAGCCAATATTCGCGCACACCTGCCTGCTCGTAGACGCGCCGCTTCTTCGTCAGGTCATAGTAACCTGTGGCTGGCGAAAGCACCTCGACGACCAAGTCCGGCGCACCCTGCACGTTCATCCCAGTGATGATATCCGCGCGCTCGTTGCTGATGAAAAGCACGTCTGGCTGAAGCGCTTGAACATCGCTGAGGATCACATCAGTGGGTAGTCCCACCACCTCACCCAAGCCGTGCAGTTCTGCGAACGAGCGCATGCATGTTCCGAGGCACCAGAGCACCTTCTGATGCAAGTACGTCGGCGTGGGCCAGTCAATCAACACCCCACCAATGAGCTGGTACGGCGCGCTCTCTTCAAGTGCCTCGTAGTCAGCTATCGTGTGTGTGGGCTGGTCGAGCGTGAGCATTGCTGAGGCGGGTTCGAGGCGTTTCCAGTATCCTAGCGCCGACGGATGCTCGGGTTCCGATTACTCATACCGCAGGCTCTCGACGGGATTCGCCCGAGCCGCCCGGTATGCCTGCAGGCTCACCACCGAGGCGGCCAGGCCCAACGCTAGCACTGCACCGATGATGAACAGCAGCGGACCCAGCTCAATCCGGTACGCGAAGTCCTCCAGCCACCGCTGCATCACGATCAGCCCCACAGGCACGGCGATGGCAATGCCTGCAACGACGAGCCACAGGAAGTCGCGCGCCACCAGGCCGACCAAGCGCGACACGGAGGCGCCGAGCACCTTGCGGATGCCGAGTTCTTTGGTGCGCCGTGCGGTGGTGAGCGTGGCCAGGCCGAGCAGGCCGAGGCAGGCGATGAAGATGGCGAAGAAGCTGGCGTAGCGGACGATGGCGCTCCACTGCTGGTCGTTGGCGTAGACGCGCTGCATGGTGTCGTCGAGGAACTGGTACTGGAAAGGAATATCCGGGACGACGGCGGTCCAGGCGGCCTCGGTGGCGGCGAGGGCGTCGGGCACGGCAGCGGGGTTGAGGCGCACGAACACGTAGTTGACGCCCCAGTAATTCTCAAGCGCGAACATGGCAGGCGCCACCTCTTGGTAGAGCACATTGAAGTGGAAGTCCTCCACCACGCCTACAATCTGCGCATCCGGCACACGGCCGTGCGGAATGGCCTCGCCGATGGGATTGGTCAGCGCACCGTCTTTCTCCTGGAAGTCGCGCACGAGCGCTTCGTTGACGATGATCGCTCCCGTGGAGTCCGCCGAGCGCTGCACATCGAACCCGCGCCCCTCGGCGAACGGAATGCCGAAGAAGTCGAAGTAGTTAGATTCCACCGTGAACATGTTCACCGTGTATACCCGATCTTCGTGGGTGAAGCGCGAGCCCATGCTGCCTCGCCATCCCAGCGAGTTGCCCGACGCCGTAACACCCAACACATTGGGCTCGCTCGCCAGCGTCTGCTCCAGCTTTTGCACGATGCCGCGCCCATCCATGCCGAAGGTCTCGATTACGACGACGTGGTCCTTGTCGAAGCCGAGGTTCATCGTCTGCGTGTGCCGCATCTGCGCGCTCATCACCAGCGTACTCACCATCAGGAAAACGGAGAGCGCGAACTGAACGATGACGAGTCCTTTTGTGAGGCCGTTAGCGCCCGAGAGCCGAAGCCGGTTGCTGAGCGTCTCGATGGGCCGAAAGCGAGAAAGCAGCAGTGCAGGGTAGCTGCCTGCGATGAAGCCCGTAGCCGCGAAGAGACCCAGCAAGGCGATTAAAACGGAAGGGGCAAACAGGCCCGTCCACACGAGGCTCTCATCGGTGACCGCATTGAACACGGGTAAGCTCGCCACCGCCAATCCCAGGCCGAGGAGCAGCGCCAGCGCCGTCAGCATAAAGGCCTCGCCCCAGAACTGCGCCATGAGCTGGCCGCGCTGCGCACCGATGGCCTTGCGTACGCCCACCTCCATCGCCCGCCGCGCCGAACGCCCGATGGTAAGGGTCATGAAATTGATGCACGCAATCACGAGGATACCCAGTGCGATGCCCAGCAGAATGTAGGAGTAGGTAGGGTCGCTCGTTTCCACGAGGTGGATATCGGCCATATTGCGCAGCGCAAACGTGCCCGCCACTACGTCTGCGCTGAGGTTGTACTCCTCCCGCGCGTAGGCCAGCCGATCCTCGTAGTGCTTGGCGTAGAGGTCGGCGAGCGCTGGAGCCACGTCATCCGCAGTCAACCCCTCACGGAGCGCCAGGTACGTGAGCACTACCGAGTAATTCCAGTTGTCGGCGTTGCGCTGCATGTCGGGGTAATGCATCGGGTAGGCCGCAAACGGCATCAGCGCTTCGAACTGGATCGTGGAGTTCCCCGGCGGATCGGCGATGATGCCTGTGACCGTGAAGTCCACGTAGCTTCCATTGAGGTGCACGCTCACTTGACTGCCCAGCGGATCGATGTTGCCGAAGAGCTTGTCGGCCGTCGAGGTCGAGAGGACGATATTCAGCGGGTCGTTAAGTGCAGAGGCGGCGTCGCCGGCTTGCATGGCGAAGCCGAACTGGGTGGTGAAGGCGGGGTCCACAAAGGTGCCTCGCACCGAGATGGCCTCGGCCTGCTCGTGCCGTATGTAGTAGTCGAAGCCACGCACGCGGATCGCTGCTTCTACGCCAGGGACCTCAGCCTCCAGGGCTGGAGCCAGCGCGAGCGGGTGCGATGTGTTGCCCTGATCATCCAACTGCCCATCCTCTTCAGCTGAGACCGCGTTGACGCGATAAAGCTGACCGACCTTGGGGTGGAATTGGTCGTACGTCCACTCGTTGCGCACAAACAGGAACAGCAAGAGGCACACCGCCAGGCCTACGGCCAGCCCGAAGATGTTGATGAAGGCGTAGCTCTTCTCTTTGTACAGCGTGCGTAGTGCGATTTTGAAGTAGTTCTTGATCATGACAGCGTGCCAGTGGAGCGTGTTGAGGAGGGTCTGGTGGCGTTTGGGGCGGGTCCAGCGGACCTTGCGGTACTCGGTTTCCATGTCGTGCCGGAGCCCGAGACGGTCGAGCGCTTGATGGAAAGCCTCTTCGTCGGAGTAGCCTTGGCTCTGGAGCGCTTCGATGTAGTCGCGCAGGTGCGTCTCCAGTTCGTCGAGGTCATCGCGAGAAAAGGCGCGGTTGAAGCGCAGGCTTCGCCGCCAAGCGGCCAGCGCGTGGTCGAGGTTAAACATGCGGTATCCCGTTCTGCGGCTAGGTCAGCGCGAGGTGTGGCGGCGTGGGCCAGAGCTTGAGCAGGATGGCGTGCATGTCAAACCAGTGGGCCTGCTCCTGCGCCAGCGCGGCCTGCCCAGCAGGCGTCAGCCGGTAATACTTGCGCTTGCGTTTGGCTTCAGACATCCGCCATGTAGAGCGTACGAGCCCTTCGCCTTCCAAGCGGTGCAGCACCGGGTAGAGCGTGCCGTCGCTCCAGGCGAGCTTGCCGTCGGAGAGGTCGTGGATGCGCTGGATGATCTGGTAGCCGTAGCTCTCGCCTTGGGCCAGGATGGCGAGCATGATGGGCCGCACCGCAGCGGCCACAAGCACTTTAGGGAGCATAACGCCGATGGAAATGCGAGATGAGATCGATACCTCGGCGTCCGAGGTATGAAAGCCTATACCTCGGCCGCCGAGGTATAGTTACACCATCGACAGATTTTTTATTCGGAGGCGGTACTGCGCGGCGTGCTACCTGGGGGCGGGAGCACGTCGGTCACAGGCAGGGGCGGTGCATCGGCAAGCGCACGCAGCGGGATGGCCTCGCCGTCGCCGTAGGTCTGGTGCTGTCTGTAGTCGTCGCCCGCAGGATCGGTGTAGGCCCAGATGGCGTGCCCCTCCAGGTCCACCAGCCAGTACTCGATGATGCCCGCCGCCGCATAGTGGCGCCGCTTAATCTGCTGGTCGTATCGCAAGGTCGAATCGGATACTTCAACCACAAGATGGACTTCGTGCGGAGCAGGTACATGGTCAACTAGGTCCATCAGCACCACATCGGGCTCTGGCTCGCTATGATCGTCGAGGCGAATCGGGTTTTGGACGCTAACGCGCAGGTCGCGTCTGCCGCTTTGCACAACGCGCTCAGAGATTGCCCAATTCAGCTCGTTGACGCAATAGAAGTGGCGGTTTCCGACAGGAGACATGGTGATGAGCTGGCCGTTGAGCAATTCGACGCGTGGCGAATCGGGCGTGAACAGCCCTGCCTCCGCCATCTTGTGGTAATCGGCGGTGCTGAGCCGGTGCAGGACGGCTTCCGTGGTAAGAGGCGGGAGGGCTACAACAGGCATAGACGTTCTCCAGTTTGTTCAGACGTGCTACGCCAACCGCCTACTTCGGCGTTCCGGCCACGGCGTAGGCTTGTGCGCCCTTGCGCACCTTGGTCAGCCAGGCGTACTTGGCGATGGTCCACAAGATCTTGTACGATGCCTTGACCGTGCCTTTGACCGTGCCCGTGATCTTGGAGACGCCGACGCGCTTGCGGTAGGAGACGGCCACCTCGCGCGTGCGCAGCCCGGCGTGGACGGCCTTGATCTGCATCTCGATGGTCCAGCCATACGTCTGGTCGGTCATGCCGAGGCGTTCGAGGTCGGCCCAGCGGATGGCGCGGAAGGGGCCGAGGTCGGTGAAGCGAGCGCCCCAGACCCAGCGCATGAGCGTGCAGGCCAGGGCGTTGCCGAAGAGGGCTTGCGGCAGCATGGCGCCGGGCTCGCGCTCGCCCAGCATGCGAGAGCCCACCACGAAGTCGGCCTCCCCCTCCAAGATCGGCTGTACCAGGTGGCGCAGCTCTTCGGGATGGTCGCTGTAGTCGCCGTCGAGGAAGACCACGACATCGGGCGGATTCTGCCGGGCGTGCGCCATGCCGCGTAGGCACGCGAAGCCGTACCCTTGTTGCGTCTCCCGCACGACGGTGGCGCCTGCCGCGCGCGCGTTTGCCTCCGTCTCATCGGTGGAGGCATTGTTGACAACGATGACCTCATCGACGAGGTCGTGGGGAATATCGCCGATGACGAGGCCGATGGAGCGGGCTTCGTTGAACGCGGGGATAATGACAATATTTCGCATGCGGGCTACCGGAGAGGAGAGGCATTCCATCAAACACGGGCATCCTTCGGTAGGTCCAACCGCCCCAGACGTTACGGCGGCTAGCGCTCTGGCGCCGCGTAGCCTATTTGTTGCAGCCGCCCGGGGCTGAGTTGCCACGTGTGCTGGTAGCGCGTACGCGCACCGATGAAGCCATAGCCGTTGATCACGATGCTTCGCGGAATGTTGGCCCGCCAGTTGGGGCTGAGGCGAACGATCTCGGCGGTGACGCCGAGCAAAACAACGGTACTGTCACTGGAAGGACGTTCCAGATGGTTGAGCAGCGCGTAGCGGTCATTCGTCAAGCGCACCGGGAACGTCCAGTCGCGGCCGCTGAGCGTACCCTTCCACTGACTGTTCTCGTCGGTAGAAAACGCGTAGGTAATCCTGAGGCTGTCGGGCTGCTGGCTCGTGGGGTCTACGTAGCGGTAGATGAGGTCAAGGCCGTCAGGGGCTTCGTCTACGCGTTCCAGCGCAATATCCTGCACGAAAACGGTCTCAACGGCCGTCGCGCGCGTGCCGAAGGCGCCCGGCCTGACAGGCCCGGTAGGAGGCACCAGGATGCGTGTGCTGGTGGGCAACGCGTCTGGTGGGGCTACAACAAACTCGTAGGTAATGCCACTGGCAACAGGTGCCGTGCTGAAGAACAGATGGTCCAGCCTGCCGTCGTCAAGGCGGACGAGCGAGTCTTGCCACACCACTTCCTGGCCTGTGTTCAGGTCGCGCGTGAAAACGCGGGCGTCAAGCGGTGTGGCGTCTACCTGCTCAAACTGGAAGCGCACAGGCGTCACGCGGACGAACTGCGTGTCGGCGTCTACGTCAAGGTAGCCGTTGAGGGTGAAGTTGCCATCCACGTCGCCCGAGATGGGCGTGATCGTGTCGTCGCAGCCGGTCAGGGCCAGCAGCAGCAGCACGAGGCTAAGCCATGTAGCGCGGGAGCGTTTCATCACTGCAGATCGACATTGATGCCGAGCGTGGGGATCAGCGGGAGCTGGTCGATGCGCTCGTTGGTGAACAGGTCGTAGGTGAAGAGGTTGTTGCGGTCGTACGCGTTGATGAGCCCGGCTTGCAGGGTGATAAGGCCGTACTGGAAGGGGATGTCGCGTTGCAGGGTGACATCGAGGCGGTGGTAGGTGGGCAGCCGGCCTGCGTAGATGGGGCCACGGTCCAGGCGCGTACGCCCGGTGGACGTGCGGTACTCCGTAGTCTGAGGCTGGGGCGCCACATAGTTTTCGTAGTAGCCCCCGAGCTGCGTGAACGGTTGGCCTGACCCAAATTGCCAGCGCACGCTGAGGCGGTAGTCTCCTCGCGTGACCTGCGTGAGCAGGTTGAGCTGGTGGCGGCGATCGTGCGGCGGGCTGAACGTTTCGGTGCGGCTCAGGCCCGCTTCGCGCTCATACCTCACCCGGCTGAGGCTGTAGCTAGCAGCGGCGTACCAGTCGAGCAGCGTGATCTCCACACTGGCATCGGCCCCCACGATGTCGCCACTGGTCAGGTCCAGCGCGATGGGCTCGTTGGTGGTCTCGTTGTAGCGTGGGAAGGCGAGGTTGTCGAGCTTTTTCTCGTAGGCCTCCAGCTTCCACTCCAGCCAGGGGAGCGCCCGCCACGTCCATCCGCCAATCAGGTGGGTAGCCGTGGGCACGCCCGCAAAGGCGGGGGAGGGCGCCCAGGCGACGAAGGCGTCGGTGACGTCCGCTTCGTTGCTCAGGCCTACAATGACCTGATGGTAGAGGCCCCACGCTAGGCTGAACACCTGGCGGCTGGTGGGTCCTGCAGGCTGTACCAACACGCGCAGCCGGGGGCCCAGGGTGCTGCCCGCGTTGTTGGTGAACGTCTGGAGCCGAACGCCCGGCTCCACGCGAAGCACGGGCGTGAGCTGGAAGCGCCCATCGGCATAGAACGAGCCCTCGGTCACACTCCGGCTGGCGTTGTTGCCCCGCCCGCCCAAGTCGTAGTCGAACAGGTTGGTGCGCCCCAGGATACCGAAGTCAAACTGGTTCTCGCCCATGAGGTAGACGAAGTTCATCGTGAAGTTGACCCCGCTGACCTCGGCGCGCCGCTGCTGGAGGCGGCTGAGGGCATAGCGGCTGGACCAGTTGGAATAGTAGAGGCCAAACTGCATCATCACGGCCGCGGTCTCGGGGATGTAGTTGAAGCGCCCGCCCGCGGCTAGGTTGCTCCAGGTGGACTGCGGCGTGTCGGGCTGGCCGTTGATGCGGCCTTGGTCGTGGGTGTGCAGCGCCGTGAGCGAGACACTGCTGGTGGGCGTCAAGAAGGCGTGGAACTTGGCGAACTGGTCGCCGAAGCGATAGGGCATCTCCTGGCCTAGCAGGTTGGGGGCCACGCGTTCAATCAGCGACTCGCGCGCCGAGAGCATCAGCGACGCATCGCCCGGCACAATCGGGATTTCGATGCGTGCTGTACCCAGGAAGGGCGCCAGCGATACCGCGCCCACCGTTTTCGTCTTGTTGCCGCTCCGCGTGCTGACGTCGATGACCGACGAGAGCCGCCCGCCGTACCGCGCGCCGAAGCCCCCAGCGTAGACGTCCACGTTCGATACCACCTCGGCAGGCAGCGCAGAGTAGAAGCCGATGATGTGGAACGGTTGGTAGAGCATCATGCCGTCCACCATCATCAGGTTTTGCGTGGGCGTGCCGCCGCGCACAAAGAGCTGCCCACCTCGGTCGCCCGTGGTCACGAAGCCGGGCTGCGTGGTCAGGTAGGCGGCCAGGTCAGGGCTGACGCCGGGCATGGGCACGCGCTGGAGGTCGGTCAGGTCAATGCGTTCGAAGCCCGCGAAGCCCTCCTGGCTGCTGCTGACGCGCTCCTCTTCTACCACCACCTCGTTGAGCAACTCCTCGTCGGGCTGGAGGCGCACATCCGAGACAAGCTGGTCGCCGAAGGCCAGGCTGAGCGTGTCGGTGTAAGCAATGTAGCCGACGAACGAGACGGTGAGGATGTAGTCGCCGGGGAGCAGCCGCTCGAAGGCATAGGTGCCCGCCGCGCCCGTAGCCATGCCGCGCTGGTCGCCGTCAACGGCATTGAGCACTACGTTGACGCCCTGCATGGCCTGCTCGGTGTCGGCAGCGGTGACGGTGCCGCTAAGGGTCGCATACTGGGCGGCGGCAGGCAGGGCGCTGAGGGCGAGCACGAAAATCGCGAGCAGCGCACCCAGCGCGTGGAACCGGGCTTGAGGGCGTAGAATTGGACGAGGGCTGTTTCGCCATCCGCCTTCTGTGCTGCCATGTCGCGCCGCCGTAAGTTTGTCCTCATCGCTTTCGGCATCATGCTGGGCTTTGTGCTGCTCGATGCCTCGGGCATCTTCGACGACTCGCTCTATTACGAAATTCCGCACGGCAACCACGCCCACTACGTACCCAAGGACTGCGGTGGCGATATCGACCTCAAGCGCTACCCCACGGCGCTGCCCCCGCCAGGGCAACGCATCGACTGCTTTGGGCAATATGTGGCTGAGTAACGATGCCATCCAATCAGCGCACGTCTAGCGGGACCACGACATCCACAACCAAGCGGCGGTCCAGCAACTCGTCGAGCTTGGTGGCGTCCGCCCCGTAGGCATACATCTGGATGCGGAGGTCAGATTCCCGTTGGAATTGACTTATCGTCCGGAAGCTGAACGCGAGCCCCAGCGGCGCGCCGTCGGCATCGGTGTCGGTGATCGTCAGCTCGGTGACCGATTGGAAAGCCAGGGATTGAGGGTCGGAGACGCTGTAATCCAGCAGGTACCAGACGCCCTCGTTGCGTATCGTCTCCGTGATCTCCCGCTCCGGCTCGCCGGCCAGGATCCCATCGAGGCGCAACTGCGCGGTGTACCTCCGGTTCACCACTAATTGGGTACGATCGAGGGGAGAGGAGAGGCCGTTTTGTAGGCCGTTGCTGTCAGAGAAACCCACCTGTGCACTCGGGGTGTTGGGTGTGCTAAACTGTATGCTCATCCCGGTGACGCGCTCCAAGGTCGATGGACGACGCGGACCCGCCCGGCCCACACTCAGCGGAATGCTGAACTGGCTCCACGATGACACATCGTCCGAGGCGCCTTTCTCGTTGGGTGCATACTCTAGCACGCGCACGGTGAGCATACCTAGCACGAAGGCAGGCGTCTGCTCAGGAACGCGCACGCTGAAGGTGAGCCCCACGGGCAGGTCTACCCCGTTGCGCTCGGCGCCGTAGGTCTGCTCCGTATCGGTGGGTGTGATTTGCAGCGGCGGCACGCCCGAGACGCCATACGTCACCTCGATCACCTCCGCGTTTTCCTGCAGGGCGAAGGTGATGTTCTCGCCGTCGGCGTTGTAGAATTCGATGCGCCCGGTGTACTGACGCCCCCGCACGAGCGCCAGGGTATCGCTCTGGACGGCATCGGGCTGGCGCAAGTTGCTGTCGCCGTTGACTTCAAGCGAGAACCCGTTCTCGTTGGCGATGTCGGTGAGGCGGAAGATGGCCTGTGTGGGCAGGAGTGGATCGGACGAGGTGGTATCGCACCCGAAGAGGCCCAGGCCCAGCACGCAGAGAGTGAGAATCGAGAGCGATCGCATGGGTTGGGAGCGCGTCGTGTGGCATTAAGATGCGGTAGAGCGCTACGAGGCCATCATGTCGAGGCGCTCTGGGGCTCAGCCCGTGACTCGCATGGTCATTCCTCCAAAGCCTTCCTTTGCTTTGATGAGGACCAACTGCAGCAGCGAGGTAATCCTGCATCGCGTTTCCGGCCTTTTGGGCGGAAAAACGTGCTGCTTAGATACACACCAGAGCGTGTTAGAAAGGTAGAGTAATTGTAAAAGTGTAGGGCAAAACCGACCGCCCTACTGCTGTGCTACGGAGTCATGGTGCCGAGGTGCTGCAGCGCATCTCCGGTGACACGCATGGTCGTCCACTCATCCATCGGCACCGCGCCGAGCTGTTTGTAGAAGCGGATGGAGGGGGCATTCCAGTCGAGGACGCTCCACTCTAGCCGCCCACAGCCTTCGTCTACGGCAATGCCTGCGAGGTGGCGCAGCAAGGCGAACCCTGCGCCACGCCCCCGGTCATCCGGCCTGACGAAGAGGTCTTCTAGGTAGATGCCCCGGCGTGTTAAAAAGGTGGAATAGTTGTAGAAGTACAAGGCAAAGCCGACCGTCCTATCGGCAGCCGTGTCTTCGGCGATGAGCGCATGGATGCGGCCTTGGGCGAGGTCGGCCTGCAGCCGCTCGGCATCGGGCTCAGCCTCGTGGAGCAGCTTCTCATAATCGGCGAGCGCCAGGATAAACTCGACGAGGAGCGCGGCGTCAACAGGGGTGGCAGGGCGGATGGCGATGGACACAGGCACAGAGGTAGATGAAGAGCGAAGCCGCAATCTACGCCACGTTGACCTACAAACGCGCACCCATCGGGGCGGTCAGCGCAGAAACGGCGGCGGTGCCTGTGTTGACGACGCCCGTGCCTTCGAAGAGTACGATGTGCGTCTCCGCCTCGGCTACGGGGCGGTGCTCCACCCCGCGCGGCACCACCATCATCTCGCCCGGCCCAAGCGTGACCGTGTGCGTGCGAAACTCGATCTGTAGCGCCCCGCTTACGACCCAGAACAGCTCGTCGGTGTCGTCGTGGTGGTGCCACACAAACTCGCCCTGGACTTTTGCCACCTTGATCTCCTGCCCGTTCATCTCGGCCACGATATGTGGCTGCCAGTGCCCTGGGAGGGCGGCGAACGCGTCGGCGAGCGTGACTTTTTGGGGCTGATTGACCATCGGCAGTGTGTTAGCGGTAGCGGCGGTAGTCGTCGTCATCCTCGTCGTCGTCGAAGTCAAACGAGCCGAGAGAGGACAGCATAGAGCCCATCATGTCGCTGTAGCTGGTGGTGCCGTGCAGCAGGTCTTTCCCGATGAGCGAGTGCTGGTGCAGCGCTTCGAGCACGAACTCCATCATCGGCAGCAGCTCGGCGTCGGTGCTGGGGGTGGTGTGCTTGCGCACGAGCGCCTCCAGGCCGTCCACCTTGCCGAGCGCCTTCCGGTACGCCTTGGCATCCATCTGCGGGTCGAGGTCGAGCGTGTTGCCCTTCGAAAACCAGCGAATGACGGCCTGGTACGGCACGCGGCCCTTCTCCTTGTCGGCGGGGTCGGGGAAGTAGCGCACGAAGATCGACTTCACGGCCCGCCCGATGAGCAGCCGCGCCACGTTCTGTGCGCCTTCCTGCTCGCCCTCGTAGACCAGCTCCACTTTGCCCGTCACTGCAGGCTCCACGGCAATCAGGTCGCTGATGCGCGTCGTGGTCTTGGCCTCGCCGTTGACCAGCGCGCGCCGCTCGGCAGCGGATAGCAAGTCCTCCAGCGCGGCTCGCGTCATGCGCACCGAGACGCCCGACTTCTGATCCACGTACTCGCTCTCGCGCGCCTCGAAAGCGATCTGCTCGATGATCTCGCGGAAGAAGTGCGGCACATCCACCGCAGGGCTCTCCTCGCCACGGTCCTGCCACGCCTCCTGCTTCGTGATCTCGATGCCGGTTTCGATGGTGCGCGGGTAGTGCGTGATGATCTGGCTGTCGATGCGGTCTTTGAGCGGCGTGATGAGGTTGCCGCGGTTGGTGTAGTCTTCGGGGTTGGCCGAGAACACCATCATCAGGTCGAGCGGGAAGCGCACGTTGAAGCCGCGGATCTGGATGTCCTGCTCCTCCAGGATGTTCAACAGACCCACCTGGATGCGCGGCTGCAGGTCGGGCAGCTCGTTGATGGCGAAGACGCCGCGGTTGGTGCGCGGGATGATGCCGAAGTGGATGACCTCCTCGTCGGCATACGTCAGGTTTTGGTTGACGGCCTTGATGGGATCGATGTCGCCGATGAGGTCGGCGATGGTGGTGTCGGGCGTGGCGAGTTTCTCGCCGAAGCGCTCGGAGCGGTGGAGCCAGCGGATGGGCGTGTCGTCGCCGTGCTCGGCCACGAGCGTGCGGGCGTGCTTGGAGAGCGGCGCCAGTGGGTCATCGTTGAGCTCGGTGCCGTCGATGGTGGGCACGTACTCATCGAGCAGGCGCGGCAGCGTGCGGATGAGGCGGCTCTTGGCCTGCCCACGCAGGCCCAGCAGGATAATGTCGTGACGGCCCAAGATGGCGTTCTGGATCTGCGGGATGACCGTCTGGTCGTAGCCGATGATGCCCGTGAAGACGGGCTCGCGGCGCTGCAGGTAGCCGATGAGGTTGGCGCGCAGTTCGTCTTTCACGGTGCGGCTGCGGTAGCCCGAGGCTTTGAGCGCGCCCAGCGTAGTGATTGACGTTAGGGTATCGGAGGACATAATTGGATGGTCATCTTAAACGGCTGGCGGCGTCCGTCAGGGATACGGCTGCCTTCATCCCTGGCAACGCGCCCTCGTCAAAAGGGCATCGGCGGGTCTGACTGGAGCCTGCGTTGGTGGGCGCCGTGGGACGCCACCTGATGTGCGCTGTTCCCTCGCATGGGTTCTGTGCACAGCTAGTTACGAACCCGAGTTACGAACGCCCTGCTTTAGCCGATACCTCCCGCGAGAGAGCGTACCCATTTCGAAGTATCCAGGGATCACACCTACCCATGTCATCGACTACGCCCCACGCCTCGCGGTCCACATCGCGCCAGGCTCCCGCATCGTATAGCTCGTCATCGCCCATCACAGCCGCACCCACGCGTTGGGTGCCCTGGTCGCACGCCGACACGCTGTACACCTCACCCGCTGAGCACGGCCGTCGCAAGAACCAGCCGACCAAGGGCTTCACCCTGGGGCTGTTCTTCTGCTTCTGGCTGGTCATCTCCAGCTTCTTCCTGCTGCTCTACGCCCAGCGGTATCTGCTCTAGACCCTTCGGTTACGCGGACTTTTCCATCCTGACTACACACGATCTTGAAGGACCGGGTGTGGAACATGGCCTGTGAGGTGGGGTTGGTGGCGGCCGGGGCAAGTCCTATACGACCAGCTCCCTCTGAACCCCGTCAGGACCGGAAGGTAGCAGCGGTAGGAGGTTGTAGCGGTGCGATATGGGTCGCTTGCCCCTTTTTTGTGCCCTTTCGGTTCGTGTGTCCGCCCTCTGATTGTCATTGCCCATGCTGTCGATGCTCGCGCTGCTGTTCTTTGCCCCGCCTGCGGAAGGCCAGAACCCGCTCATCTCGTTCGTTCCGCTCATCCTCATCTTTGTGGTCTTCTATTTCTTCCTGATCCGGCCACAGAAGAAAAAAGAGCAGACCCGCCAATCCATGATCGACGCCATCAAGAAGGGCGACCGGTTCATCACCGTGGGCGGTGTACACGGCACCGTGACGCAGGTCGATGACACGAGCGTGCTGGCCCAGGTCGATAGCAGCACCAAGCTACGCATCGAGAAGAACGCCATCTCGTCGGTGGGCAACAAGGAGGAGTGACGCTACGGAGCGTCCTCGGCGAGTGCCGCTACAGGCCACGCCACTTCGATGCGCGTCCCCATCGCCGTGCCGTCCAGCAGAAACGTGGCGCCGATCGCCTCAGCTCGCGTGCGCATGTTCTCTAGCCCGTAGCGGCTGAGCCCGTCGCCCCCCGCCGCCGAGGGCTTGAACGCCCCGTCATCGGTCACGCGAAGCGTCAGATCCGTGGGCGCGGTCATCAATTCGACAGCGATGTGCTTCGCTTCGGCGTGCTTGATGGCATTCTGGATGGCCTCTTGCCCGATCCGAAACAAGTGCAGCATGGCCGTGGGCGAGAGCGTATGCGGGTGCTCGCCATCGTACGCAAATGTAAGCCGTGTCTCGCCGATGTAGCGGCTCTGGTCGCCCACATAGCGGCGTAGCTGGTCGGCGAACGAGGCGCTGTCTACTTCGGTGTGTTGCAGGGCGTAGATCGTGCTGCGGAGCTGGCTCATAGTCTGCCGCGCCTCGCCGCGCAGGAAGTGGATCAGCTCCTCGCCCTTTTGAGGTTCGTTGCGTGCGGTGTAGCGCTGGACGAGGTCGAGGCCCGAGGCGAGCCCGGTGAGTTGGGCGCCCACATGGTCGTGCAGGTCGCGCGAGATGCGTTCCCGCTCGTCTTGGAGCCGTTTCTCCGTCTCCAGCGCGCGCACGCGCGCCTTCCATTTGCGCACCGACACGTACCGCACGCCGCCCACAACCAGGCTCAGCAGCGCGGCCACGCTCAGGGCGTAGAACCACGGCGTGGCCCACCACGGCGGCCGGATGGTGACGGGCAGCGTCAGGCGGCTGCGTTGCATTGGCGCGGTGCGGTCGTAGGCTTCCACCTGGAGCGTGTAGCGGCCCGGCGCCAGATCGGGGTAGCGCGCCGAACGGCTGCTACCCGCCTGCACGGGCTCGTCCTCCAGCATCTGGTACGTGTAGGCGACGTGCTCCGCTTGCTCATACGCAGGCGCCACATACTCGAAGGCCAGGAAGTTGCTCTTGTAGTCAAGCACCAGTTCATCGAGCAATGCTGGGGCACGGCCCAGGTCGAGCGGGCGCTCGTGGAGCAGGATGCGCGTCAGCCGGACCTGCGGCACCGTGCGCTCGCGCTCAATCTGTGCAGGGTCGAACACGTTGAAGCCGTTGATGCCACCCACGTAGATGCGCCCCGAGGCGCCGCGATGGAACGCGCCCGAGTTGAACTCGCGGGCCTGTACGCCGTCGCTGGGCGTGAACGTCTCGATGAATCCGTCGGCCAGCGTGAGGCGGGCCAAGCCGTTGTTGGTGGGCAGCCACAGATGGCCGTGGCGGTCGTCCACGACACCGTAGACGGTTTCGTTGGGCAGGCCCTCGGCGCGACGGTAGCGCGTGAGCTGCTGCGTGGCGTCGTCCCACGCGGCGAGGCCGCCGCCGAACGTGGCGAACCAGTAGCGTCCCGTCGCGTCCTGCTCGATGGACTGCACGTTGGGATGGGGTAGCGTCGTGGGGTCGCCGGGGATGTAGCCGATGTGGTCAATGGCGAGCGTGGACCAGTCGCCGCCGTCCCACGCGGAGGTGCGGAGGCGGTGCGCACCCGCCGTCGCCGTGCCCAGCCAGACGTCGCCCGTGGTGTCTTCGAAGAGGGTGCGGTAGTTGTCGCTCTGGAGCCCCCCGGGTGTGTCGGGGTCATGGCGGAGGCAACGCCAGGGGGCGTCCTCGTCGGCAAGGATGCGCTCGGGGTCTTGCGTGACGCAGACGCCCGCCGAGTCGGTGGCGGCCCACAGCCAGCCGCGTCGGTCCTCGTGGAGGGCGCGGATCAGGTTGGACGAGAGGCTGGTGGCATCGTTGGGGCGGTGGAAGCTGTCGCGGAAGCGGAAGGAGGCTTCGCCCAGCTCGTCGTTGGGCAGCGCGTGGATGCCGCTGCGCTGCGTGCCGATCCACACGGCGGTGCGGCCGGGGTGCACCACGCGCACCTCGCTGTCGCGGACCATGCGCTCCTCCTCGTCGGCCCAGACGATAGAGGCGGGTTGACCCAGGTCGGTGAAGCGAAACAGCCCGTCGATGGTGCCTACCCAAACGGCGCCCGTAGCGTCTTCGGCCAGCGTCCAGACGAACTCGTTGGTGAGGCCGTCATCGGCATCATAGTGCGCAAAGAGCGACGGAGGGCGCAAGCAGTTGAGCCCGCCGCCCCAAGTGCCCACCCACAGTATCCCGTCGGGATCGACGTAGACGTGTGAGATGCGCTCGTGGCTGAGCGCGTCGGTGCGGTCGGGTTGATAGGGGACGAGGCGGGTTTGGTTGGTCTCTACATCGTGAATGCCCAAGCCGTTGTAGCCTGTGGCGAAGTAAAGCGTGGAGCCATCGGCGGCGAAGCGACTCACGTGGGCCTGCCGAAGGCGGCGGTCGGGGAGGACCTCGGCGCGCTCCTGACCGGGGTCAAAGCGGTAGATGCCGTCGGCGTCGGTGCCCACCCAAAACACGCCGCCGTGCTCGAACACCGCGAGCACTGATGGCTCAGGTCCGGTGCGTCCGGGCGGCTGGAGCGACACGGCCCGCGCCGACACGGGCACGGTGTCAGCGTCATCGCCAGCCGCGAGGGAGCGGTACATCGGTGCGGTGTTGATGCGGTAGAGTCCGCTGATGCTGCCTGCCCAGGCCTGCCCGTCAGACGCTTCGAAGAGGGCCGTGATATAGCCCGTGTCCAGGCGGTCGTCGCCCTGAAACTGGATGCGGTGACAGCGCGCGGTGGCGCGATCGAAGACGCAGGCGCCGCCCTCCGTGCCAATCCACAGGTAGCCTTGAGCATCCAGATGCAGTGCCGAGATGTTGTTGTGCGGCAGCGCGTACGGGTCGGCAGGGTCAGCTTGGAAGCTGGTAAATGTGTGTGTCCGCCAGTCGTAGCGGCTCACGCCTCCGTTGCGCGTGCCGATCCACAGCATGCCGTCTTCGTCTTCCACCATGCCGTGCACCACATTGTCGGCGAGGGCGGTGGAGTCGCTGGGATCTGCGTAGAACGTCTCGAAGCGGAGGCCGTCGAAGCGGTTAAGCCCATCCATCGTGCTCACCCACACGTAGCCGCGCCCATCGCGGTGCACGTGCGTGACGGAAGGGTGCGACAGGCCCTCGGCCACGCCGTAGTGCGCAAACCGCAGCGCTTCGTCGGGCTGCGCGGCAGCGGGGGCGGTCACCGTGAGTACGAGCAGCCCCAGCAGCTGGGGCACGAGACGCAACATGCCTGCGGACGATGGGAGATGAAACGGGCAGGGTGAAGCGGGGGCAGTGGCGTAACGATACGGCCCACGGGGCGGTTTAGACAAGTTTTTTACGGATCTCTTGGGGATGCTGTGCCTTCGTGCGTAGATATGTACTGTAGGGACGTGCTTGCCCTCGTAACATGCCTGCGCCCAAGACATCCCACCTGCAGGTGTTCACCGACTCAGACTGTACCGCTCATGCGACTTTGCTTCTCCACGTGCCTCGTCCTTCTGCTGATGGCGCCCTCGGCGTTTGCACAGACCACCGTCACGCTGCCCGCCGCTCAAGACAACACACTCTTCGAGGCCTCTAGTGCCACCGCGCTGCGCAGCAACGGGTCGGGCGATCACCTGTTTGCGGGCAACACCGCCCGCCGTGGCGTACGCCGCGCCCTGATCCAGTTCGACATCGCCGGAAACATACCCGCAGGCGCCACCATCGAGGGCGTCAGCCTGGAGCTCACCGTGAGCAAGACGATCTCGGGCGGCATGCCGACGGCGCTGCATCGCGTATCGGCCCGATGGGGCGAGGGCTCCTCCGATGCGTCGGGCCAAGAGGGGCAGGGCGCCATGCCACAGGGCACCGACGCCACGTGGCAGCACGCCCGCTTTGACGAAGCCAACTGGTCCACGCAAGGCGGCGACTTTGCGAGCACCGCCAGTGCCACCCTCAGCGTGGCTGGTAACGGCCGCTACACCTGGGCCAGCACCGCCGCATTGGTGGCCGACGTGCAGGCGTGGCTCGATGCGCCCGACCAGAACTTCGGCTGGATTGTGATCGGCAACGAGAGCATTACGAGCACAGCCAAACGCTTCAACAGCCGCGAGAATGCGACTGAAAGTACCCGTCCGGCGCTGGTGGTTACGTACAGCGGCGGCACGAACGTGGCGAATGAGCGCGAGGACCTGCCCACCACGGTGCGCCTCAGCAATGCGTACCCCAACCCGTTCCAAGCCCAAACGACGCTGCGCTACGACCTTGATCAGCCGGAAGCCGTCACCCTCACCGTCTACGATCTGCTCGGTCGCCCCGTGGCCACCTTAGCCGAGGGTATGCAGACAGCGGGATCACACACGGCGGTCTGGCAGCCCGAGGCGCTACCCAACGGCCTCTACATCGCTCGTCTTACCACCGGGGGCTTCAGCCAGAGCCTGACCATCACGCTGCTGCGGTAAGCCGTCGCCTATTGCTGGCGAAGCCGTAGCGCGTTGCCAAGGACGAAGAGGCTGGATAGGCCCATTGCGCCCGCTGCAAGCATAGGCGAAAGCAGGAGGCCCAGCGCCGGGTACAGCACGCCCGCGGCCACGGGGATGAGCACCGTGTTGTAGCCGAACGCCCAGAACAGGTTTTGCTTGATGTTGCGCAGCGTGGCGCGGGCGATGCGGTGCGCATCAACGAGGCGCTGCACGTCGCTGTGCATGAGCACGACGTCGGCGGATTCGATTGCCACGTCGGTGCCGCCGCCCATCGCGATGCCTACATCGGCTTGCGCCAGGGCAGGCGCGTCGTTCAGCCCGTCGCCCACAAACGCCACGCGCTGGCCCTCGGCTTGGAGCGCAGCGATGACGTGGGCTTTGTCGCCCGGGAGCGTGTCGGCGTGCACGTCGTCGAGGGCGAGGTCAGCCGCCAAGGCGTCGGCGGTGTGGCGATTGTCGCCGGTAATCATGACGAGGCGGAGGCCTTGGGCGCGGAGGTGGCGCAGGGCAGCGGCCGTGCTGGGGCGCACCGGGTCGGAGACGCCGAGCACCGCCACCGCCACGCCATCGACGGCGACGAACACGACCGTCTGGGCCGCCTTGGTGAGCGCCGTGCTGGCTGCGTCGAGCGCAGAGGACGGGCTGGCGTACTGGTAGACATACCGCGCCGCGCCGACGAGAACACGCTGCCCCTCAACCACGCCTGATACGCCGTGGCCGGGCACCGCCTCGACGTCGGATGCTGTCGGGATGTCCGCACCCCGCGCCTCTGTCGCTGCCACCAGCGCGCGGGCGATCGGGTGTTCAGAGGCGCGCTCGACAGCCGCGACCAGACGAAGTACGTCGTCCTCCGCCCAGCCTGTGACAGGATGCACAGCGGTGAGCGCGGGTCGGCCTTCGGTGAGCGTCCCCGTCTTGTCAAACGCGATGACATCGACGTCGCTGAGGTGCTGCAGCGCCTCGCCGCGGCGGAACAGCACGCCCTGTGCGGCGGCGCGTCCCGAAGCGACCATGATCGACGTGGGCGTGGCCAGCCCCATCGCGCACGGACAGGCGATGATGAGCACCGAGACGGCGGCCACGAGCGCGTACGTCAGCGGTGGGCTGGGGCCGGCGAGCAGCCACGCGCCGAACGTGAGCAGCGCCAGCACCAGCACCACGGGCACGAATACGGCTACCACCCGGTCGGCAACGGCCTGGATGGGCGGCTTGCTCTGCTGGGCGGCCTCCACCATGCGGATGATCTGCGCCAGCATCGTGTCGCGCCCCACGTGCGTAGCCTCCACCGTGAGCGCGCCGCTCTGGTTCACCGTGCCGCCCGTCACAACATCGCCCACGACCTTCGCCACCGGGATCGGCTCGCCTGAGAGCATGGCCTCGTCCACAAAGGAGGTGCCCTCTGTCACGTGGCCATCGACCGGGATGCGCTCGCCCGGACGCACGAGCACGCGGTCGCCGGGCAGGACCGCGTCGATGGGGACGCTGGTGGTGGTGTCGCCGCGCCAGACGGTGGCGGTCTTGGCTTGCAGGGTCATCAGCTGGCGGATGGCTGCGCTCGTCCGGCCCTTGGCCACCGCCTCCAGGTACTTGCCCACCAGCACGAGCGTGATGATGACGGCAGCGGCCTCGTAGTACACCTGCACCGCGCCCACGGGCAGCACCGACGGCACGAACGTAGCCGCAACCGAGTAGCCGTACGCGGCGCTGGTGCCGAGCAAGACCAGCGTGTTCATATCCGGGCTGCCCATGCGCGCCGCACGCCATCCGCTCACCATAAACGCCCAGCCCGGCCCGAACTGCACGGCCGTGGCCAGCGCAAAGGCGACGAGGTGCCACGCCGACGCGGGCGCGAGGTCGAGCAGCGCCGCGCGGAACGCAGGCACCATCATGCCGCCCATCTCAAGCACGAACAGCGGCAGCGTCAGGCCTACCGCCCAGGCGAGGCGTTGGCGCAGGCGTGTGCGCTCGGCCTCGCGCGCTGCGGCCTCGGCGTCGTCCAGCGCGTCGGCGTCGGCTTGGATGACGTCGTAGCCCGCCTTCTCGATGGCGGTGGCGATGTGGGCGTGGTCGGTCTCGTCAGCCTGGTAGCGGACCTGAGCACGCTCGGTGGCGAGGTTGACGTGGGCGGCGTCTACGCCGGGCACCTTGAGCACGGCGCGCTCCACCCGGCGTACGCAGGCGGCGCACGTCATGCCGAGGACGGGGAGGGTGGTGGTGGAGAACGTTGATTCAGGTGTGCTCACAACGATGGTTGTGCTACGGAAGGCGTACTCGCCTTCGGTTGGCTGGACGTTCATTTTTGAGCCCAAAAACGAACCCAAAAGGCTTGTCGATCTCGCGTGTCTGATTTTTTGGGGCCGCGGCGGACGTTCCCACGCGCAGATCCGCACCTAGCGAGCCGGATAGTTGGCGGCATCGCTATGCCGCGTGCTGTCGTTGCTCGCTAGCTGAACGCTGCTCGTCCGCTCTTCCCAGCGCACCCTGGCCACGAGATCGACGTTGGCGGCTCGCATCCGCTCGTTTCGCTGTTGCGCCTTGTACCCGTTCTGACAATTAGGAGTACAGCGCGCTCCATAACCTTGTCATCCCGAGCGAAGCCGAGGGATCTCCCCCGTCCGAGGATTGCAGGACGACCAAGTGCGAGATTTACCTGCGGTGTGCTTCGCGCTCTCGACGTTGGCGGCTCGCGGTCCCTCGGTAGTTGTTGCTAAGGCGTGTGGCTTCAGCTCGTCACCATGTAGCCTTCTTCTTCGACGGCGGCTACGAGGTTGGCGCGGGGCGTTTGGGCGTCGTCGTAGGTGACGCGGGCGGTGCCGTCGGCAAGGTTGACGGTCTCGGCGGTGACGCCGTCCAGGGCGTTCAGAGCGGACTCGACGGCGCGGACGCAGTGGCTGCAGCTCATGCCGGAGATGGAGAGGGTTTCGGTCGTCATGGGACTGTGGAGCGTTTGGGGTCAGTGACAAGTTGGCGTTTCCATCGCCTCGATGATCGGGCAGCCGTCGAGCGCGCCGTGGCCGTCGCAGGCGTTGACGAGGTCGGCAAGGGTGTCGCGCATCTGCGTCAGGTGGCGCAGCTTGGCGTTGACCTCGTCGAGCTTCTGCTGCGCCCGGTCGCGCACCTGCTGGCGGTCGGCGTCGGAGGTGGCGCGGAGGTCGAGCAGGTCCTTGATTTCGCGGAGCGTGAAGCCCAACGTCTTGGCGTGCTGGATGAAGCGGAGGCGCCGCACATCGGCATCGCCGTAGAGGCGATAGTCGCTGCTAGAGCGCACGACATCCGGCAGCAGGCCGCGCTGCTCGTAGTAGCGTACGGTCTCTTTGCCGATGCCGACGGTCTGCGCAATCTGGCTGCGTGTCATGGGACGGAGGCGATGGTTCGGTGGCCTTCTACGCCCTGTAGTCTACTCCAACGTTTCCGTCTTTACGCGATTCACGCGAGCTTCACGTAGAAGCGTGGATGGTCAGAACCGCAGGATGTCATTGAATACGAGGAAGACCATCAGCACCAGCAGGAGCACCATGCCCACTTGCTGCATTACCATGCGGACGCGCAGCGACGGCTCGCGACGGGTGATGCCTTCGTAGATCAAGAACATCAGGTGGCCGCCGTCGAGGGCGGGGATGGGCAGGATGTTCATAATGGCGAGCGTGATGGAGAGCAGCGCCACGATGCGCCAGAAGACGGGCGCACCCGCGTCGGCGGCTTCCTTGGTCACCTTGGCGATGGCGACCGGGCCGCCCACATTCTCGCGGAAGTTGTCGCGGCCTGAGACGACGCGCTTGAGGCTCGTCACGATGGCGACCGAGTTGCTCCACGTGTCCTCCACGCCCGAGACCATCGCCTCGCCGATGCCGTAGTCCTTGTGGCGAACGCCGAAGACGTGGAACAGCATCTCGCTCGTCGCTCCGCCCACGCCGATCATGTAGCGCTCCTCGGCCTCGTTGTACTGCGGCGCCACGGCGACTTCGTAGATCGACCCATTGACGCCGCGACCGACGGGCGGCGGCAGCGCAATCGCCTCGTCCTGTGTACCCACAAGGCTGTCGGGCCGCTCGAAGCGCAGGCTGAGCTGGCCGTTGGCGTCTACGTTCTGGATGCGCTCGGTCATCTGGTTCCAGAAGCGCACCTCCTCGCCATCGATAGCCACGATGCGATCTGCAGGGACGATACCCACTTCGGCCGCCGCGCCATCGTCCACCACAGCGCCCACCACCGTCGGCTCTACGTGGATGCCGAGCGAGCCTTCGGACCGCTTCAGCTGCGTCATGATGTCGTCCGGCCCCTCAAACGTCTGCTCCTTGCCGTCGCGCTCCACGGTGAGCGTCATCGGGTCGGCCAGGAGTGCGCCGATGTCGAGGATATCGTTGTAGCGCTCAATCGGGTTGCCGCTGACGGCCACGATGCGGTCGCCCGTGCGCAGGCCCATCTGGTGCGCCAGCGAGCCTTCCGAGACGTACACCTCCTGGATGTTCTCGGCGGGGATGTAGTTTTCGCCGTACGTAGCCTTGAGTCCCGCGAAGATGAAGGCGGCCAGGATCACGTTGAAGATAACGCCCGCGGTGATGACGACGATGCGCTGCCAGACCGGTTTCGATCGGAACTCCCACGGCTCCGGTTCGGACTCCATCATGTCGGTGTCCATGCTCTCGTCCACCATCCCCGAGATCTTGACGTAGCCGCCCAGCGGGGTCGCGCCGATCACGTATTCGGTCTCGCCAATCTGCTTGCCCACGATCTTAGGTGGGAAGCCCACCGAGAAGCGCTCTACGCGCATGCCAAAGAGCTTGGCGGTGAGGAAGTGCCCCATCTCGTGGACGAACACCAGCAGCGTAATCGCCACCAGCACCCAAAACACGTAGGATGCAATTTCAACAATCAGTTCCATAATATGAAGACGCACGTGGACCCGTGGTGCGGGCAATACCGTGCGGTTATACGCTGTGGGTTCGGACGTCACCTGCGCGGCGACGGTGGAGCGCGGTTCAATGGGTCGTGCGCAAACGGTGTTCCTGTGCCCACCGTCGCGCGGCCGTGTCCGCCTCCACGAGATCAACGAGCGAAGGTTGCACGGATTGTGCCAGCGCCTCCACGGCTGCTTCGATCAACCGCGGGATTTCGACGAACCGGAGGTCCTCTTCGAGGAAGCGCTGCACGGCCACCTCGTTGGCGGCGTTGAGCACCGCTGGCGCTGTGCCGCCGGATGCTAGCGCCTCAAACGCGAGTCTCAGGCAGGGAAAGCGTACGAGGTCGGGCTGCTCGAAGTCGAGGCACGCCAGGTCGCGCCAGTCGATGCGCGGGTGCGGCGCCGTCCAGCGGTCGGGGTAGCTGAGGGCGTACTGGATGGGCACGCGCATGTCGGGCACGCCGAGCTGCGCCTTCGTGGAGCCGTCGGCGAAGGCGACCATCGAGTGGATGATCGACTGCGGATGCACGAGCACGTCGATGCGATCCACGGGGACGTCGAACATCCACCGCGCCTCGATCACTTCGAGCCCCTTGTTCATCATCGTGGCCGAGTCGATGGTGATCTTGGCGCCCATCGACCAGTTGGGGTGGTTGAGCGCCTCGGCCTTGGTGATCTGGTCGAACGTCTCGGCGGGGCGCGTGCGGAACGGTCCGCCCGAGGCGGTGAGGATCAACTGCTCCACCGATTCCGGCGGCTCGCCGACGAGGCACTGGAAGATGGCCGAGTGCTCGCTGTCTACGGGCACGATGGTGCCGCGCCCCTTGGCCAACTCGGCCCGCATGAGCGCGCCTGCCACCACCATCGTCTCCTTGTTGGCAAGCGCCACGGTGCGGTCGGCGGCGAGCGCGGCCATCACGGGCTGCAACCCCACGAAGCCGACGAGCGCAGCCACCACGGTATCTACGCCTGCCCACGTGGCGGCGCTGACGAGCGCGGCATCGCCCCATGCCACTTCGGTAGGCGTCCCGGCCAGTGCCTCGCACAGCGCGTGATAGCCTGCTTCAGTGCCGACGACGACTAGCTCGGGCTGGAACTCCAGCGCTTGCTCGCGCAGCAGGTCCACGTTGCGGCCGCCCGTCAGCACCTTGACCGAGAGCCGATCGGGAAAGAGCCGCACGATGTCGAGCGTTTGCGTGCCGATAGAGCCCGTAGCCCCCAGGATACTAAGGGCGGTCGGCGTGGCGTTGGAGGGCATGTGTGAAGTACGGGCAGGCGAGGAGTAGCGCCACAACTTGGGCACTGGTCCTCGGCGCGTCAATGGGAGAATCCTAGAATCCTGACAAAAGCGCGATCTGAAAATAAGGACATCGTGACGGCTGCTTCACACATCCTGCACGCCACTCGAAACCTCACGCAACCCGTGGCAATACCAGACGGCCACCAACCAACAGCGAAACGTATGCGGCAAGTGATTTTTGGTCTGGCAATGGCAATGCTGCTGGTGGCGCCCACGCCCACGGTGCAGGCGCAGTCTGAGGACAGCACGCTGGTGGCGCGCTACCAGCTGGCCGAGTCGTACCTTCGCGCCGCGCAGTACGAACGCGCCATCACCATTCTGGAGGACTTGCACCGCGCCAGCCCGCAGTCGAACGTCTTCTTCGAGCGCCTCAAGGAAGCGTACGAGAGCATCAAGCGCTACGACGACGCTCTGGCCCTGGTCGATCAGCAGCTGGCCCGCATGCCCAATGCGCTGGGCCTGGCCGACAAGGCCCGCCTGCTCTACCTCAAGGGCGACGAGATGGGCGCCTTCGACACGTGGCAGACTGCCATCGCCACCAACCCAGAGAACCGCAACGTCTACCGCGTCGTGTTCATCTCGCTGCGCGAGCTGCGCCTGTTCGACAAGGGCATCGAGATCCTAGAGCAAGGCCGCGAAGCCACAGGCAACATGGCGCTCTTCCAGAACGATCTGGCGTACATGTATGGGCTCACCGGGCAGTTCGAGAAGGCGCTCACCGAATACCTCGCCCTCATCAGCGAGAACGAGCGGCAGCTGGGCTTTGTGCGCGCGCGGCTGTCATCGCTGATTGACAATGCGGAAGCCCTCAATACGGGCATCGACCTGGCTGAGCGCCGCATCCGCGAGGCGCCGATGAACCACGCCTACCGCGAGCTGCTGGGCTGGATGTACATGGAGGCGCAGCGCTACCCTGACGCGTTCAACACGTACCTTGCGCTGGACCGGCTGCAGCAGGCGGAGGGGCGCATCCTGCTCAACTTCGCCAAGGGCGTAGCCGCCGCCGACGCGTTCGACACCGCGCTGGAGGCTTACACCGAGATCCTGACGCGCTACCCCACCACTGCGTTGGCCCCGGAGGTACGCTTCGGCATCGCGCAGATGCACGAGCGCCGGGCCGAGGATGTGAACGAGCAGGCGTACGATGCCGCCGCCAACCGCATCCCCGCGCCCAACTACGAGCAGGCGCTGGAGAGCTACCGCGACTTCCTGCAGCGTCATCCTAACCATCCGCTCTACCCCGACGCGCTCCGCCAGATCGGGGACTTGCAGCAAAGCGTCTTCCGCGACCTGGGCGCTGCCGAGGCCACGCTCAACGAAGTCATCGCCCGCTACCCGTCCAGCAGCGCCGCCGAGCAGGCCGCCTTCGAGCTGGGCGAGATCGCGCTCGTCCGGGGCGATCTGGAGCAGGCACGCATCCGCTTCGGGCGCGTGGAGGACGAGCTGCGCATCGGCGAGCTGGCCGAGCAGGCGCGGCTAGAGCTGGCCTACCTGCACTACTTCAAGGGCGAGTTCGACGCGGCCAGCACCATCGCCTCGGCCATCGACGAGAACACCAGCACCGACATCGCCAACGACGCCATCACGCTCAAGCTGCTGCTGAGTGAGAACCGAGGGCCGGACTCGCTCAGCGCCATGCTGCAAGCCTACGCCGCCGTCGAGTTGCTCAACCGCCAGCAGCGCCCCGATGCCGCGCTGACAGCCGCCGAGGCGCTCATGCCCCGGGCGGGCGGCCACCCCATCGACGACGACCTGCGCTTCCTGCGCGCCAACCTGCTGCGCCAACAGGGCGACGCCGACGCTGCGCACCAAGCCTTCGGCGAGATCGTGCTGATGTACCCGCAGAGCTACCTCGCCGACCGCAGCCTCTTCGCCCGCGCCAACCTCCTCGCCGACGACCTGGGCCGTCCCGATGACGCCATCGCTGTCTTGACGACCCTGCTCAACACCTACCCCGGCTCGCTCCTCATCCCCGACGTGCGCGCCAAGCTCCGCACGCTACGCGGCGACGGAGCCTGACTCCTTGACCCTCGACTGAATCCATGCGTCGTTTCCTTGCCTTCCTTTTCGCGGCCCTGTTTTGCCTGCCCGCCACAGCGCAGGACATCCTTGTGCCGATGGACGCCCGGCAGTCCGACCACATCAAGGCCTACGGCGTCGCGTTCTGGACGCTGGAGCAGGGCATCGACCTGGACTGGCTGCTGAACTATCGCGGCGGCTCATTCCTCTTTTCCAACTTTCAGGGGTTGGAAAACGAGCTGCGCGTACGCGGCGTCTACTACGAAACGCTGAGCGCCACCCAGGCCGATAACATCCTGAGCGAGGTGCAGAGCGATGCGCAGAACATGGACGTGGTGCGCCTGGAGAAGGCGCCGCGCATCGCCGTGTACGCGCCGAGCCAGACCATGCCGTGGGACGACGCCGTCCTCATCGCCATGACCTACGCCGAGGTGCCGTACGATATGATCTACGACGACGAGGTGCTGGCGGGCGAGCTCAGCAACTACGACTGGCTGCACATGCACCACGAGGACTTCACCGGGCAGTACGGCAAGTTCATCATCTACCGCAACCAGCCCTGGTACATCGAGCAGCAGCGCACGCTGGAGGCGTCGGCGCGCAAGCACGGCTTCCGCAAAGTCAGCGAGCTCAAGCTGGCGGTGGTGAAAACCATCCGCGACTACCTGCTGCAAGGCGGCTTCCTCTTCTCGATGTGCTCCGGCACGGACACGTTCGACATCGCCCTGGCCGCGCAGAACACCGACATCGTACCGCCCGAGTACGACGGCGACCCCATCGACCCGGACGCGCTGAGCAAGCTCGACTTCAGCCAGACGCTGGCCTTCGAGAACTTCCGCCCTGAGTTTCGCGCGCAGGTCTACGAGTACTCCGACATCGACAGCGGCGCGCCGCCCCCGCAACTCGCCAACCCCGCCGTCGATTACTTCACGCTGTTCGACTTCAGCGCCAAGTGGGATCCGGTGCCCACCATGCTCACGCAAAACCACGTGGCCACCGTCAAGGGCTTCGTGGGGCAGACGACCAACTTCCGCAAGAAGGTGATCAAGCCCAACGTGGTCATCTTGGCCGAGGCGCCGGGCCGCGACGAGGTGCGCTACCTGCACGCACCGTACGGTCAGGGCTTCTTCACCTTCTACGGCGGTCACGACCCCGAGGACTATCAGCACTTCGTGGGCGACCCCGAGACGGACCTGAGCTTGCACAAGAACTCGCCAGGCTACCGCCTCATCCTCAACAATATCCTCTTCCCGGCCGCCAAGAAGAAGAAGCAGAAGACGTGAGCTTCGGGGCTGGCGGCTCGGGCGCGCTGCGCGCTGTTCGGTACTCGATTCGCAAGGCTGACAACCGATGAAAACGTATCATCATAAGCAGACTGGCTGGCTGATGCGTGCCATCAGCGTGACGCTGATCGTGCCCGGCCTGCTCACGATCATTGCGGGCTCGCTCAACATTGGCACTGGGATCATGGCGGGTACGTTTCTGCTCGTCGGTCTGCTGATTGCCCTGATGTCTTCGCTCACCGTCGCCGTTGATGGCGAGGCCGTGCGCTGGCATTTCGGTCCTGGTCTACTCAAGAAGCAGCTTCCCCTCGACCAGGTCACCGCCGTTGAGGCCGCCACACACAGCGTCCTCTCGGGCCTGGGCATTCGCATTACCCCCGAAGGCACAGCGTATGTGGTGGCTGGGGGTGCATCAGTCCGCATCGACCGCGCCAAGGGCTCATCCATTATCCTCAGCACTGACGATGCCGAGGGGCTCCTTGCAGCGCTCCGTCAGGCGCCCGCACTCAAGGGTGTGCCTCGCGATGCCATCGGCATGCCCAATCCCGAAAGGCCGCAGGCCGTCCAAACCCCTAACCGCGCTCACCGATAGTTGCGGAGCGTGTAGGTGAAGTTGAGCAGCAGGTAGCGGCCCAGCACGTTCGAGAGGTTGTCTTCGATGTAGAGCTCGTTGACGGTGCGCGTGATGTTGGTGGCTTGGTTCAGGATGTCGGAGACGACGAGCTTGATCTCGCCGCTGTTGGCCTGGAGGAATTTGTAGCCGAAGCCCGCGCTCCAGAGCAGGCTGGTCTGGTCGAAGTCGTCGCCGAGGCCGGAGAAGGCGAGGGCCGAGAAGCTGCTCTCCAGGAGCCAGTTGCCGCCCGGCAGGATCGTGACCTGCGCGCTAGGCTGATGCTGCGCGTAGTCGGCGTCCAGCTCGGGGAAGACCGAGTTGCTCACGCGGCTCAGGTTCAGGTTGTAGCGCAGGCTGAAATCGACGCGCTCACTGATGTTGCTGCCGATGCTCAGGCCCGTCCGAATCGTGTGGACATCCGAGATGTTCTCCACGCTGTTGATGAGGCCGGGCGTGCGGGCATAGGTGTAGCCGCCGTTCACATTCAGGTTGCTCTTGATCACATCCAGCGGGCTCCCGAAGACGGCAAACGAGCGGGCGCTCCAGTAGCCATCCATGTTCACGGGCCGCGTGTACTGCGCACCCTGCTGCAGCGTGAGGCCCTGGTCCAGCGGCTGGTCCTGCAACGCAATCGTCGACTCGCTGCCGATGTAGTCCTGCGTCTGGGTCAGCGCGATGAGGCCGAAGAAGACGCGGCCTTTCGCGCGGTCGGTGCGGCGGTAGCGGGCGAAGAGCGAGTGCGAGTAGCTCTGCGACAGATCGGGGTTGCCGCTGGTGAGCTGCAGCGGGTTGGTGTTGTCGATGACGGGCTGAAGCTGCGCAATCGAGGGCGTGTTGGTGGACGTGCGGTAGTTGATGCGCAGGTTGCTCGTGCGCGACTGCCGAATGGTGAATGAGGCCTCGGGCAGCACGTCGAAGAACGAGCGGTTCACGTCGAAGGCAAACGGGAAGACCTGGTCGCCCGTGAGGTCGGTCTGCTGCGCATCGACACCCACCGACCAGCTCAGCGTGCCCCGGTTCATGCGGTAGCTGATGCCGCCGCGGTTCTGGAGCGTCTCGCTGTCGAATTGGCTGGAGAGGACGGGGTCGAGGATCGAGTAGATGCCCGTGCGCTCGTCCAGTAGGTTGGTCGTGCGGTCGGCGTCGCTGTTCGAGATCGACGGGCGGTAGTTGAGCTGCAGCTGCCCGCGCTCGCCGATGGGCTCGGTGTAGTTGAGGCTGCCGCTGAGCGTGAGGCCGCGCTGCGTGTTGATGGTCTGCTGGTCGGTGATCTGGTCGAGCGCGTCGTCGTCATCGTAGAGGATGGCGGCGTAGAGGTCGCTGTCGCCGTCGCGGTCGTTGAGGCCGAGCGTGAGGTTGGTGGAGACGGTGCGACCCTGCTTGGCAAAGCGGTGGCGCCACAGCAGGCTGCTCGTCGCGGTGTAGCCCGCGTTGTCGGAGAGGAAGTCGTTGTCCGTCGTGCTCAGCAGCTGCGTGCCGCCCAGCAGGTTCGACCCGGCGAGGATGCTCGTGGCGTTGTTGTTCTGGAAGCTGACGCGCGGCGTGAACACGAGCTCATCGCGCTCGCCGAGCGTGTGCTCCAGTCGCATGTTGAAGCGGTGGTTGTAGTTGTCGCTCTCGGCGTTGTTGCTCTCGTTGTAGAGCTGCACGGCGTCGCCCGTGAGTAGGTATTCGCGGTCGAGGTTTTCGATGGTCGTATTCTTCGTGAGGTTGAAGAAGTAGCTGCCCGAGACCTCGGTGTTGCTGCCCCAGTTGTCCGTGTAGTTGAGGCCCACAGAGGTCGTCGTGTTGACGCCGTTTTGCCCGCCGATGAGGAAGTTGCCGGGGTCGCCTGTGCGCCCGCGGTCGCGCCCGAAGCCGCCTTGCGGACGCCCGCCGCCGCCTCGGTTGCCGCCGCCGCCGCGCCGGATGCCTGCGCCGCCGCCGAAGCCGCCGCGTCCCGTCTGCCCCACCACGCCCAGGATGTCCTGCATCGCGAAGTTCTGCTGGTTGACGTTGTTGCTCAGCCCGATGATGGAGATGCGCCTGTCGTCGTCGAACAGGTTGACGTTGCCGCCCGTGATGTAGCGCTCCTCGGATCCGTAGCCGCCGTAGAGCTTGCCGAACTGCCCGTTGCTGCGGCCCGACTGCGTGACGATGTTGATGGTCTTCTCGGTGTTGCCGTCGTCGAAGCCCGTGAACTGCGCTTGGTCGCTCATGCGGTCGAAGACCTGGATGCGGTCGATGGTCTCGGCAGGCAGGTTGCGCAGCGCCGCCGACGGGTCGGTGCCGAAGAACTCGCGGCCGTCCACGAGCACGCGCTGTACCTGCTCGCCCTCGGCCTGCACCTCGCCGTTCTCAATCACCACGCCCGGCATCTTCGCGATCAGGTCCTCGGCGGTGGCATCCGGGTTGACCTTGTAGGCCTCGGCGTTATACTCGGTCGTGTCGCCACGGATGATGACGCGGTCTTGCACGGCCTCCACGCGCAGCTCATCCATCGCCACCACGTCTTCTTCGAGCAGGATCTGCCCCACGCGGACGGGCGCCTCGGCCACGGTATGCGTCTGCTCTTGCGTGAGGTAGCCCACGAAGCTGATGCGCACGGTGTAGGTGCCCGGGTTCGGAATATCGACGCGGAAGACGCCGCGCGCGTTGGTGACGTTGCCATAGCGCTGCGTGGAGTCGGCTTGATTGACGGCGATCACGTTGACGCCGGGCAGCGGCGTCTCGGCGCTGGCGTCGATCACGCGGCCGATCAGCATCGGCCCGGTGGGGCGCTCGCGGCCTTCACGACCTTGGCGCTGGCGGTCCTGCGCGAAAGAAGGCAGGGTGATTAGGAAAATGAGGACGAGGCTCAGCAGGGTGCGAGCCAGAGTAGCCGGAGAATTCATGGAGGCTAGCTAAGATGAGGTACAACAACGGTCGAAAAACGCATGGACCACGCCGCGCATTCACTTAACGCCTCAACGGAAGACAGCTATTACAGTTGTCGCAAATGTGTGGCGAAGGTGCTGTGCTTGTGTCCGTGAAGATTTGATGGCAAAAGCGCTTCTCGTCACCACATGGGAACCTCATTTGCATCTACAAACGAGCACGCCTGTTACAATTGCAGTTCAACGTCCTGAACACCCTTCCATTCTACATATATGGCTACGTCCACTGCCCCCCGCATCGTCATCGTCGGCGCCGGCTTCGCTGGGCTCACGCTCGCCCGTCAGCTCCGGAAGCTCGATGTCGATGTTTGGATTATAGATCGCAACAACTACCACACGTTCCAGCCGCTGATGTACCAAGTGGCCACGGCTGGGCTAGAGCCTGAGGAGATTGCGCACGCGGTGCGCGGCGTATTCCACGGGCAAGACAACACCGAATTCCGCCTCGGCACCGTGTCGAGCGTGGACTTCGACGCCAAGCATGTACAGCTGGAAAACGGCGCGCGCATCAGCTACGATCACCTCGTGCTGGCCGTGGGCGCCTCCACCACGTACTTCGGCGTGCCGGGTGCCGAGGAGAACAGCTTCCCGCTCAAGAGCCTCGCCGACTCGATCAACCTGCGCAGCCACATCATCCGCAAGTTCGAGCAGGCCAGCTACCGCCCCGACCTCATCGAAGACGGCATCCTCAACTTCGTCATCGTAGGCGCTGGGCCGACTGGGGTGGAGATGGCGGGCGCGCTGATGGAGCTGTTCGACCTCGTGCTCCGCAAGGACTATCCGAACCTGCCCATCGACGAAGCGACGGTCACACTCATCGACCGGAGCGAGCTGCCGCTGGATCACTACGACGAGTCGCTGCGCCGCTACACCAAGCGCGTGCTAGACAAGCGCGGCGTCAAGATGATGTTCGGGCGGCTGGTCACCGAAGTCGCAGGCGACCACATCGTGTTCGACGACGGCACGTCGATGCCCGCCTACACGCTCATCTGGGCGGCGGGGGTCACGGTGAATCCGCTGGCCAAAACGCTCGGTCTGGAGCAGACGCGCGGCGGCCGCATCGTGGTCGATGACCACCTGCGCATCCCCGGTCGCCCCAACGTCTATGTCCTCGGCGACATGGCGGGTGCCACGGACGAGCAGGGCGAGCTGTACCCACAGTTGGCGTCGGTGGCGCAGCAGCAGGGCAAGTACCTGGCTAAGCAGCTCCAGCGTGTAGCCCAGGACAAACCGACCAACCGCTTCCACTATGTGGACAAGGGCACGATGGCTACCATCGGCCGCAACGCCGCCATCGCCGAGCTGCGCGGTGGCATCAAGGTGAAGGGTATCCTGGCGTGGATGGCTTGGCTGGCGCTCCACCTGTTCATGCTGATCGGCTTCCGCAACCGCGTCAATGTGTTCGTCAACTGGGCGTGGAACTACGTCACGTACGACCGCAGCGCGCGCCTCATCCTGAACGTAGACCAAGGCAACATCGCCACCAGCCGCCTCGACGACGAGGAGGTGCCCAACGAAGCCCTCGCCGTGTGACCAGTGCTCGGCGTCGCCGGGCGAGTTTGCGTGCCAGGTCTTTCCGGGCCGCGGCCGACCACGTTACGAGAGCCATTGCGCAAACTCACGCCGTACATCCTTGTGGGAAATCGTGCGTCGCTCGCGCACGTCCTCAAGTCCACGCTCGACCTTCTGGAAGACGTAGAGCGCGTAGAGCATATCCTCGTACGTGACGTCGTCTTCGAGTTGCTCGATTATGCGAAGCGATGTGCGTTTGGGCGAGCGCGTCGTTGCCATAGCCGTCGGGAATCAGGTTGAACCGCCCGTTTTTACGTCAGCGGAAGGATTTGTTCAGTCACTGCGGGGGCGTGTGGGGACGCTGATGTTGCACACGTCGATTCCGCCCGCGGGGCGGACGAAGAACGCTTCGGTGCGTGAGCGGCGAGCCATGACGTAGTCTCGGAAGGCCTGGGAGTCGGTGCGCATCACTTCGATCTGGAGCCGTGCGTCGGGGGCGAGGTCGTTTCCGACGTGTGCGCTGCTGATAATCGCTTGCTCCTCCGGCGTCTCGTAGAAGCCCAGCCGCCCCGTGCCGCGCGGCAGCGTGGAGAGGTGCTCCATTCCGGCAACCACGCGGCCAATCATCGTCATGTTACGGTCGAGGTGGCGCGGCGCGTGGCCGGTAACTGCATAGAGTTGGCTGCCGTTGCCCGAGTCGGGGTCGGTGCTGCGGCCCACGCCCACGACGCCGTAGCAGTGCGTCATCCACATGGTGCTGGTCTCTGACTCGCGCGCGGCGGCAAATCCATCGACAAACCCTGCTTCTGGGGCGTAGGCATCCGCATCGGGGAGGGCAGCGAACGGCTGATCCGTCGCGTTGACCTCAAACTCACGATCCAGCGGTGTGGTCAGGATCGCAGGCTCCTCGACGTCATCGGGAAAGGCACGTGTGGCCCACTGCGCCACGTAGTTGTCCTGCGAGCGGATCACGCGGCCGTCGTCGAAGAAGCCTTGCTGTACCATCGCCTTGATGTTGGCAACGTGCGCTGGCGCAAAGCGCGGGGCAAGTTCGATGACGACTCCGCCATCCGGTAGGCGCAGGTACACTGTGTTGGATGGATCCAGCGTACGCCACGCGTCATCGGGTGCGGATGCGATGATGTCGGCGGAGGTGGGCGGTGTGTCTTGCGCGAAGGCAAGCGGTGGGGGTGTGAGGCAGAGCAAAAGGCCGAGGGCGAACCAGCGCATGAGGCATAAAGCTTGGTGGACGAGCGTGCTGCGAGTATAGGGCGAAGCGCGGTGAAGGAGAAGCCGAGTTGCCTCAGAGGGTGGTTGACCGCGTCTGGGTCGCATGCCGCGAGGGGCTGCAGTTGCATCCAGGCGAAGTTATGATCTATCATCTGCCAGCACTCCGTAGCCTATCATCCATCCTCAGGCTTAGCTATGCCGCGCTCTGTCACCCAAGTTCGCATCTTTGTCGCTTCGCCCGGAGACGTCGAGGCTGAACGCACCGCCCTCAGTGATGTCGTTGCCTATTTGCAGCAGACGCTGGGTCATGCTAAGGGCTTGTACCTCAAACCAGTGAAATGGGAGACGGACGCCTATCCTCAGATGGGCCGCGTGCAGGCCGTCATCACGGAGCAGCTTGACCTCGATAGCATCGATATTTTCGTCGGCATCTTCTGGAAACGATTCGGGACGCCCACTGGAGAAGCGGATTCAGGCACCCAGGAAGAGTTTCAGAATGCCTACGATCGCTGGAAAGAGACGCGGCAGCCGCATATCCTGTTTTACTTCTGCGACCGCTCGATTTCGCCGATGGAGAGCTTCCGTGAGCGTGATCAGATTGAGCGCGTCATGACGTTCAGAGAGCAGTACAGCGACAAAGGGCTCTACTGGTCTTACGAAGACGTCAATGACTTCGCTGAATTGGCTCGGCAGCATCTCTACAAGGCGATTGAGCAGGTCGTCGAGGGAATCGAAGATGCTAAGCCTGTTTCACCTGTACCACCAACGCCTGTTTCACCAC
>JBCCMF010000004.1:0-37779 GCA_039026435.1 Bacteroidota bacterium
CGACGTAGTGGGCGAGTGCAGCAACGGCCGCGAAGCCCTCGACGCCATCACCAGCCTCTCGCCCGACCTCGTCTTCCTCGACATCCAGATGCCGGGCCTCACTGGGTTCGAGGTCATCGAACAGCTTGGCTTAGCGCCCGATGCCGCCGTGCCGCGCATCATCTTCTGCACCGCCTACGACCAGTTCGCTCTCGACGCGTTCAACGCGGGCGCTGTCGATTACCTGCTGAAGCCGTACACGAAGGCACGGTTTGCGCAAGCCGTGGACCGCGCCATGAGCCAGTCGCCCGTGCAGGCCGCGCAGCAGGTGGAAGCGGTGTTGCAGCGCGCGCGTCCGCCGCAAGTGGGGCAGCCCCTGCTGGTGCGCGTGGCCGACCGCATCCGCGCCATCCCGCCCGGCGCCATCCGCTACGCCGAGGCCGCCGGCGACTATACCACGCTCCACCTTGTCGAGGACGAAGCGGTGATCTGCAGCTTGGGCATCGGCGTACTCGAAGAACGCCTCGGCCCCACCTTCCGCCGCATCCACCGCTCCACGCTCATCGCGCTCGCCGCCCTGCACCACCTCCGCAGCGATGGCCAAGGTGGGTATGTAGCCACCCTCACCGACGGCACCCGGCTCCGCGTCAGCCGCTCCTACGCCGCCGATCTGCGCGATCAGATCGTGTGACGCGATCAAGTTGTGTCTGGCACCTGGAAGCGCACTCTGAGATGGGTATGAGGCGCCACCGTTAGTGTAGTGGTCAGGAGCCTCATAGAAGGAAAGTCGCCCATGCAAGCTGTGCGACACTTGGGCGAACGCACAAAACCAGAGGCGCTCGGAAGAATGCGCTGATTCTCTGCGGCGAGGTTACATCTGAAAGCGAGTTGACAACGGAGCGCAGCGTCATCATCCTTCAACCCACAAACGTCCTTCGTGCAGCGGTACGCGGTGCTTCCGGTTCTTCCACTTTACATTCCTGTCTCTTGTTTTCTCAAAGCTGTAGGCGTTGAATCCTGACGCCACGGCGAGCTCTCCTAGCCATTCGTCAACGGGTACGTAAACGCCATAGGGAGCAGAGTCCCCCACGACGAAGCACACCCGACCTCCTTCTGCTGTAACGCGACGAAGCTGCTTCCACACACGGGCCATGTTCCTGAAATAGGCGGCGATGAGGGTGTGGTAGGCTTTGCGGCCCTTCCGCTCCGTACTCAAGTCCGCAAGTTTGCGGCAGACCTGGACGATCTGGGGTTTTATTGGATCAAGAAGCGGGTCTTCGAGCATCTCAAACGTCTCCGCTCGTTGCTTCGCTACATGCTGAGTACATGACGGCAACAGATGTTGCCGGATAACGTCATGCAAATCCCTCCACCTTTCGATCTCACCCAAAACAGTGAGCTCTAGACGAGTGGCGTCAGCATAATCATAGTTGTTTGCATAGGGCGGCGAGGTAATGATAAGATCTGCCCACCCATCGTCCACAGCCTCGCATGTACGTGCATCATCGTTTGCCACGATCGCGGGGGGGCCAGCCGGTCCATGTTGCCGGATGCGCATGTCAGCAGCCATGCTCGCCACCTTCTCTCGGAAAGCATCAAACGGATCTGCTACCTTCTTCTTCTCCTTGTTCGGTAAGACGTACTGCCACTGTGCCGTTCCCGCCGTGGAGCAGCTTCGGATAATGGAAATCGCTGCCAGCCAGGTTAGTTCTGACAGGGGTGATCCGTCGTCGCGCTCGCGCCAAGCCTGAATCAGTGCTGCAAGACGACTGTAGGACTCCCGCTCGAAGCATTTCTGAATAAGTGCGGGAGCATCGTCGATGGGCACAAAAATCTCGTCGGCTGCAGCCAGAACGCCGCGTCCGTACTCCTCGAAGGCGCCGGGAGCTGCACGCCACTGGTGCTTGGCTTGCGCTACCCGGACGATAAAGGGGTGGGCCTCCAGACCAATGGACGCTAATCCTGCCATCTCGCTCTCTAATGAAACCGTACCAGAGCCAACAAACGGGTCAAGGACGCGGTGCCTCCCCGCTGATCGCTCTCGCTCCAGTACGTCGCGCACCCACCTTGCGGAGAATCCTGCCGAGTATCGGTACCATTTATGGATCGGCAATGATAAGTTGGGGCTGAACGTGCTCGACAAATCCGCTCGCCTCGACGAAGGCGTGGTGTCGAACAGGTCGCCTTGTTTGTTGTACCCGTTGAGCGGCTCACGAACGCCCGCTACTGGACTTTTTTTTTTGCTAGGGCCTCCATGTGATCTGAGAGCCCTACCAACTGGTCGTGCAGGCGTCTCACGCTGCTGAGGCGCTCTATATCCCGAGAGAACTCCGAGCCATCGCTGTAGGTGACCTCATAGCGATACGATACCTTATCTGAATCGTGGCCGAACGATGGGTCTTTGAGAAACGCGGTGGCTGAACCGACCTCCTTGAACACAACAGTGTCAGAGTGCGTCAACTCGGTTATCCTCACTTCCACTGGGATAGCAGACAGCGAAGCCTGAACCCTTGCAACGTAGGCGTTCACAGCGGCCTCTCCCATACGCTCAAATAGGTTCTGGGCCACCTCCTTCTTTTTATCCTCGTTCCAAGCAAGATCGAAGGTGCTTTGGATGGCGGACTTATCCGCTTCAGACGCCTCGTCTGGATAAGTCATGACGAGCCCAGCCTCTTCGAACGAAGCGAGCACCTGATCCTTCACGACATACAGCAGATCGATATCACGGCTGTGGATAAGCGTTCGGGCGGGCTTGGTTAGCTCTCCTCCTGCGACGATTCCTAAGAATCGGGCAGTGGGGTAGGTATCCTTCATCGGAAGCAGCTTCCCGGAATCGTCACGCGCCTTGTCCTTCGAATGCCGTCCTCCTCGCCGCCAGAAGCCCTCAACGAAGGCCACAGGAACCCCGACCTCCTCATCCGTACCGCCTAGCTCCAGTACGAAGTCGTAGTCAACCCCATTGCCCTCATCGTCCTCCCAGACGATCTTTGCGCCTCGGCACGTCCTCTCGTGGTAGCCGTGGTCCAAGTACAAATCAAGCGATGCGGCCACGCGCTGGAGCAGAGGCAGCATTATGTACGGCTCCCACCAGTTGCCAATCTCTTGGCCTAGCTTGTGCCCCGCAGAGCTTGGTTTCTTTGGCATATAAGGTCTTCTGAGTTCAGGTTTATCAGTCAAGATACGGAGCCTCGTTGTAGACTAGGAGCTCGTCTCCTCGGCTTCGGGAGATTACCATATAACTTGTTTTTGAAATTAGTTTTTTTGTGCTGCAGTACCCCAGCGTGCGCTATTTCATGCTGGGCACACTTCGCAAAAAGTAAAGCGAGTCAACATCTCAGGACAAGTACATGCTCACAGGGGGAGTTGCAGAGTGACTGGATGGGGCTCGTACTCGTTGCACATGGTGCCCTGTCCATTCGCACAGAGAGGTCAAGGAAACTGATCTAGACGTGCCGCGCCATGTGACCAGCAATTCGCACCATTTGCACGGCAGAACAGCAGCGCACCGCCCTAGTTTAGCGCCTCTCGCATCCCAAACACAGCGTTTTCGCCACCATGAGCACGCCGTTCGACACCCTCGTCTCCCTCTGCAAGCGCCGCGGCTTCATCTTCCAGTCCTCCGAGATCTACGGCGGCCTCGCCGCTACGTACGACTACGGCCCGCTCGGCGTAGAGCTCAAGCGCAACGTGCGCGACCGCTGGTGGAAGGGCATGGTCTACCAGCACGACAACGTCGTCGGCCTGGACGCGGCGATCCTGATGCACCCGACCACCTGGAAAGCGTCGGGCCATGTCGATGCGTTCAACGACCCGCTCGTCGACGACAAGACGTCGAAGAACCGCTACCGCGCCGACCAGCTCATCGAAGGGCACATCGAGCGGCTGCAGAAGAAGGGCAAGGACGATCAGGCCGCGGCTGTCTACCAGCGCCTCGTTGAAGCCCTCAACGCCGACACCGACCAAGCCGTCTGCCAAGGGCTCTACGACATCATCATCGACGAAGAGATCAAGTCGCCCGACTCCGGCGTGGCGGACTGGACCGAGGTGCGCCAGTTCAACCTGATGTTCTCGACTTACGCCGGGCCGCTCTCCGACAGCGACAACAAGATCTACCTGCGCCCCGAGACGGCCCAGGGCATCTTCGTCAACTTCCACAATGTGCGCGAGACGGCGCGGCAGCAGCTCCCGTTCGGCATCGCGCAGATGGGCAAGGCGTTTCGCAACGAGATCGTGGCGCGGCAATTCATCTTCCGCATGCGCGAGTTCGAGCAGATGGAGATGCAGTACTTCGTCAAGCCCGGCACCCAGATGGAGGCCTACCAGGCGTGGAAGGAGAAGCGCCTGAACTGGCACTTGAGCAACGGCGTGCGCGCCTCCAAGCTGCAGTGGCACGAGCACGAGAAGCTGGCGCACTACGCCGATGCCGCCGTGGACATCCAGTACGAATTCCCGTTCGGCTGGAACGAGATCGAGGGCATTCACAGCCGCACCGACTACGACCTCAGCCGCCACCAGGAGTTCTCGGGCAAGAAGCAAGAATACTTCGACCAGCAGGCGGGCGAGCGCTACATCCCGTACGTCGTGGAGACCTCCGTCGGCCTCGACCGCACCATCCTGATGCTGCTCGCCGATGCGTACCGCGAGGAGGAGGTGAACGGCGCGAAGCGCACCGTGCTCAAGTTCCACCCCGCTATCGCGCCGATGACCGTGGCCGTGCTGCCGCTGGTGAAGAAAGACGGCATGCCCGAGATCGCCCACGCCATCGAAGCCGACCTCCGCAACCACTTCAACACGTTCTACGACCAGAAGGGCGCCATCGGCCGCCGCTACCGCCGCCAGGACGAGATCGGCACGCCGTTCTGCGTGGCCGTGGATGGGCAGACGAAGGAAGACGGCACCGTCACCGTGCGCGACCGCGACAGCATGGCGCAAGAACGCATCGCACAAGACCACGTGGCGACGTATCTTTTCGACAAGATCCGCTCGTGGAAAGCCGACGGCTAGGCTTGGGGGTTCGGGCGCGCTCTGCGCTGTTCGGGGCTCGATTTTCGGTGCATGCGCTTCACGGCGACCCCCGCGATCAGGGTCTGACCTGAGACCTTCTGACCTTCGACCTGAGACCCAATTACCCATGGCAACACTCCGTCCCTTCCACATCGCCTTCCCCGTCCGCGACGTCCAAGAAGCCCGCGCCTTCTACGGCGACGTGCTCGGCTGCACCGAGGGCCGCAGCTCCGAGACGTGGTGCGACTTCGACTTCTTCGGCCATCAGGTCGTGGCGCACTACAAGCCGCCCGTCGAGGTGGAGGGCAACCACCACAACCCGGTGGACGGGCATGACGTCCCTGTGCCGCACTTCGGCGTCATCCTGGAGTATGGCGATTGGGAGGCGCTGGCTGAGCGCGCCAAAGCGGCGGGTGTGCACTTCGTGATTGAGCCCTACATCCGCTTCAAGGGCGAGCCCGGCGAGCAGGCGACCATGTTCTTCCTCGACCCCTCGGGCAACGCGCTGGAGTTCAAGGCCTTCAAGGACGACGCCATGATCTTTGCTACGTGATCGCTGCGCCTCGATCCCATGCCTGATCCACTTCCCCTCGGAGGCATGTACCGCATACCCACCTTCCTGCTCCTGCTCGTGGCTGCCTCCGCCTGCACGTCGCCCGCGCCTGATGATGGGCTCTCGTACGATCCACCGGGGTCCACAGTCACCGACGACAAGCCCGTCACGCTGCAAGAGCGCTACACCCGCGCCGTAGACGGTACGGGTGTGACGTTCACCACCGCGTTCGAGGGCGCGCGCCTCAACGATGTGGCGGCCGTGGGGGAGGGCGCCTTTCGAGCGACGATCCGCCCCGAGAACGCGCCCGTCAACAACAGCGCGTGGTACGCTTTTCAGGTCTCGGCTGAGGCACCCCGCACCATCACCGTTGAGCTGACGTACGAAGAGGGCGACCACCGCTACCTGCCCAAACTCAGCCGCGATGGTAAAACCTGGGCGCCCATCGAGCCGTCGGCGTTTGCACACGATACGACAGACGGCACAGCGCGCCTGACACTGCAGGTCACGCCGGAGCCGCTGTGGGTAGCGGGGCAGGAGCTGATCACGTCGCGCACGATCCAGGCGTGGTCTGACTCGATGGCGACGCGGCCGTTTGTGACGCAAGAGATCATCGGTACTTCGCGCGGCGAGCGGCCCATCCGCCTGCTCACGATTACGGAGGATGAGGCGCCGTCCGACTACGTGCTTGTCATCGCCCGGCAGCACCCGCCCGAGGTACCTGGGCAGCTGGCGGCGCTCACCTTCCTCGAAGCCGTCAACGCCGACACCGAGCTGGCCCGCGCCTTCCGGCAGCGCTACGCCGTCCTTGCCGTCCCGATGGTCAACCCCGACGGCGCCGACGAGGGCCACTGGCGGCACAACCTGGGCGGCATTGACCTCAACCGCGACTGGGGCGACAACTTCAACCAGCAAGAGACGCAGCTCGTCCGCGACACCTTCCTGCAACGCACCGAGGGCGGGCAGGTGGTCTTCACGCTCGACTTCCACTCGACCCAAGAAGACGTCTTCTACACCCTCGCCCGCGACCTCGAAACCGTCCCGCCCGGCTTCACCGACGATTGGCTCGATGCCATCCGAGCCGCGCTGCCAGACTATGAGGTCGTGGACGAACCGTTTGGCCTCGGCGCGCCTGTCTCCAAAAACTGGTTTTACGAGACCTTCCAAGCGCCGAGTATCACCTACGAGGTGGGCGATGAGCAAGACCGAGGCCTGCTCCGCGACGTCAGCCAAGCCGCCGCCGAGGGCATGATGCAGTTGCTTATCGAATTGAGGTAAGGCTTGTCTAACCCGGGAGGTCCGGAATCAGGCGCTGGCCACCCGGTCCCGGACTGCGTCGAGACGGTCGAGGAAGTGCAGGGGCAGGATGGCGGCCCCGCGTGCTTGTATCGCCTCGTACACGAGTAGCGCTTGTGCATAGCGGGCATCGGCTTCGTCGTAGTGCCCGAGCGTGTCGGCCAGCCGGGCGTCTTCGTAAAGCACATCGGCGAGGGTGAGCACCTGCTCGTCGGCGGGCAGTGAGCCGTCGCGGAGGCCATCGGCCAGCTCGGCGATGCTGTCGGGCGTGCCGCCGCCGGGCAGCGTGGCGAGCGCTTCGTTCAGGATGGTCCGGGCGTCATCGTAGTTGTGTTGTGTCCTTGCAAACAAGGCACGAGCCAAGGCCTGCACAAACTGGTGCAGTTGCCGCATGAGAAAGTCGCGCGTGATCATCTTGTGGGAGCAGAGACAAACATCAAGGGAAAGCGTCGAGTGCATCGAGAAGGATCTGAGGGCAGGACGTCTCGTACTGGCCGCGCAGTACCCAGTTCACCTTCCTTGTGATAGGTCTACGATGGACACCTACATGAACCACATCGCTGTCGATCCTGCTGTTATGCTGGGCAAGCCCACCATCAAAGGGACGCGCATCACCGTCGAGCAAATTTTAGACGACCTGGCCGCAAGACGAACCGCTGACGAGTTGCTCGCATCCTACCCTACGCTGTACCCAGAAGCCATCCCTGCTGCCCTTGCTTTCGCTGCCGATGCGCCATGAGGCGATGGCCCATCCGCGCTTTCGCTGTGACCTTCAAAATTTCGCATTAGTCAGGCCATCTTTTTGCCTGCCGTGCGCGTTGATGCTGGCTTTTGCGCTAAAAACCGCCCGGTGTGGGCGCGCGCAGCCTTGAATTCCTGGCCTACCGAAGACACGCCCCATTATGCAGACGACCCTGAACCCGCTCACGCCGGTCGATTACGAACTCCAGATTGAAGCCACGGCCGCCGACTTGGCCGATGAGATCAAACAAGCGCTCAAGACGCAGCGCCAGCGGACCCAGCTCAAGGGCTTCCGCCCCGGCAAGGTGCCCGCCAACATCGTCAAGAAACTGTACGGCAAGGACATCTCGTTCGCCATCGCCGCGCAGCGTGTGCAGGACACGTACGAGGCCGAAGTCCTCAAGAACGACGACTACGATGTGCTCGGTCAGCCGACCATCACGACGCTCGACTACAACTACGACACCGACGGCAGCCTGAGCGCCGTGGTCGAGTTCGGTGTGCGCACGCCCGTCGAACTCGCCGACCTCTCGGCCGAAACGGTGAGCAAGCTGGTCCATCACGTCACCGATGAGGATGTGGATGGCGAGATCGAGCGCCTGCGCCTCAAGCAAGCCGACCTTGTGCCCGTCGAGGACGAGCCCGTGCAGGAAGAAGACTTCGTCATCATCGAAATGGAGATGCTGGACGATGACGGCGAGCCTATCGCTGACAGCAAGGAGGAGGACCTGCAGTTCTTCCTCAACGACCCGCGCGTGAAAAAGGACTTGGCTGCCGCCCTGGTAGGCAAGGAAGCGAGCGAGGAGGCCTTTGAGATCGAGTTGGAGCACGAAGGCGAGCAGCACGACGACGAGCACGAGCATCCCGAAGCTGCTGAAGGCGATGCCGAAGAGGACACGCCGACGCACACGCACACCTACCGCGTGACGCTCAAGGAAGCCAAGCGCCGCGACCTGCCCGACCTGGACGACGATTTCGTGGAAGAAGTCACCGAGGGCGAGATCACCGACATGGACGCCTTCCGCACCGACATCCGCGAGCGCTTGGAGGAGCAGTGGGAAGCCCGCTCCCGCGAGACGCTGGAGAACAAGCTGCAGGAGCGGATGCTGGCCCTCCACAGCGACCTGCCCGTGGCCAACTCGGTCGTCGATTTCATCCTCGACAACTTCCTCGACGACCTGAAGCGCCGCTACGAGGACAACCTGCCCGAGACGTTCGACGAAGCCGCCTTCCGCGACGCCAACCGCGACGACGCCCTCACGCAGGGCCGCTGGATGATGATCCGCGACGCCATCGTGGCGCAGCAGGAGATCGAGGTGACCGACGACGACTACATCGACTACATGAACGAGACGTTCGGCGGTAACGACAAGCTCAGCCCCGAGCTGATGCTGACCTTCTACCGACAGCAGGGCATGCTGGAGCAGCTGGAGATGCAGATCCAGACGCGCCGCGCCTACGACTGGCTCATCGAGCAGGTGACCATCGTCGAGAAGGACCGCGAGACGCTAGAGCGCGAGGCCGAAGAGCGCCGCGCCGCCGCCGACGCCGAGCAGGAAGCCGCTGCCGAAGCGGCCGAGGCGGACGCCGAGGCGGAAGCCGCGACGGAAGACGCCGCCGATAGCAACGATGCCGACGCGGAGCAGGCCTGACCGGAACCGACCTCGCGCGGGCTCTGTACGTCCCCGCCCGCTGGCACCCCGGTGCTGGCGCCTCTGCTGACTCACACGTGCCCCAACGCTTTTCTACATGGTAGACGATTTTCTGAAGTTCTCGAAGAGCCTGGAAATTCCAGGCGGCATTTACTCCGCCGGTGGCTCCATCGACAGCGCCCTAGTGCCGATGGTGGTGGAGCAGACCACGCGCGGCGAGCGCGCCTACGACATCTTCAGCCGCCTCCTCAAGGAGCGCATCCTGATGATCGGCACGCCCGTCAACGATACCATCGCCAACCTGGCCGTAGCACAGCTGCTCTACCTGGCCAGCGACGACCCCGACCGCGACATCAACGTCTACATCAACTCGCCAGGCGGCATGGTCTACAGCGGCCTTGCCATCTACGACACGATGCAGTGGGTCAACTGCAACGTGGCTACGATCTGCGTCGGCCTCGCGGCGTCGATGGGCGCCGTGCTGTTGGCTGCCGGCACGCCCGGCCGACGCGGCGCGCTGCCCAACTCACGCATCATGATGCACCAGCCGTCCAGCGGTACGCGTGGCACCGCCGCCGACATTGAGATCCAGGCGCGCGAGATCATGTGGATCAAGAGCCGCCTGTCCGAGATTCTGGCCGAGCATACGGGCAAGACCAAGGAGCAGGTGGAGGAAGACTCTGACCGCGACCACTGGCTCAGCGCTTATGAGGCTAAAGACTACGGCCTCATCGACAACGTGCTGTTCTCGAAAAAGAAGACCGAGGAGTGATACGTCCAGCGCGCAACGAGTAACGATTCGTGCTAGCGTGCTGCGTTCTCGTGACCACTATGCCCCTTGCCGAATCGGTCGTCAAGCGTTTTGCCACGCTGAATCCTTTCCCGCAGCCAGACTTCCTGCGTATCGACGCGCCCGTGGTGCTCATGCACGGCTTCGGGTTGATGTCGAGCTTTCGGCGCGGCGGCATGCTCAACGAGGCGGCGCTGCACCTGCGGGCGCATGGCGTGACGGCGTTCGCGCCCAACGTGGCGCCGTACCAGACCGTCCCCATCCGCGCTGCGCTGTGGAAGGACCGCATCGAGACCGTCCTCGACCAGACCCGCGCTGACCGCGTCCACCTCGTGGCCCACTCGATGGGCGGGCTCGATGCGCGCTACCTCATTAGCTGCCTCGGCATGCACGCGCAGGTGGTCTCGCTGACGACCGTCTCGACGCCCCATCGCGGCACCGAGTTGGCCTGCTTCGTCTTGCAGCAACCCGAGCGGCTGCGGAGCTGGACCAACGACCTCGCCAACTGGCTCGGCGCCACCACCTTCGACGAGACCGACGCCGACTTCATCCGGGCCGTCGCTGAGCTCACACCGGAGTACCTGCACGCGGAGTTCAACCCCACCGTCCCCGATCATCCCGACGTCGCCTACTTCTCGTACGCGGGCTGCACAGGCAAGGGCACCACGGCCTCCCTCAGCCCCTACCTGCTGCCTTTCAATGCGATGCTCTACCAGCGCGAAGGCATCAACGACGGCTTCGTCAGCCGCGAAAGCGCCATGTGGGGCCGCTACCGGGGCGACCTCGACGCCGACCACGTCATGCAGGTGGCCACACCGATCGGGTTTAAGACGACCTTTGACACCAACGGCTTCTACACGCAAGTGGTGCACGACTTGGCGGACGCGTTCAACCGTCCGTAAACTGCACCGCTCGGCTACTCGGCAGGGTGGATCTTGGGAAGGCGGATGGTGAACGTTGTGCCGTGTTCTTCCTCTGAGTCTACGGTGAGCGTGCCGCTGTGGCGCTCCACGATGCGGCGGCAGATGGCCAAGCCCATGCCCGTGCCCATGTAGGCACTGCGCGCATGGAGGCGCTCGAAGGGCTTGAAGATGCGGTCGGCGAAGCGCGGTGCGAACCCGATGCCGTTGTCCTGTATCGTCACGCACACCCAAGGCTCACCGCCAACCGTCTCCTCACGCCCGTCAATCACGATGTGTGGCGCAACGCCCTCGCGCGTGAACTTGAGCGCGTTCTCCAGCAGGTTGCGCAGCACGCGGCGGATCTGCTTCGCATCGACCTCGGCGGTGGGCAGCGGTTTGATGTCCACCGTAGCGCCGGTTTGTTGGACGGTATAGTCCTGCTCGTCCAGCGCCTCAGCGGCCAGCTCGGCCAAGTCGGCCGCTTCAAACGGGCGCGCTTTCGTGGCGACGTGCGAATAGGCCAGTAGATCCGAGATCAAGTCCGACATGCGCGTGGCGCCGTCGAGGATCCGGCCGAGGAAGAAAGCGCCTTCGGCGTCTATGGATTCGCGGTAGTTGGAGTCGAGCAGGTCGGAGAAGGCGCGCACCTTGCGGAGGGGCTCCTGCAGATCGTGCGAGGCGATGAAGGCGAAGTCTTGGAGGTCGCGGTTGCGGCGGGCCAGCTGGTCGTTGGTGCGCTCCAGCCGATGGTTCAGCCGCCGTAGCTGCTCGGTCTTGACGAATACCACGTCGATGATGGACGCGCGGAGCGCCCTCGCCGCGTCGGCTTCGCTGGGCTGCCAAGGCGTGGAGCGGCCCCGCAGGATTTCTTGCCAGCGCTCGAACGACTTGCGCGGGTGGAGGCGCATGCGGCCATCGCCACTCACCTCCACGGCTTTCTGTGGCATCCCGGCCCATTGCACGGTGCGCAATACCTCCGGGCGGAACCAGCCCACGTAGGCGGGCTGCAACTTGGAGAGCGAGACGGCCAGCAACCCACTCACCACACCTGTCGATGCCGCGCCCTCCGCATACTCGGTGTGGAGCGCATCGGTGGTGAACACGGTGCCCGTCATGTGCTGCTCTAGCCACGCCACCAACGCCGTCACCGCCTCCTCGCCAGGCGTCTCGCCCACGAGGTGCAGCGACTGGTCGTAGTAGATGAACCCACCCGACGCCTCGAAGAGGTCGAGCATCGTAGTCTCGCCCTCAATGAGGCCGTGCACGAAGGTCTCCGAGCGGATCATCTGCTCCAGCAGCAGCGACTGGCGTTCTTTGATGCGGCCGCGGTAGGCGAGGTCGCGCTGCCGGAGGCGGTTGTGCAGCAGCAAGCCCATCACCTGGCCCACTAGCGCGCACAGCTGCCGCGTCTCGTACGGCACGTGGCGCGCCTCGGGATGATGGCAGGCCGCCAGTCCCCACAGCGTGCCCTCCTGCAACACCGACACCGACATCGACGCGCCAACCTCCATGTTTTGCAGGTATTCGAGATGGACAGGCGAGACGCTACGTAGCGCGCTGTGGCTCATGTCCAGCGCCTTCCGTGCACCGACTTCGAGCACAGGCACCGCCTGATACGCCGCGTCGCCGATGCAACGCACGCGGTTGACGGCGTAGAGGCGCCGCGCCTGCTCGGGAATGTCGGAGGCGGGGAAGTGCAGGCCGAGGTAGGACGGCATACCTTCGCGCCGCTGCTCGGCCACCACCTGCCCGTGCCAGTCGGCATCGAACCGGTAGAGCTTCACGCGGGCAAACCCGGTGAGCGCCTGAATCTCCTGCGCCACCTGATCGCACAGCGCCTGGATGGTGGCACAGGCTTCGAGGCGCGTCAGGATCTGCTCGAGCTGCGGCTGGTGTGCCCAGTCGTCGGGCTCGTCGATGGGCTCAAACTCGATGACGACCTCGGAGCCGCTCCAGTGCACCATCACGTCGAAGAGCTGCGCATCGAGGTGCAGGGCGCGGTGCTTCACGGGACCGCCCTCAAACGGCTCGGCGCTCACCTGCTCAATCCAGTCCGTCAGCCGCAGCCTGCTCAGCGCCGAGAGTGGATGGCCGAGGAGTTGGTCCGCAGCAAGCCCCAGGTGAGCCTCGCAGTTGGCACTGGCCCGGCTGATGTGGCCCTGCTGAACGTCGTATGCGAGCAAGGCCCCGTGGGGCTGGATGGCCTGCGGGATGTGGATGGGCTCCTGCGCGCAGAGATCGAGATCTCGATCTACGGTGAAGGCGCGCGTAGACTCAGGAGTAGAGGCCGCCATAATGGTGACCGGTATGTGAGGCGCTCCAGAAACTAAAGAGGGGCTGACCGTCGGGTGGGGTCTAAGCCGCAGTTCGGCTGACTCCAAAAATACGACGTTATGTTTTCCAAGACCGTAACAACTTGCTGTTACATTCGATGCGGGCATCCTGGGCGTGGGCGTAGTCCAAAGTGCGCACGAAGTGTGGCCCCCACTCGGGGAAGTCGAGGTCGTCCCACAGGTCGTTGTGCCACAGCATGACGGCCATGCCTCGGTAGCGTCGCACTGTTTCGAGCAGGCGCTCGGTAGCCGCCCACGCGTCTTCCGCCGACAGGCCGCGCAGCACGAACAGCGTGCCTTCCATGAGGCACAGCGGCAGTTCCCACACGTCTAGCGGGGTCATCTGCGTCACATCGAAGAGGCGGAACGGCTGGCAGGTGCCGTGCCGGAAGCCCTCGTGGCGAGCGAAGCCCAGCGTCGAGTCGACGCGAAAGCCAGTGGCAGCGTGCATCTGCGGCGTGCGGCGGGGGTCGTAGCGGAGGTAGTGTTGCCGGATGGAGGTCAACGGCGTCTCCAGAACCTCCTCCAAACGGGCCTTCTCTTCTTGGACAAACGTCGCGTCGATGTGCGAGAGGTAGCTCGGGTGCAGGCCTACCTCGAACCCGTCGGCGAGCAGGTGGCGCAGAAACCGCCGGAGCGGCGGCAGGCGATAGCCCACGTCGCGGTCGTGGCGGGCGGCGGCCTTGAGGTAGTAGGTGGCCGTGCCGCCGCGCCGTTTCACCTCTTCGGCGATGCGGTACAGCGCGGCGCGGCAGGGGTCGGGCTGTGTGGCAGCCATGCGCGCCGCTCCTGCAAAGCGCAGCACCCGTTCGTTTAGGGATACGCGCCGTCGGTTTAGCAGCAGGTATTCCACGCTCTCGCGGTAGACGATACCGGGGCGCCACTTGCGTACGTAGTCGATGTCGTGTGTGGAGGCCAGTGCCCAATCGCGCCCGCCCCACTGGCGCTGCTGCACGGGCAAACCCGCCGCTTCCAGGTCGGTTTTCCAGAGGGTTCGGTACACATCTACTGCGGGCACCGTGGCGGTCCGCCAGCGCGCCTGGTACGAGGCCGTATAGGGGAAGCGGTCGTGCTCGTCGCGCGTGTCGATGACGTGCTCTTGCCACCCCGAGAGCCAGAAGAACGCGCACGCCACCCAGTCGGGCGTCTCGCCATCGGCTTGGGCGAAGAGGATCGGGGCGCGATCACCCTGGTGCTCCACCCATCCGAGAGGCGCATCGGGATGCGGCTGCATGCTGCCGAAATAGGCCCAGGTCTCAGGCTGTCCACGCACCACGATGCGTGCCTCAACGGCGGCACCGGGCACCACGATGTAGGCGAGGTCGAGGTCGGTGGCTGCCGCGTCCAGCCATTGCGGCGCGAGACCCAGCGGTAGCAGCAGCATCTCGATGGCGTAGCGCGCGGCGGCCTCGAACGGAGCGGGCACCGCCGTGGCGCAACGCAGCGTCTGGCCCTCGGGCACGAGGGATGGGTTTGCGGCGGGGTTTCGAGTATCTTGCGGCGCGCTCATCGCATGCAGAGCTAAGAAGCTGTTCGGAATTGGTCTTCACGAAGAAGAACGGCTGCAAAGTACCTGCTCAGCGTTCCGCTGCATCGCCGATGCTACCGCATCGCCTGCTTCGCGCGCCTTGACCAGGCTCTTTTCGCGCGTTTTCTTCTGGTAAATCATAAATCCAAACACCTTCTGATTGGCCGACAAGGTACGCCGTGGCGCCGCGCTTCAAAATCTTTTCCGACCCGGTCCACGGCTTCATCTCGGTGCCGCGGCAGCTCATCTTCGACCTGATCCAGACGCCCGAGGTGCAGCGCCTGCGCCGCATCCGGCAGCTCGGTGTGGGCTACCTCGTCTTCCCCGGTGCCGAACACACGCGGTTTGGGCATGCCCTGGGCGCGATGGCGCTCATGCAGGATGCCGTCAACCACCTCGCCGAGAAGGGCACGCCCATCAGCCGCGAAGAGGCTCTGGCGGCGCAGGCAGTGGCGCTGCTGCACGACCTGGGCCACGGGCCGTTCTCGCACACGCTGGAGCACGAGCTCATTGCCGACTTCCACCACGAGCACATGAGCCGTCGCTTGCTGGTGGACCTCAACGCGCGGTTCGGCGGCGCGCTCGACCTGACGTTGGCCATCTTTGACGATGCGTATGAGCGGCCGTTCTTCCACCAGCTCATCTCCAGCCAGCTCGACATGGACCGGCTGGACTACCTGCGGCGCGACACGTTCTATGCGGGCGTGGCCGAGGGCGCCATCGGCGTGCAGCGGCTCATCAAGACGATGCGCGTGGCGCCGCTAGAGGGCAATGCGAACTCGCGCATCGTGATCGAGGCCAAGGGCATCTACGCCGTCGAGAACTTCGTGCTGGCGCGGCGGCTGATGTACTGGCAGGTGTACCTCCACAAAACCGTGCTGGCGGGCGACCATCTACTCCGCGCCATCATACGGCGGGTGCGGTGGCACCTCAGCGAGGGCCGCAAAAGCAGCGTTGGCGGGTGCGCCCGCAATTTCTTGTTCTTCCTCGAACATCGCCTGACCGGAGCCGATATCCACCGGGACGATGTGCTGGAGCAGTACCGCAACCTGGACGACTCGGACGTGCTCTTCAGCATCAAACAGTGGATGCAGAACGGCGACCCCGTGCTGAGCGACTTATCGCGGCGGTTCATCGAGCGCGACTTCTTCCGCGTCTCCTACTTGGGCGAAGCCCCCACCATCGATCAACTCGCCGCATGGCAGCAGGTGGTGGCCGATGAGCTGGTAGGGCGCGGCCTGAGCCGCCCCAGGACGGCGTGGCACGACGCGGCCTCGTACATCCACCTCGGCACCTCGCGGCATGCCGCCTACGCCGCCTCCCGCGACTCCATCGCCATCCTCGACCGCGACGGCACCATCCGCGAGCTCAGCGTCTCCGCCGATGCGCACGGCATGGATGCGCTGACGGCCAAAGAGGAACGCACCTACCTCTGTTATCCCAAGTTTGTGCGTCTAGACCTGCCGCTGGTTGCCTAGACCGCGCCTAGATCCAGGCGCCTGCCCACAGGGGATTGATCCACAGGGAGCCTCACCGTCCGTCTGCCTGTACGAGGCAGGCTGCGGTAGCGCGGCGTGTGCCACGATGGCGCTCAGCTAGCCGTTCACACTCACCTGCATCGGCAACCCAAATGGATGTGCACCTCCGGCCGCTCACGCCCGACGATGAGCCCTTCCTTTGGCAAGCGCTCTATCACGCCTTGTACGTTCCGCCAGGGGGCAAGTCGTTTCCTCCCGAGGTTGTCCATCAGCCCGAGATTGCCCGCTATGTCGCAGGCTGGATGTGTCGAGAGGGGGACACGGGCTTTGTCGCGGAGGTAGGTGCCGGGCCCGTTGGAGCGGCATGGGTACGATGCTGGACGCCGGAGGCGCGAGGGTTTGGGTTTGTAGACGAGGCCGTGCCAGAGCTGTCGATGGCGCTTGTGCCGGGATACCGTGGGCGCCGGATCGGGACGATGCTGTTGCGTCGGATGCTGGAGCACGCTGGTGCGCAGGCAGCGGCTGTCAGTCTGAGCGTCTCGGCTGAGAATCCAGCGCTCCGTCTCTACCGACGTTTCGGTTTTGTCGTGGTGGATGAGGCGGATAATGGCTCCCTGACCATGCTCAAGCGTCTCCCCACCGGAGAAGCGGCGTGACACGTTGCGCTGCCGTGCAAAACGGGATGCGTTTGTGCCGCTCGTGACACCTTATCGAGGAAGGTTCGTAGTGTTACGGATGTGTATCCTGTAAACCATCCATCACGCTCATGGCCTTCCGTTTACCCGCGCCCACACGCCAGAACAAGAACATTGCCCTAGTGGCAGCGAACCTCATCCTGTGGCCGATCGTCGCCGTCAGCCTCTTCATCGATCCTGCCAGTGTGGGCACGGGCCTGCGCGTGTGGGTCGTGGTGCTCCCTCTGGTCGCCGCGCTCTCGGTCGTGCTCCCCTTGGAGCGCGCCAAGCTCGCCCACGTCGCGCTCTTCCTGTGCACAGGCGCGGCCTTGGGCCTCACCATCGGCGCACTGGTATCAGGTGAGCTGGGCATCCTATCGCCGCAGGTGCTGTGGTTGCCCATCGGTGCGGCGGCGGCGGTGTTTCATTACTGGCCTAGCGTGCTCGACGAGTATGCCTTCGGTCGGTTTGGCTGACACGCCGCCCTGCCATACTTTGGCGGGCGTCTTCGCAAAGAGTAACGGAACGATGAGTACAGACACCGCAGCATCGGAGCGTCCCCCGATAACGACGCGGCGGCCGCGTATCACGTCCATCGATGTCATGCGCGGGCTGGTGATCGTGCTGATGATGGTGGATCACGTGCGCGAGCGCTTCTTCTACCACATCTCCATCGGCGACCCAGTCAACCTGGAGGTGGCCAGCACGGGGCTCTTCTTCACGCGCCTCTCGTCGCACCTCTGCGCGCCGGTCTTTGTGCTGCTGGCGGGGTTGGGGGCATGGCTGTACGCGCATCCGAAGCCGGGCGTGACGCGCTCACCCAGCCACTTCCTGTTCACGCGTGGCCTCTTCCTGGTCGTCCTCGAAGTCGTACTCATCAACCAGTCGTGGTTCTGGGGCTTTCCGCCGGAGGCCTTCTTCCTGCAGGTCATCTGGGTGATTGGGCTGAGCATGATCGCGCTGTCGGTGTTTGTGTACTTGCCGCACTGGGCCATCGCGGCCCTCGGGCTGCTGATCGTCTTCGGGCACAACGCGCTCGACCCCATCGACTTCAAGCAAGGCGAGTGGGGCTACACGCTGTGGACCATCTTGCACGACCGTGGCGTCCTGTTCCGGGGCGATGACCTCCTCGTCCTCATCTCGTATCCGGCGCTGCCGTGGATCGGCGTGATCCTGTGCGGCTACGCGCTCGGTCCGCTGTACGCCTCCACCGTCGATCCCAAGCAGCGCACGAAGCGGCTGGTGCAACTCGGCGTCGCATGCCTGGCGGTGCTGGCCGTCTTGCGTGGCTTCAAGGGCTACGGCGAGCCCGTACCGTGGACGGCAGGCGCCACGCCCCTCGACACGCTGATGTCGATGCTCAACTACACCAAGTATCCGCCGTCGCTGGCGTTCCTGCTGCTGTCGCTCGGCGTCGCCCTGCTGCTGATGGCGTGGCTGGACACGAAGGATAATGCTGTCACACGCGTGCTGCAGACGTTCGGGCAGGCGCCCATGTTCATCTATGCGTTGCACCTCTACGTGCTGCTCATCTGCTACACCATCGTGCTCGCCACCATCGGTCCCAACGAAGGCGATTTGTACCACATCGATCACGTCTGGCAGATCTGGGCGCTGACGGTGCTGCTCGCGTTCGCGCTGTACTTCCCGACCCGCGCCTTCGGGCAGTTCAAGCGCCGCACGGACAAGAAGTGGGTGCGGTACTTCTGAGGCTGCAGCTTCGGGCGGACAGGCTGGACAGGTAGAGACGGCGTGCATGCCGTTGCCCTGGTATGTGGCCCATCTCTATATTGCATGCATTAGCTGTTTATGATAATGTGCTCGACGCTGTCATGTCGTGCGCCTCCGATTCTGAAACCGATCAATGAGCTTTGACCTGCGCGCTGCCGACCTTGGCCAGCTGAACTCGCTCACCAAGTACCCGTCTATCCCGACGTACCATGCCCTGGACCCGGCTAATGGTAGCCTGACTGAGGCCCCAGTTGTGTTCGACGGTCCCGTGGTGCTCACCGAGAAGATCGATGGCACGAATGCACGTATCATCTGCCTGCCCGGTGGCGCCTATCTCATCGGGAGCCGTGGCGAGCTGCTGCTGGCCAAGGGCGATCTCATCGGCAACCCTGCGCTGGGCATCGTGGAAGCCTTGCGCGACGTGGCGGATGCCGTCGCAGCAGACCATGACGAGGAGGCGATCGTGGTGTACTTCGGCGAAGTGTATGGGGGCAAGGTGACGCAGGCGAGCAAGCAATACACGGGCGAGCGCCGCGTGGGCTTCAGGCTCTTCGACGTGGCTCGCATCGCCAACTACGCCGACCTGCTCCGTCAGCCAAGAGCGGCCATCTCGCAGTGGCGCGAAAGCGGCGGGCAGGCGTATGTGGATGAGGAGACCCTGCAAGCAACAGCCGAACGCCACGGGCTCGATCTTACGCCGCGCTTAGGCGAAGTGGAGGCGTTGCCGCAGACGATTGAGGAGGCAAGCGCGTTTCTGTTCGAGACCATCCCGCAGACCCGCAGTGCGATGGATGGGCGAGCGGGTGGCAAGCCGGAGGGCATCGTGGCCCGCTCGCGCAGCCGTTCTCACATCGCCAAGTTGCGCTTCTCAGACTACCGCCGCACACTCAAACGCCGCAAGACCTAGCACACCTCGTTTGGGAGGTGCAGGCGTCCCTTCGCATCGGGAGCGCAACCGTCCTTCGTGCTGTCCGTAGCGCGGCGCATGCCAGATGCTATCACAGCCACCCGCCCGGTCCTCCTCCGTCGCGTCGGCGCCTACCTCCTCGACATTGCCGTGCTCTTTGCCGTGCTGGCGCCGCTGGGGTATGGGGTGCAGATCGCCCTCGGTATAGACCCCGCTGCCGCCACAGCCCGCAGTGTGTACATCACGCTGATACTCAACTTCTCGATTCCCGCCTGGCTGTACTTTGCGCTGTCCGATCGGTCGAGTAGGGGAGCTACGGTTGGGAAGCGATTATTCGGGTTGCGTACACAGGCTAAAGCAGGAAGACACCTGGGGTTCAGCCGGGCGCTGGGGCGGACCGCCGTCAAGATGGTGCCTTGGGAAATGACGCACGCGTCGTCCTTCCTCTTCGTGCCCGCACTGGGTGAGTTTGCGGTGGGCAACATGGTCGGGCTTGGCCTGGCGTATGCGCTGTCGTTCGTCTACCTGTTCGTGGCTTGGCGGACGCGCGGGCGGCAGAGCGTGCATGATCTTGCCGCGAAGACACACGTAGTACCTGCCGACGCCGTGGTCTAAGGGGTACTGCCCAGGCTACGGCATCGCTCGATAGCAGCGCTCCGGTACACGACATGACCGCTGATCCTTCGGCACAGCCCAATTTCTTCGAGCTGTACCTCAACGAACAGAAGGCGGCGTGGCAGAACCACTACTCCGCCACCATCTTCTCCGTCTTTGATCACTGGCTTTCTGAGGAAGACGCCAAGGCGTTGCTCGATCCGTACTGCGCCCAGATTGCGGGCGACAAGGCCTCTGGAATAAGCCCGCTGGAGATTGAGCGGCCCTACCTCGCCTTCTTCGAGGCGGCGGCGCAACATGGGCGCCTCATCCGATGGCGCGGCGATCAACAGCAGCTCATCGACAATCTGGCAGATGCCCGGTCGGTAGCGTTGCAAGCAGCAAGGGAGGTGAAGCCTCTGCAGTTGGTCGAGACGAACACGCAGACGCACATCCTACCGCTGCACGACCTCACGCTGCTAGCTGCCGTGCCCATCGGGCAATCGCTCGATCCTGCGGCGCAGTGGGCCGCCGATGCTGGTTTGCACGAACTGTGGCGCTCCGACTCGTGAGACGCATGCAGCAACTAAGCACGCTTCCTAGTGTTGTACGGCTCGAAAATGGAGACGGCACATGCAGAACGAAATCATCTTCCTGATCGCAGAGTCGCCCGAAGGCGGCTACGAGGCCCGCGCCTTGGGGCACTCGATCTTCACCGAAGCCGACACAGAAGACGAACTTCGCGAGATGGTCCGCGATGCCGTGACGTGCCATTTCGATGAGGATGAACGTCCGCAGATCATCCGCCTCCACTTTGTGCGAGAAGAAGTTCTCGCGGCATGAGGCTGCCGCAGAATCTCGATGGGAAGACGCTGATCCGGCGACTGCGGCCGTTGGGTTATGAGCAAACGCGTCAGAGTGGTAGCCATGTCCGCCTAACCCGGACGTCTGAGGAGGGCCAGCAGCACGTTACCGTTCCACTCCACAAGCCGCTCAGAGTTGGAACACTGAACGCAATCTTGGCTGAGGTTGCTGGTCACCTCCAAATCACCAAGGCCGAACTCATCCAGCGCGTGTCCTAGCTGGAAACGTCCTACGCCTCTCCCATCGTGACGAGCGCTAGGCGGTCCAGTTCGTCGTCGGTGAAGACGCGGGACTCGATGAGGAAGCGCAGGCCGAGCGGGATTTCGAGCGAGAAGCTGCTGCCGCGCCCCGGGCAGATATCTACCGTGAGCTGCGTGTGCTGCCAGTACTCGAACTGGTCCTGGGCCATGTAGAACGGGCAGCCGTGGATGGTGCCCAGGCGCACGTCGTAGCGGCCAATGAGGAAGTCGCCTTGGGCGTAGCACATGGGCTGGGAGCCGTCGCAACAGCCGCCGCTCTGGTGGAACATGAGCGGGCCGTGCTCGGCGCGCAGCTGGTCGATGATTTCGGTGGCGGCAGGCGTGACGAGCACGCGGGGTACGGTTTCCATAACGAGATCTCCTATGACGAGAGCGTCTATGATGCAAGCGCCTCGGGACGGCGCGGTGGCGGCCCCGAGGCGTCTGCGGGTACACGGCGTGAACGAGGTCAGCCTCTAGAAGAAGCCCATCGCGTTCTTGTCGTACGAGATCAGCATGTTCTTCGTCTGGCGGTAGTGGTCCAGCATCATCTTGTGCGTCTCGCGCCCGAAGCCCGACTTCTTGTAGCCGCCGAAGGCCGCGTGCGCCGGGTAGAGGTGGTAGCAGTTGACCCACACGCGCCCGGCCTGGATGGCGCGTGGCACCTGGTAGAGCTGATGCGCATCGCGCGTCCACACGCCCGCGCCGAGGCCGTACAGCGTCTCGTTGGCGATGGCGATGGCTTCGGCTTCGTCCTTGAAGGTCGTCAGGCTCGTGACTGGGCCGAAGATCTCTTCCTGGAAGACGCGCATCTTGTTGTGCCCTTTGAACACCGTTGGCTGGATGTAGAAGCCGCCCGCGGGAGCGCCATCGCCAGAGGGGGCGCCGTCGCCGCCCACGGCCGGAGGCGCAGCGGTCGCCGTCCCGCCTTCCGAGGCCGACATCACGGGCTCGGCCACGTACACGCCGCCGCCCACAAGCACTTCGGCGCCCTCGTCCTTGCCGATCTGCAGGTAGCGCTGGATCTTCTCGTACTGATCGCTGGAGGCCTGCGCGCCCACCATCGTCTCGGTGTCGAGCGGGTGGCCCATCTTGATGGCCTTCACGCGCTCAATCAGCCGCTCGGTGAACGCATCGGCGATGGATTCCTGGACGAGGATACGGCTGGGGCACGTACACACTTCGCCTTGGTTGAGCGCGAACATCGCGGCGCCTTCCAAGCACTTGTCGAAGAACGCGTCGTCGGCATCCATCACGCTCTCGAAGAAGAGGTTCGGGCTCTTGCCGCCCAGCTCCATCGTGACAGGGATGATGTTTTCGCTGGCGTACTGCAGGATCAGGCGGCCCGTCGTTGTCTCGCCCGTGAAGGCCAGCTTGGCGATGCGGTTGCTCTGCGCCAGCGGCTTGCCGGCTTCCGGCCCAAAGCCGTGCACGATGTTGAGCACGCCGTCGGGGAGGACGTCTTGGATCAGTTCCAGCCACACCATGATGCCGAGCGGCGTCTGCTCGGCAGGCTTCATGACTACGCAGTTGCCTGCGGCCAGTGCGGGCGCCAGCTTCCATGTCGCCATCAGCAGCGGGAAGTTCCAGGGAATGATCTGACCGACTACGCCCAGCGGCTCGGGTACGTGCACCGACACCGTGGTGGCGTCCAACTCGGCGATGTGACCTTCCTCAGCGCGCAGCACGCCCGCGAAGTAGCGGAAGTGGTCAATCACCAGCGGGAGGTCGGCGTTGAGCGTCTCGCGGATGGGCTTGCCGTTGTCCAGCGTCTCGACGGTGGCCAGCAGGTCGAGGTTGTCTTCGGTGATCTGCGCGATCTTGAGCAGCATGTTGGCGCGCGCCGTAGCCGACGTGTTGCCCCAGGCGGGGAAGGCGGCATGCGCGGCGTCGAGCGCTTTCTCGACGTCGTTGGCATTTGAGCGCGGGACGCGGCAAAGGACGGTGCCATCAACAGGCGAGATGTCCTCAAAGTAGCGGCCGTCTACAGGGGGCACGAAGGCGCCGCCGATGTAGTTTTCGTACTGCGATTTCAGGGAAGGACGTTCGTAGCGCATAGGGAAGCCTCAAAGCAGGTTTGGGATAGGAAACTGACGTTGAAAGTGTTGTTTTGGCGGGATATATTTAAGATTGGAAGCGCTTACGACACAATCTGGCCACGCGCTCTCAAAAAATTGCTCAATCCTATCAGGCCTCCTGATTCCGATGCCCAATCTGCGTTCTCGGTTCAAAAACGCCATCGCGGCTGTTGAGCAGCGGCACCCGCCCACGCAGCTGGTGGAGAACCGCGTGAGCTTTGGGGCAGAGGATGCTGAGTTCTCGGTGTTCGACACGTTTTATCCCGCCGAGCGCGTTCCGCTGCAGGCCCCCAACCCGCTGTTCTGTGGCATGATCACGGGCAAGAAGGTCGTGCACACCTGCGCCGGGCATGCCATCCCGTTTCTGCCCACCGAGTCGCTGGTGGTGCCATCCGATCAGACCATCTGGATCGACTTCCCGGGCGCGACGACGCAGGCGCCCACCAAGTGCCTCACCATCGAGATTGACCGCGCCAAGATCGTGAACGTGGTGCAGCGCCTCAACGAGCTCGCGCCGCGCAGCCCACAGTCGGCGGAGTGGCGGTACCGGGATCAGGCGGTGGCGCACTTTGCCAACACGCCGGGCATCCAGTTCACCACGCGCCAGCTCGTGAGTGTCTTTGTGGAGGATCACCCGGACAAAGATGTGCTGATCGACCTGGGTGTGGACGAGTTGGTCATCCGCATGCTGCGCCTGGAGGCGCGGAAGATCCTGCTCGAAGAGAGCCACAGCAGGCAGACCGACCATCCGCTGGCGGCGGCCGTGGAGTATGCGAAGGCGCACTTGCACGAGCCGCTGAGTGTGGCCGCGCTGGCCCAGGTGGCATGCATGAGCGAGCCGACGTTCTACCGCTACTTCCGCAACGAATTCGGCCAAACGCCGATGGCCTTCGTCACGGCAGAACGCATCGACCGGGCCCAACAGCTCCTCAACAACCCCGACCGCTCGGTGAGCGACGTGACGGTAGCCATAGGTTTTTCTAGCGTGAGCCACTTTATCCGCACGTTCCGCAAGTATCTTGGCGTCACGCCCAAGCAATACCAACTGCGTCGCTCCCAGCCTCAAACGCGCTGACCGCCAGCCGTGGCCGACGCCGCGCACCTTCACCCGCCTTCCGTAGCATGACCATTATTGAGCACAACCCTCCGCAAGACCGCCTTCTCGACTTTATCAACGACGGTATCCGCCAACTCCGCGAGTCGGGCGCGGAGGCCAAAGCGATCCTCCTCGGCCCGGAAGCCTACGAACGGCTCCGCCACGCCACGTCGGCGCGTTTCAACCGATCGGCAAGTACCTTCGAGACGTATCAGTTCATCCCTATCGTGGTCGATCCCAGCCGTAGCGACACCGTGTGCGTACTCCCCGCACCTACGACGACCGCCGACGAGGTAGAGCTGTACCGCTTGCCTGCTAGCTAGGACTGCGACTTCTTGACGGGCACAGCCTCCTCAGATTCATCCTTGGGCTGAGCCGCGATGGACTTTTTGACTGCCGCCAGCTCTTTCTTTGCCTTGAGCGTAGGGCCGAGGCGTGCCACGATGTAGCCCGAGGCGAAGCCAATCAGTAGCGTTGTCATCAGCAGCACGATGCGCGACATGGTGACGGTGACGAAGACGAGGCGGACGCTCACCGTCTCGGTGTTCTGGAGCACGAGCACCATGAACAGCGTGAGCAGCACAATCAACACCGCAATCTTTGCGTGACGCATGGCAGGAGGGAGGCTGGTGGAGGAGACCGCGCCCAACATACGACAGTGCAGGCGATGACCCTATGCGCCACGTCTGCAATGTTGCAGGGCAGGCTGCGCTGGTTGATTCCCGCAGGCGGCATGCGTACCCTTGGCGAAAGCGCTTCTATTCGCCAACCTGATTGCCGCCATGTCTCCGTTCGTCGCTGAAATTCTAGGCACCGCGCTGCTCCTGCTCCTCGGCGACGGCGTGGTGGCTAACGTGGTGCTCAAGCAGACCAAGGGCCACGGCGGCGGCTGGCTGCTCATCAACACGGGCTGGGCGCTGTCGGTGTTTGTGGGCGTGCTCGCTACGGCGGCCGTCAGCGGTGCCCACCTCAACCCGGCTGTCACGCTCGGGCTGGCCCTGGCTGGGAAGTTCGCGTGGGGCGGCGTGCCGATGTACCTCCTCGCGCAGATGATCGGCGCCATGCTGGGCAGTGCGCTGGTATGGCTGCAGTACCGCGACCACTTCGACGTGACGGACGACCCAGGCGCCAAGCTCGCCGTGTTCGCTACCGGGCCGGAGATCCGCAACACGGGCTCCAACCTGATCTCGGAGATCCTCGGTACCCTTGTCCTCGTGCTCGCCGTGCTGCTGATGGCTGATCCTGAGGTCGGCCTCGGTGCGCTGGACGCCCTGCCTGTGGCGCTGGTGGTGTTTGTCATCGGGATGTCGCTGGGTGGGACGACGGGGTACGCCATCAACCCGGCGCGCGATCTGGGCCCGCGCATCATGCACGCTATCCTGCCCATCAAAGGCAAAGGCAGCAGCGACTGGGGCTATGCCTGGATTCCCGTCGTCGGCCCGCTCATCGGCGGCGCACTGGCGGCTGGGTTGTATCTCGCGTTGAGCTGATAGCAGGCGGCAGTTTAGCAGCGCCCACGTTGGCCGATACGATGAAGCGTCATGTAGCCTTCATCTGCCATGCTCGACGTATTCGCTCCGCGTGACCCGGAATCCGCCCTCCGTCATCTGCACAAGGTGCTCGGGCTCGGCGGCGTGGGGCCGTGGGTTTTTATCCCGCTCTTCTTCCTGTCGTTCACCGTCGGGTTTTTCCTGATGAAGGCGGCGGTCGTGCTCGTGCTGCCGTACCTGGGGTGGCTGCTCTGGCAGGCGGAATGGAAAGGCTGGCTGACGGCCCTGCCTATCGTCTCGGCCCTACCCATGCTCTTCTTCTGGAGCGGGTCGCCAGTATCGACGGTGGCAGGCCTTGTGCTAGATGTAGTACCGCTGATCGCCACGCTGTGCTACACGTCGTTGCTACAGCAGACGATAGCCGATTGGCTGCACGACCAAGAGCGGCAGCATCGGTTCGAGCAAGATGACCTGGAGCACGCGTCGCCTCAAGCCGGGACGCCCGCCTGATTCAGCAGCGACTGGAAGAGGTAGGCGCCGTCGGCGTTGCCGAGCAGGGCTTCGGCGCAGCGCTCGGGGTGGGGCATCATGCCCAGCACGTTGCCCTCCGCATTGACGATGCCCGCGATGTTGCGCGCCGAGCCGTTCGGGTTGGCCTCGGGCGTCACGTCGCCGCCGGGCGTGGCGTAGCGGAAGACGACTTGGTGGTTCGCCTCTAGCTCGTCAAGCACGGCGGCGGCGGCGTAGTAGTTGCCTTCGCCGTGCGCGATAGGCACTTGGATCACCTGCTGCGGGCTGAGCGCGTTGGTGAACGGCGTGTCGGTGCGCTCGGTGCGGAGGTGGACGTTCTTGCACGCGAAGCGGAGCGAGGCGTTACGGCCTAGGGCGCCAGGCAGCAGCCCGCTCTCGCACAGCACCTGAAAGCCGTTGCAGATACCCATCACCAGCCCGCCATCATGCGCAAAACGGACGACGTCTTTCATGATCGGCGAGAACCGGGCGATGGCGCCCGCCCGGAGGTAGTCGCCGTACGAGAAGCCGCCGGGCACGATCACCACATCCACATCGCCCAGCTGCTCTTCCTTGTGCCAGATGAACCGCGCGTCCTGGTTGAGGACATGCTTTGCCACATGGTAGGCGTCGTGGTCGCAGTTGGAGCCGGGGAAAACGATTACGCCGAACGAGAGGGCCATGAGCGCGAAGGAAGCGAGCAGCGAAACAAGCGTCACCAAACTACAGCATCGCTCCCGCATCCTCACGCCAATTTTTGGTGCGGAGCATCTCGTCGCCTATCTTTCCCGCAGCAATGATTCCGACCCATCATAAGCCTTACCCGTTGCCATGCGCACCGCCTTGATGCTCTTTCTCGCCGTCGGGCTGCTGGCCGCCTGCCAGCCCAACGACGCTGCCACCACCGACACCGCCGAACCTACCGAAGCCGCTATGACCACTGATCAAGAAGCCGCCGAGGGGTGGGTATCGCTCTTCAACGGCGAGACCGCCGACGGCTGGCGCGGCTACCAACAAGACACGGTGCCCACGAGTTGGAAAGTGGACGACGGCGCGCTCTACTTCGACGGCGGCGAAGGCGGTCGGGGCGACATCATCACCGCGGAGCAGTACACGAATTTCGAGCTGAAGCTGGAGTGGAAGATCTCGGAATGTGGCAATAGCGGGATCTTCTTCCGCGTCACCGAAGAATACGGCGCCACCTACTTCACGGGCCCCGAGATGCAGGTGCTGGACAACACCTGCCATCCCGATGCTGAGAACGGCCCGGACCGCACGGCGGGCGCCAACTACGGCCTACATGCGCCCAGCGAGGACGTGAGCAAGCCCGCGGGCGAGTGGAACGAGGTCCACCTCATCGTGAACGGCGCCAACGTGGAGCACTGGCTCAACGGCACCAAGGTCGTTGAGTACGAGCTGTGGACCGACGAGTGGAAAGCGATGGTTGCCGAGACCAAGTTTGGCGCGTGGGAGCAGTACGGCCTCAACGAGGCGGGCCACATCGCGCTGCAGGACCACGACGATCCCGTCTGGTACCGCAACATCCGCATCAAGCCGCTGGCCTGATCCCGAGCGACTGCTTCAGCGCCGCCACGCGGCTTCGGCTCACCACATGCTCGGTCGTGCCAATGTAAAGCACGTACTTGCCGTCGTACCACGGCGCAAAGCGTTCCACCTGCGCGGTGTTGACGATTACGCTCCGGCTGATTCGTACGAAGCCCTCATCGAGGTCCGTTTCGAGCGCCCGCAAGGTGGTACTGAGGCGGAAGCGGCCCTCGGCCGTGACGGCGTAGTAGACGCGGTTTTCTACCTCGAACCACAACACATCGGCGATGGCGATGGGGTACAGGCTGCCCTCGCGCTTGCCCGTGATCACTGGGGATGTGCGGCTCCGTTGCGCGGTCCGCGTTTGACCAGCGGCACTGACGGCAAATACGTAGGCCAGCCCTCCGCCCACAAGCACGACGCTCAAGCTCCCGTAGAGCGCCCACAGCGGGCCGTTGAGTAGGAAGTAGTCGAGATAGAGCGCTGTGTCGTACGGCGGCGCGTGCCGGAGCAAAAACCGGAGCGTCTGGGTGACGGGGTTGAACACGGCGAACGCCACGATGGCGACCGGAAGGAACCCGAGGGCGTAGCGGAGCAGCGCGCGAGGGGCCAACTGCACCGAAGTGAGGCCGCGCCACTGCGCATATCCGCGTACGATGCCGAACAGAATGCCGATGGAAATGCACTCGAGGGCCCACTGATCGATGAGCAGCAGCCACACCAACTGCCACCCCGTCAGCCCGTCGAGCGAGAGCGCGTCTGGGCGGATCGCAAAGCCGATGAGGTAGAACAGCGCCAGGCCTATGGCCGCCGCCGCGCCGACGACCACGGGGCGCGTGAGCGGCTGGAAGGAGAGCGAGATGGCGGGGGCTTTGGTCATTGGGCGAAGCAGGTGAAGAGGCAATTTACGCTCAAAAACGTGGTGTTTCGCGCATACAAAGCGACGTTTCGCGCACCTAGCGGTCCGTGAGGCCGTCCGGCCGGGCTAGCTTGAAGGCAGATATCGTCACGCCTGTTCAGCACGCTCATGCCTTACTACATCGCCCTGTTCGGCGCCTACGCGGTGGCCGTCGGTGGGTGGTTTACCGTCCATCAAGGTTGGCTGCGGTGGCCCGAGCCGCCCGAGCCCACGTTCAAGCATCCGTGGCGGGAGGTCGGCTATGCCATGCTCGCTGTGGTGCTGGTGCTTGTCGTCGGGCAGCTGTTCATTCGCGGCTGGCTCCTGCCCGAGCCCAGTGATGCCTGGTGGGAGCCTATCACGGCCAGCCTCAATCAAATGATGATCTTCGCGCCCATGCTGGGGCTGCTGCTGGTGCGGCGGCACGGCCGCGCCTCCGCCTGGCTGCCCGCAGACCGTGTGGTGCAACGTACGGCGCTCGGCTTCGCGCTCGGGCTCGCCGCCATCGCCGTCTTCCTGGCGATGCATCAGCCTGGGCTGCGCTACCTCGATGTCCTCCGCGACGTCTACGCGTGGACGAACATGCCGCACGCCGTCCAGGTGTTTCTGGAGGACCTGACGATCGCCATCGTGTTCGTGCGGCTGCGGGCTGGGCTGGGCACGCTGTGGACGACGGTGCTGGTGGCCTCGTTGTTTGCCGCAGGTCACATCCCGGCCATGCTCAGCGGCGGCGAGCCCCTGGCCGAGTTCGCCTCCCTCCTCGCCGACGCCGCGCTAGGGGCAGGCGTCTTCCTCGTGCTCCAGCGCAGCCGCGACATCCTATGGTTCTGGCCCGTCCACTTCGCGATGGACATGATGCAGTTCTACGGCACGACATGACCGAGCAGGTCACCCGCACGATGCTCGCTAACGGATCTCCAGCGTCATCGGCATGCGCAGCTGGTTGGTGCCGTGCATCTCGCGGAGGAGGCGTAGCGTCTCGGCTTGGCGGAGCAGCGTGCGCTCGGCGTCGGTGAGGGTGGCGCGTTGCCAGAGGGTGCTGGCCTGCGCGTTCATCAGGTCGGCCAGCTCTTCAAAGGCGGTCTTCGGGCGCGGCAATACGCGAACGCGGTAGCCGGGCGCCAACTCGGCGCGTTCGGCAGCCAGGTCAAGCGCCGTGCGCAAGCCGCCCAGCACATCCACCAGCCCGACCCGCTGCGCATCTACCCCCGACCACACGCGGCCTTGCGACACGGCTTCTGCTGCTTCCGGCGTCATCCCTCGCCCTTCGGCCACGAGGTTGACGAAGCGCTCGTACAACTCGTCGTTGGAGCGCGCCAGGAAGGCTTCCTGGGCAGGGGAAAGCGGCTGGATGCCCGAGTACACGTCGGCGTATGGCCCGGTGGCGATGAAGTCGTACGTGATGCCGAGCTTGTCCTCCAAGAATTCCTCCAGGCTGATCATCATGCCGAAGGCGCCGATGGATCCGGTGATGGTGAGCGGGCTGGCCACGATGGTGTCGGCGGTGGCGGCGATCCAGTAGCCGCCCGAGGCCGCCACATCGCCCATCGACACGATGACGGGCTTCTCGGCGCGTGCGCGCTCGATGGCGTCCAGCATCACGTCCGCGGCGGGGGCAAAGCCGCCGGGCGAGCTGACGCGCAGCACGATGGCTTTGACGCGGTCGGTCTCGCGGGCGTCGTCCATAGCCTTCACGAAGGTCTCGGTGCCGAGCGTTTCGCCGCCGAGAAGCGGGTTGGCGCTGAAGCCGCTGGTGCCGTTGGTGATGGCGCCGACGGCGTAGACCAAGGCGATCTCGCCGTCGGTGTGGTTCTCCAGGCCAGCCTCAGCGGAGGAAGACCGGGCATAATCGCCGGCGTCGATCGTGCGGAGCCTGTCGCTGTCCAAGCGGTCCATCCACCAGGCCTCTACATCGCTGTCGTAGCGCAGGCCGTCGAGCAGCCCTGCCGCTTCGGCCTCGACGGCACTGCCCACCGTTCCGTTTTGGATGATCGCATCGAGAGCGGCCACGTCCATGCCGCGCGAGTCGGCAATTGCATCGAGAAAGACCTGATTCTGGTTGGTCAGGATAGCGGTGAGCTGCTCCTCGTTCTCGGGGGAGTAGTCGGTGCGCGTGTAGGGCTCGATGGCGCTCTTGTATTTGCCGGTGCGGATGATCTGCGGCTCGACGCCCAGCATCTCAAGCCCTTTGGCGTAGAACTCGCCCGAGAGGAAGAAGCCGTTGAACTCGAAGAGCGCCTCGGGCGTGGCGAAGACGCTGTCGGCCGTGGAGGCGAGGTAGTAGTCGGCCTCCGTCGTGATGTAGCTGCTGCTGCTGGCGATGAGGGGCTTGCCGCTGTCGGCATAGGCAAGCAGTGCCTGGCGCACTTCCTGCATGGTGGCCCATCCGCCCGAGACGACGCGTGTCTGCAGCCAGACGCCTTCGATGCGGTCGTCTACAGCGGCCATGCGCAGGGCGTTCTGGATGTCCACGAGGTCGAGGCCGCCGCCCCCTTGTAGCGCGCCCAAGAGGCTGGCGTCGTTGTTGAGTTCGGCGATGCCTTGGTCGAGGCGCATCACAAGCACGCTGCTCGACTGGACCTGCGGCGCCGGGTCTGACGCGGCGGCGAAGGCGAACAGGATGAGTAGGCCGAAGAAGAACAGGATGCCGATAGCCGCCAGGGTGCCAAGCACGGAGGCGAACAGGGTCGAGAGGAATTTCATGTCGCTGGGATGACAGGCAGAAACGAGCGCCACCCCTACGCCAGCCGTTCGGCAAAGATCAGCGCGTCACGGATCGGTCACGCGGGGCCGTCTGGAATGACCACTGCGCCCGCCTGGCGTTGTACATCATTCTAGACGGCTGCTTTTGAGCAAACGCACCTCAGACGGCGCAATCGGCGATCCGTAGGAGTGGTCCCGGTTGGCATGGATTGCGCAAGCGGAGGGAGGCGTCACGCATTTTTATTCATTAACGACGTCTACGCCCCCGAGACGTGGAGCAGCCATGATGCCAAAGATACCACCTTTCATACGTCCTCTCGTGGCGGCGCTGGTGCTGGTCGTCTGGTCGCTGGGCGGAGTCGTGCTAGACGCCCAAGCGCAACGACAACAGACCGAACGCAGCAACCGCGGGCGCACCGTTGAGCGCGGGAAATCGTCTCAAAAGAACGCGCGCGCCACGCAGCGTCGCTCGTCCAACCGCGAGTCGTCCGCACGGCAGAGTCGTTCGTCCAACAGCCGCCAGTCCAGTGCACGGCAGAGTCGTTCGCCGAGTCGGCAGCCTGCGGCGCGGCAGAGCAGGCCGTCCAGCAGCCGGGAGCGCACGCAAAGCCGCTCGTCGAGCCAGAGCCGCGAGGTGAACCGCTCGACCAACCAGCGCAGCAACACCCGATCCTCGACCCGTAGTCGTGAGGTTACGCGCCAGGCCAACCGCAACGGCAACACGCGTAGCACCACCCGCTCGCGCGAGGTCACGCGTCAAGCCACCCGCAATGGCAACAGCCGCTCGGCGACGCGCAGCCGCGAGGTGCAACGCGAGAACGCCCGCAACGGCAACAGCCGCTCGGCGACGCGGTCCACGGATCGCACCCGCACCACTAACGGCACGCGCACGAATGGCACGCGCAGCGGCGTCCGCTCCGGCGAGGCCACACGCGGCGGCTCCCGAGGCAGCACGGGCGTGCGCGGCGGCACGAGGAGTGGTGGTAGCACGAGCCTCACGGCCCCGCACAGCCAGCAGCCCGACTTCCAGCGCGGCAGCTCGCGCAGCAACGGCACGCGCAGCGGCGTCCGCACAGACCGCAACCGCGATCGCAACACCACCGTGCGTGGCGGGCGCAACGGTGGCGGCACCCGCAGCACCTACACGCCGCGTGGCAGCACGGGCCGTGGCGCCACGGGTACGTATCGCCAAGACCGGGCAGGACGCGTCTACGTGGAGAGCGGCCGCCGCCAGCGTGGGCACTCGCCCTTCGAGCGCGGACGCCACCGCTACCGCAATAACTACGTCACCTTCAACTACAACTACTTCTACAACTACCGCTACGGCAGCCCGAGCCTCTACAAGCGGTTCAAGCGCGCGCGGTGGTACGACTACCACTACCGCAAGTACCCGTTCTACCGCCCGTCGTCGTTCATCAACATCAACATCGTGTGGCCGTGGCAGCGGCGCTACCGCCAGCGCTGGCGCCCGCGCTATACCTACCGCCAGACGGTCTACGTAGAAGCCGGCTGGGGCAATCGCTACCGCGATGCTGAGGTGGAGGTGCAAACCTACTACTCGCAGGAGGTCCGCCGCGCCGGGCGTAACTCGGCCGAAGTCGATATCTTCATCGACCAGCTCGATATCTTCGAGAACGGCCGCTTCGTGGGCACCGTCCGCGACATCCCGCGCGAGCTGAGCCGCGTCCGTGCCACCGTCAGCCGCGACGGTCGCGTGCGGCTCGACCGCGACATCTTCATCGTGGGCGACTCGTTCAGCGGGTTCGAGCTGATCTCGACGCGCTACTACGACGGCTTCGTGCTGGACCGCTACCGCCGCAACGACGGCTACCGCGTGGGCGAGGTGGACCTGTTCCGCGAGCGTGTCTTCACCAAGCGCCGCAGCGAGCTCTTCCGGCCGAACGACTTCAACGGCTTCGTCCCGATCTCGATACTGCCCGAGGATGTGGACTGGCTGACGGACTTCGGTCAGGGCTCGGTGAGCGCCTACTACTACGGCGACGACCCGGATGTCTTCTACGGTAGCTACGGCGATGGCGACCTCAGCCAGCCGTACTACAGCCAGCGCGACAGCCAAGGCCAGCCCCTGACGGCCCCGTCGCTGCAGCCACGCACCAGCGATCCGCTGCAACTCACCGACGATCAACAATTCAACACCGAGAATGGAGCCACCATACGGCTCCGGCGCGACACGCAGATCCAACGGATCCGCTAGCGCAACACATACGGAGCGCCGGAGGGCGGAATTGCATCAATTGGGGGCAAGTGAGCACCCGCCCTCCGCGTTCCGTTGAGAGGACCACAACGGGGACGTCGGCCTTCGGGCTGGCGTCCTCGTGTGTCGTAGCCCCGTGCTCAATCTACGGTCAGCGTGCGTCGTTGCGCCAGACGTGCAGGAATTGGTGGTTGTCCCACGCCGGGCTGACCAGGTCGAGGTCACCATCGCCGTCGAGGTCGGCGAACTGGGTGCCGAGGTGGCTTTCCTTGCCCGTGTCGATGACGTGCGGCGTGAAGCCGGCGGTGCCGTCGTTCTCCCAGATCTCGGTCTCGAAGACGGAGCCCTTGTGCTCGTTCGAGACGAGGTCGATGTCGCCGTCTTGGTCGATGTCGGCGGCGTCGAGGTTGTTGGTAGAGAACTGCGTGACGAGCGTCTGGCGGCTCCAGCCGTCGTCGGTTTGGGTGAAGACGTAGATGCTGGCGTCGGGTTCGAGGCCCGGGTAGCGCTCTTCGCTGATGGCCAGGTCCAGGCGCCCGTCGCCGTTGAAGTCGCCCGTCACGACGCGGTCGGTGGGCTTGGGGGTCTGGCCGATCTGATGTGGTGCCCAATCGCCCATCGGCGTGCCGGGGTTTTCCCACCAGAACAGCGTCGATTCCGCTTCGTCCTTGATGCGCGCGCCGAACAGGTCGAGGTCGCCGTCGCCGTCCGCATCGCCCACGTCGATGCCTTCGTCGTACGCGTTGCCTGCGATGCGCGTGACGGGCCAGTCGCCGTCGTCCGGATTGTCCGGCAGGGTAATGGCAAAGATCTCGTTGTTGCCTGCGATGAGCACTTCCGGCTTGCCGCCTGCGAAGACATCCGCCGTGAGAAAGCCTTGGCTGTTGACGTGCCCGGTGCGCGCAATCCCCGTCGCCACCACCTTGCCCGTCCAGGCGGTGCCCGTCGCATCGGTGGCCTCAAACCAGTAAACATCCGGCAGCGCCAACGCGATGATGTCGCCCCGGTCGTCGCCATCTACATCGGGCGCGAGGATGCCGTCCACGTTCTGCCCCAGATCGATGCGTGGCCACGATGCGGTGAGGTCATCGCCAGGGCTCAGGTAGACGTAGCGGCCCGAGACGATGTCAAGCTGGTCATCGCCGTTGAAGTCGGCCATGTCGATCCCAAAGTAGCGCAGCCACGACGGCTCATCGGTATCGCCCCACATGCCGCGCGTGCTATCGACTTCGATGTACGTCCACCGGTCCAGCGCCAGCGTGGCGTTCGAGGCAGGAGCGGCCATATCGGCCTCGGGCACGGTGCAGGCGGCCACCAGCACGACGACAGAGAGGGTGAGGAGACGTGTCATGTAAGCAGGGGGAGCAAACGTAAAGCGAGGAGCGCGCGAGCGAACCTGTGAAACCGGGCTGTGCCTGGACGAAGAGAGGCACCAGCAGGTCCGGCTGTCGTCAGCAGCGCGCAAGATAGGGCGGTGGTGCTTGGCAACCCACACGCCGATCGGGGCGCGTGGCCGCGCTGCTGGCGGTGCGCCTCCCACTGGAGGGCGTGTGGGAGGTAGCCCCGCAACAGGGGGAACGTGGATCGTACGTCCCCCAAAAAGGAAGGGCCCCGTTTGCGCGTGGCACCATTCGGATTCAAGACCCACGACGCAAAATATAGGCAGCCCTTCACAGGACCGTATTTAGATCGTAATGTAATCGTAACAAGTTTGAAGTTCCACTCTATGCCTATGCAGGACGTGTGAAAAGACGTCTTTGTGCCGTGTTGGGGAGCCCGCGTGCCGCACAGGCGCATGATACACCTGCCATATGGCATGTTCAACCGATAGATTGTGGCTTGATTAGCGCCCGAGGCGAAGGGAAAACGCCAACTGACGCCCAGGCAGGCGGCGGTCGATGGCAGGCGCGGCCTGCGGACCGTCGGCGACGCGGTCGAAGACGATGGGCGTGTCGAGCGCGTTGATGACGGCGATCTGAAACGCGTGTGGTATGCCTAGCGACGGCAGCGTGACCCGGAGGCTGAGGTCGAGGTGAAAAGCGGCGGGGAGTGTGTCGCGCTCCGGTCGGCTGAGGTCGATGGTAGGGAGTGCGCTTTGGTAGTCGTAGTAACCTTGCTGGAAGCTCCACGCCTGCCCCCAGGCGGCGCGCCCGCTCACATCCAGGCTGAGGGCGGGGTTGATGGGGACGACCACGTCGAGGTCTAGCCTGTGCGGCACGGTCCACGGGGTGACCAGCGTGCGTTCAGCGAAGCGACCCGGGTAGCGCCGCTCGGCATGGCTGTATTGGTAGCGGAGGGCAGGCTGGACGCGTCCGCCGAGGTGTTGGACCTGCGCGCTGCCGCCCAGCGCGCGACCCTCGGTGGCTGCGATGAAGTCCTGCTGCTGGAAGGTCGCGGCTTCGAGGGGTTGGCGCGCTGCCGGGTGCTCGGCCAGGAGCCGGGCGTAGTCCAGCGTGAGCAGGCGTGGTTGGTGCTTGTAGTACACGTCGGCGGTGAGGCGCCAGCGCGCGCTTGGGCGGATGGCGGTGCCTGCCGTCAGGTGTAGCACGCGAGGCGGCGCGAGGCTCGCGTCGGTGGGCAGCCAAAACAGCAGCGAGGGGACGACCGACGTCGCGCTCGCGCTGCTGAGCGCAAAGGTGTTGACAAACTGCCTGTAGAGGCCGCCGCCCAACTGCAGTGCCCACGTACCCGCCTCACGCCAGGGGGCGTCATACCGCAGGCTGAGGCGTGGCTCGGCGTAGAGCGTGGCGCGGGCGGGCACCCAGGTCGTCCGCGCACTCGGCTCGGCCTGCCAGCGCTCGGCGAGGCGGAGCGCGAGGGCGGCGTGGCCACTGGCCTGCCACAGCGCGGCGTCGTAGCGGAATGGCGCGATGAACGGGTTGCCCAACTCAAGCGCGGTCGTCGTGTGCTCGGCGCGCAGGCCTAGCTCAAGGTGCTGCTCGGGTGCAAAGGCGTAGTTCCACACGCCGCCTGCCGCAAACTCGCCGATGTCGTTGTACTCGTCCACCTGCGCCGCGCTGTCGGCTAACCGCGCCAGCAACTCGGGCTCCTGCTCGGCGGTGCTGCCCTCCGTGCCAGTGGGCACGCGGGCTTGGCGGTAGGCGTACCGCGACGTGTGCCAGCTGCCTGTGGCCTCCAGCGTGAGCATGGATCGGCTGCCCAGCAGCGCGTGGTGCCGCAGGTGACCCGCCCAGTTGGTCCAGGCGTATGCGTTGTCGAGCCCAAGCAGGCTGGCGCGGTCATCTGCGCTCGCGGAGGGGGTATGCAGCACGGTATGCTGCGCGCTCAGGTCGTTGCCGCCGCGGTAGAGCGACGCCGTCAGCACGTGGAGCGGGCCGAAGGTGAAGCGCCCGGCGAGGTGTGCATCGGTGAACTGAACGGCGGGCGAGTTGCGCTGCACCGCCAGCGACTGCTGGGCTGCAGGCTGGCGGATCCAGAAGCTGGTGAAGATCGGGTCGGGCGCCTGCCAGCGGTCTAACGTCGTGGCCATACCGCGGTCGCGGTAGACGTCCCACAGGCTGTGCCGGAGGGCTGCCATCACGGTGCCGCTGGCGCCACCCGGACGCTGCCACCCGAGCCGAGCCTTGGCATTGGCGCTGACGGGGTCTAGGCTGACGGCCAGCGCTGGCGTGGTGGGCATCTGGAGGTCGTGGTACGCCGAGACGACGCCGGAGAGGTGGCTGCCATGCGCCGCGCCGAAGCCTGCCCGCTTCACCTCGAGGCGCGACAGCGCGAGCAGGCTGAACGCGCCCAGGTGCCGCCCCAGGCTGACGGGGTTGCGGACGGCCGCACCGTCCAGCAGCGTCAGGTGCTCGCCGAGCGCGCCGCCCTGGATGTACACGTCGGCGATGGGCTGGCTCGTGCGCACGCCCGCGAGGCGGCCCACCTGCCGGGCTACGTCGGCTGTGGCCGCGCCGCGCAGGGCGTCGAGGGCTTCCTGTGCGATCTCCCCCATGCCCAGGGTTGCCGAGCGTCGTTC
>JBCCMF010000005.1:0-34923 GCA_039026435.1 Bacteroidota bacterium
AGCCCCGTCAGGCCCGTCTCATCGACGGCGAGGTTGTTGAAGTTCGCGTCGATGGCGAGTTGGAAGTCGTACGACGTGGCGCCTACGCTGGCCGTCCACCAGATGCGTGGGTTCTGTGCCATCAGGCTACCCTGCGAGCGGTAGTTGAAGGCAACAGGCAGGGGCGCCGCCACCGCGTTGGTGGTGAACTGGAAGGCATCGCTGTAGGCCGAGGTGCCTGCGGGGTTGACGGCTCGGACGCGCCAGTAGTACGTCTGTGAGGCGCTCAGGCCAGTAAAGCTGAACGTAGGCACCAGAGGGGTGCGTGTAAGAAGCCCGGAGGAGAAGCTGCTGTTAGTCGACACCTGGAGCTGGTAGCTCGCCGCGTTGGCAACGGCGCTCCACGTGAACGTCGGGTTGGTGGAAACATCCGTGGCGTTATCGGATGGGGTGAGCAGCGTGGGCGGCCCGGCAGGCGGCGGCGGGTCGTACGTGGTGAACCGCCACACAGGCGACCAGTCCCCCGACGACGTGATGGGGTCGCCGATGAGCCCGCGCACGCGCCACTCGTACGTCGTGTTGACGTTGAGCGTGTTGGTCGTGAAGGTGTTGCCGAGGGGGGTATTCACGCCCGTGGTGAAGTTCAGGATCGCCTCCTCCCAGTCCTGACCCAACGTTCTGACCTGGATCTGGAAGCGATTGGCCCCCGCGATGGCGTTCCAGGTGAACGTGAGCCCCGTCAGCACTTCCGTGGCGCTGTTGGCAGGGAAAGTAAGCATGGGCGTGGCTGGGGAGGGCGGCCCGGTCGTGAAGGACCACGCCGTGGACCACGCGCTGTTGCCCACCGAGCCGAGCGCCATCACGCGCCAGTGGTAGGTGGTGAACGCATCCAGCGACGCCGTGCTGAAGAACGCGGTGGGCGCGCCCGTTGTGGTGTGATCGAGCACCGTGGTGCCGAAGCCCGCATCGCTGCTGACTTGCAGGCGGTACTGGGCGGCTTCGGGGGCGGGCTGCCAGGTGTAGGTCGGGTACGTGGAGATGCCCGTGGCTTCGTCGGCAGGTGTCAGGAGGGTGGGAGGGGCGTCGGGGATGCCGTCGCCCGTGCTGAACCAGCCCGTGGGTGAGTAGAGCGAGGGCGTGCCGCTCACATCGCAGAGCGAGCGGATGTAATACGCCGTTTCGAGGCTGAGCCCTGTGATGGGCAACACCTGATCAGCCGATCCGGCCACAGCTTGGGTCAACACGATGGTCGAGAACGCATCGTCGGTCGCAATCTCATAGGTGCAGCTGGTGACGTCGTCGAGTTGTTCGCCGGAGACAGCGTTGCGCACAGCTACGGATCCGTTGATGGGCACACTGCGCGAGCCGTGCGGAGTCGGTATAATGGGAACGTTTGAAGGGCCACCCGCCATGAAGGTACGGCTCGCTGACCACGGCCCAAAGCCCGTCGGGCCGAGCACACGCACGCGCCAGTGATGCGTCCCTGATTGGTAGAAGTCGTCTCCCGTGAAGGGTTGATTGGACATGAGGGTACGCGTGTTCTCTTCGTCAAACGTGGCATCAGGCGCCACCTGGACTTGGTAGCGCGTGAAGCTGGCTGAGGGAATCCATGTCCCGAGGAAGTAAAGCCCAGACGAGTTGCCGTCCTCTGGCCAGAGCAGGCTTATGGTTTCTGTGGGCGCGGGCTCGGTGGTGACCACGAACGACCACGGCGCGCTCCAGGCGCCCCACGTGGTGCCGCGCCGTGCCTGCACGCGCCAGTAGTACGTGGTGCCTTGGGTGAGGACCGCGGTGAGCGTGTACGTGCGCGGCGTGCTGGTGTCAGCGGGGTCCGATTCGTTGAAGCTGAGTTGCTGAGCAGCCAGTACAGTAGCAAAGGTGGGGTCCGTGCTTACCTGCACCCAGTAGTGGTTGGCGGCATCGAAGGCTTGCCAGCTCAGCGTGTGGTCGATGACGGGGTGGCCGGTGCTGCCGTTGGCGGGGGCGAGCAGCGTGGGGGCGCCGAAGGGCGCCGTGTCGAAGCGCCAGATGGTGCTCCAGGGGCTGTCGCCGCGCGCGTTCTTGCCGCGCACGCGCCAGTAGTACCGCGTGTCTTCATCCAACGTGGTCGCGAGCGTATGCGACAAGCCGCTGCCCTCGGCACTCTCCACGAGATTGCCCACATCGTCGAAGAAGAAGCTGCTGCTCGTGCGCGAGATCTGCACTTCGTAGGTGTCTGCACTGGCAGAGGCGTTCCACGTCAGCGTGGGCTGAAAGAGGACACCCTCCGCTTGGTTGGCGGGCGAGCCAAGTGTGGGCGCTACGGTGGGCGCATCGGGATGGGTGCCTCCCGTGGTGAACGTGAAGAACTCCGACCACGGTCCGGCGAGCGGCGGGCCGGGGTTGCTGTCGTCTAGCGCACGCGTGCGCCAGCGGTACGTGGTCCCTGTGGTGAGCGTGAACGGCACCTCCGCCGCTCCAAAGATCCGGTAGAAGTTCGTGAAAAGTGGCATGACGAGCGCCGTTCCCACAGGGGTGCTCATGTCAACCGCGTCGAACACCTGCAGCTCATTGAGCGCATTGGACGCATTGGACCACTGGAACCACGGAAAGCCCGCGTTCCAGTTCGGCGTGCCGTCTGCAGGGAAAGGCGACATTGAAACGGGCAGGTCTACCTCGGCCGTGGTGAAGCTGAAGACCTGTGACCACGCTCCAACGCCCAGGTTGTTGACGCCGCGCACGCGCCAGAACCCGGTGCTGCTGACGCCTGCCACGTTCGCATCGGGGGTGCGCGAGGTGTCGGCGATGGCGGCTTCGTCGAGGGTGAGGGTCGTGAAGCCGTTGTCGGAAGCCACCTGCAGCTGGTACGTCACCGCTTGGTCGGCCGGGTTCCACCGGAAGGCTGGGCGGAGCGCGGTGGCGGTGGCGGCGTCAGCGGGGGAGGCGAGTATCGGTGCAGGCGGCAGTATGGTGGCCGTTGTCAGGAAGCTGACGGCGCTCCAGTTGCTGACCGTGCCGCCGTTGCGGCTGCGCAGGCGCAGGTAGTACAGCGTGTTGGGCGCGAGGCCCATCGCCGTGTAGCTCGTGCCCGTGAGCCCACTCTGGTCGACGGTGGGGGTGCTGTAGTCGGCGTTGGGCGAGATCTGGAGGTCGTACGCCGTGGCGAACGGCGTAGCCTGCCACGTCACGGTGGGGGCAACGGCCAAGCCCGTGGTCCCGTCGGTGGGTGCGGTGATGATGGTGGAGGCGATGCTGTTGGGCGGCTGCAGGTTCGGATACGCCGCCATCATCGAAGCGCCGATGTTGCCGACCTGCGCGAAGTCGCCCACGGCGTAGAGCGTGCCGCCTGCGAGTGCCATGTCGTTCACCCGTGGGTGCGAGACGACGTCGCGCGGGTCGTTGCGCAGCACTTGGCCGCCTACGTCGCTCCAACTGGAGCCGTTGAAGTACTTGATGTGGGCCACCTTGGTATCGCCCGTGCTGGCGAAGAGGTCGCCACCGTAGGGTACCAGCAGGTGGACGTTGGTGTCTTCAGGTAGGTTGCCCACGGCATTCCACCGCGCACCGTCCCAGCGGCCGATGTCGTTCGTGTTGATGCTGCCGCCGCCCCACTTGAGCTGGCTGAACTGCCCGCCGATGTACAGGTCGTTGCCTACCACGGCCAGCGTTTCCACGAAATCGGAGAAGCCGTGTACGCCGCTGTTGTTGTTGTCGCTGCCGTAGAGCGCCCAGGCGGTGCCCGTCCACCGCGCCACGCGCCCGAAGCCCGTCGTCGAGCCGTCGGGGTTGCGCAGGTTGCCGCGCCGACCGCCCACCACGATGGCGCCGCTGGCATCAACGGCGACCGCCAGCAGCTCGGCCGTGCTGCCGTTGTTGCTGTCGTTGGTGCCGGTCAGGGTGCGCCACTGGCTGGCGGTCGCGTCCCAGACGGCCACCCGCTGCGTGGGGAGCGTGGCGCCGTCGCTCTGCCGCGCCGTGGTGAAGCTGCCGACGGCCACCAAGTCGCCGTTGGGCAGCACGGTCACATCGTTGACGCGCCCACCTAGTCCGTTGCGGCTGCCGTTGCTGCCGTCGCCAAAGGCTTCAAACTGCTGCGTGATCGTGTTCCAGGCCACAATATTGCTGGCCTGGACGGTTTGCTCGGAGCCTCCGCTCGGATACCTCACGCTCCCGAACTGCCCCGTGATGACGATGCGGTCGCCCCACACGGCCATCGACTCGATGCGCGAGGCGCCGAGCAGACTGCCCAGCGCATGCCACTGCTGGTTCACCCGGTCGTAGCGCCCAAAGTTGGCGATGCGCGTGGTGCCGGCATACTCTGCGTAGGCCGCTACGAAGAGGTCGTTACCACGGGTGGCCATGGCCGCGCCCTGGCGGATGTCGCGGCCTATTTCGAGGCCGTTGTGGGAGGGCGCCGTGCCCAGCACGGTCCACATGGTGTTGGTGCCATCCCAGCGCAGGATATGGTCGGCCCAGACCTCGGTGCCGTCGGGTTGGAAGCCGGTGACGAAGGCGCCGAACACGATCAGGTCGTCGCCGTCGGCAAAGCCGCCGCGTGGGGTGAGCTGCGCGTTGATGTCGCGCACGGCCAACCCTGCGGATCCGGGCAGTGCGGCGCCCCACGTCAAAGTGCTAGCCGTCCAGCGTGCCATCCCGTTGCCTGTGGTGGAGCCGACCGCGATGAGGTCGTTGTTGTTCTGGTCGAGGAAGAAGCCGACCCGCCCGCCGGTGCCGCCGCTCAGGTTGCTCCACACGCCGTTGTTCCAACCGCCCACGTTGGTGAGGCTGACCGTAGTGCCATCGGCGTTGTAGCCCACGCCAAACGACACGTACACGTACAACGTGCCGTCTGCGGCGCGCTTGAGGTCGAGTACTGAGCCTTGCACCCCGTTACGGGTGGCATTGCTGCCGTCGCCGAGCGCCGACAGCGTGCTAGTGGACGGTGTCCACCGGCCCAGGCGGCTCAGCGACACGGTAGTCCCTGCAGACGGGTAGCCCTCCGTGAAAGCCCCGCCGAAGATGAGGCTCCCATCGGTGTCGAAGGCCAAGGCGCTGACCACGCTGTTGACGCCGTTGTCGGTGGCGGTGGCGCCCACACCCAAGGCATGCCACGTCTGGTTCGTATAGTCGAACCGCGCCAGGCGGCTCGCCCGCACCTCAGCCCCGTTGATCCGCACACTCGTGAAGCCACCGCCGATGTAGATCTGGTCGTTGGCGTCGATGGCGACGGCGCTGACCAGGCTGTTGGCGCCCCACTGGTTGCCTTGGGTCGTCTCTTGCCCCACCGAGCGCCAGCGGCCTGCCGCCTCATCCCAACGTGCCATGCGCCCCGAGTTAAACCAACTCCCCGTGGTACTGTAGACGGATCCTACCTGGCCAACGATAACTGGGCTGCCGTCTGACAGGAAGTCGAGGTCGTGTACTTCGCCGATGACACCCAGGCCCAGGGCTTCCCACGCGTTCGTCGTGGTGTTCCAGCGGGCGATGTTGCGCGTGTTCGGGATGCTGTTGATGGTGAAGAAGCGGCCGCCCACGTAGTAGTGCCCATCGGGGCCTTGCTTGGCGACGAACACCTCGCCTTGTACGCCGAGCCGGGTGAACTCGGTGGTCCAGGCGTTAGCGTTGGTGTATTGGGCCTGGGCTGAAGCAGGAAAGATGGCAAGGGCAACGAGCAGAACGGCAAACGCGAAGCGACGCATAGCGATGGCAAGAGGTTAGCCAGCAGGGAAATGTGAGACCCAACCTAGCCGTACCCGCCGCTCTCCCCAATCCCCGGATGGTGGTAATCTGCCAGTGTTGGCGCCGCCTTGCTTATGGTTCGACGAACGGCTATCATCAGTCGATCATCCGCTAGCTTAAGATCAGCGTGCATGCCCGATGTGAAGCCGGTCCTGCTCATCGCCGGGGCCGAGGCCGCCTACCGCCAGTCGGTCTGTGCGATGGCCCCAGCCACCTACCGTATCGTGGAGGCCAACACCATCGAGGCAGCAGGCGATGCCGTGCTGCAGCACCATCCCGATGTCGCGGTGATCGTCTACGACGGGACGGACGGCGATGCGCTCCTCCGCCGCCTGCGCCTGATGGCGGCCCGCGAGCCGCTCGGCATCGTCGCTGTCATGCCCAGCGGCACGACGCGCCAGGTGGTAGACGCCGTGCAGGCGGGCGCCGACGACGTGCTGGTGGCCCCCCAGGCCGAGGCCTTGCGCGACGCGCTATCGGCGGCGCAGATGGGCCGCACCGCCGAGGCCCACCGCCGCGCCGACCGCCAACTGCGCCGCCGCGAGGCGGAGGCATATATGCAGCGGACCACGCACCGCATCGCGCGGTGGGAGTGGCACCTGGCCACGGGCGTCCAGACGTGGTCGGCCAGCACCTACGCGCTCCTCGGCTACGACGCGGCCACCACCACGCCCTCGTTCGAGGCGTTCATGGCGCGCATCCACCCCGGCGACCGGGCGATGGTACAGCGCGTGACAGACCACATGCTGGAGACCGAGACGCCGCGCCCCATCGAGTACCGCCTCCGCTATCCCGATGGCCGCGAGGCTCAGGTCTATGCCGACTGCGAGTTGGTGCGCGACGCCAACGGCCAGGCGGAGCGGTTGGTCGGGCTCGTGATCGACATGACGGCGCGCAACCTGTCGCATCAGCACCTGGAGAAGTACGCCGCGCAGGCGGGCCTGCTGCAAGAGTTCTCGCGCGTGCTGCAAGAGCACGGCCGCGACCTCCAGGGCGTGCTCGATGCCATTGTGCGGGAGGTGGCCGGGCGGCTGGGCTACACCTGTGTCATCCTGCTGAAGGAGAAGGACGATCGCCTAAACCCTGTGGCCTATCAGCACCCCGAGGCCAGTGGGCAAGCGTTCACGCGCAAGCTGTTTGCCGAGGCCGAAGTCTACGCGGATCGCGGCGTGTATGCGCCCGTCTTCGCCGAGGGCACGCCCGTAGTGATGATGAACGTAGACCCGGTGGCGTACCGCGCGCAGGTCCAGCCCGACGTACGCCCTTACCTCGACAAGTACGGCGTGGACAGCATCATCCTGGCGCCCATGCGCGTGGGCGGCGAGATCATCGGCAGCTTCGACATCGTGCGGCACCGCCCCGACCGCTGGCTCAGCGAGGACGATGTGCCGTTCGTGCAAAACCTCGCCGACCGCGCCTCGATGGCCATCGAAAATGCGCAGCTCTTCAACGAGCTGCACGCCATCCGGGCCGCGCTGGAGCAGAAGGTGCAAGACCTCAACCAGTTCGCCTACATCGCCTCGCACGACCTGAAGGCGCCGTTGCGCACCATCAACGGCTTCGTCCGGCTCATCGAGAAGCGCCACGGCGAGGTCGCAGCGCAAGCCAGCGACTACTTCGACTTCATCAAGGGCGCCACCCAAGACATGCAGGCCCTCATCGACGACCTGCTGCTCTTCTCGCGCGCGAGCAATCGCCCCCTGAACCTCAACACGATTGACCTCAACGAGGTCATAGACCCTGTGCTGCGGATGCTCAACAGCACCATCGAGGCGAAGCAAGCGACCGTCATGGTGGACCCGCTGCCTGTGGTCTTTGGCGACGCGCGGTACCTGAAGCAGGTCTTCCAAAACCTCATCGGCAACGCCCTCAAGTTCAGCCGCGATCAGGTCGCGCCCTTCATCACCATATCGGCGCAAGCGGAGGGCCCGCGCTGGCGCATCCGCATCGCCGACAATGGCATCGGCATCGAGGCGAAGGCGTTTGAGCGCATCTTCCAGATCTTCCAGCGGCTGCACACCGCCGATGAGTACGAGGGCACGGGCATCGGCTTGGCCCTGGCGGCGAAGATCATGGAGCGCCACGGCGGCCGCATCAGCGTCGCCTCGGAGCTAGGCGTGGGTAGCACCTTCACGCTCACGTTCTTCAACGCAGGTACCGACGGCGCGCAGGCCGTACTGGGCTAAGGCCTTGACCGGAAAACGTCTTCTCGGGAAAAGGTAGCAAAGTGCCGCGCGGCGCGGATACATCTGCGCAGGCTGACGTTTAGAGCGCTCCACCATGCCGAGCTGAGGTACCGATGAAGCAGGAGATTGCGCCCACCGATTGGGCGAACTGGCGCTGGCACATGCGCAACCGCGTCCACTCGCCAGACGCCTTGGCCCAGTGGGTCATGCCCACCGAGAACGAGCTGGCCGCCATCGAGGCCACGCGTGGCATCTTCCGGTGGAACATCACGCCTTACTACGCCAGCCTGATGGACCCGCACGACCCCACGTGCCCCATCCGCCGCCAGGTGGTGCCTACCATGCCCGAGATGCAGCCGGACATCGTGGGCGTGGAGGACCCGTTGGAGGAGGTCGCCCACTCGCCCGTCAAGAACCTCATCCACAACTACGGCGACCGCGTAGCGTTCTGCGTCACCAGCGAGTGCGCCATCTACTGCCGCTACTGCCTGCGCAAGCGCATGGTGGGCGACGCCAGCTTCATGATGCGCAAGCGCGAGCTGCAAGAGGGCATCGACTACCTGGCCGCGCACCCCGAGATCCGCGATGTACTGCTCACGGGCGGCGACCCGCTCACGTACAGCGAGAAGAACCTCGAATGGATCTTGAGCCGCCTGCGCGCGATTCCGCACATCGAGATCATCCGCATCGGGTCGCGCATGCTGGTCAAGCTGCCGCAGCGCATCACGCCGGAGCTGTGTGCGACGCTGGAGCGCTACCATCCGCTGTGGATCAACACCCACTTCAATCATCCCAAAGAGCTCACCGCCGAAGCGGCGGCGGCTGTCGATCGGCTGACGCGTGCGGGCATTCCGGTTGGCAATCAGACGGTGCTGTTGCGTGGCATCAACGACGATGTGGCCACAATGAAGGCGCTGTGCGAAGGGCTGGTGCGCCTGCGCGTGCGGCCGTACTACTTGTACCAAGCGCAGCTGATTGGCGGGACGGCGCACCTGCGCACGTCGATCGAGAAGGGGATGGAGATCGTGAGGGCGCTACGAGGTCGGACGTCCGGCTATGCGATTCCGGTGTATGTGCTCGACACGCCCTACGGCAAGGTGCCGCTTAACCAGTCGTATGTCTTGGGCCGCTCGGGGCGCCATGTGGTGATGAATACCTACCAAGACCGCCTCTGGGCCGAGCCGAACCCGATACCCGAGGGCGAGACGACCACGTTTGCGCTACCCGAAATTGAGATGCCGGACGAGGCGACGACGATTCCGACAGGGGCGCCTACGTTCGTACCTACGCCTTTGCCTGCTTAGAAAGACTCATACCAGTTCTGGGAGATGATTGTGCGATCGAGGTTGTCATCCCGAGCAGAGGCCGCAGGCCGGAGCCGAGGGATCTCCCACTTTGAGGTTGTGCAAAACGCACACGGGGGAGATCCCTCGACTTCGCTCGGGATGACAAATTTAGACGGTGTGCTGCACCCCCAATTGCCAGAGTTGGTACAGGACTACGGCTCAGGCCTGCTTGCCGGGCGATGCTGGGGCAGGCACGGGGACGGGCGTTTCCTCGCGCAGGACGTGGATGATAAAGTCGGAGAGGCGGTCGCGCTCGGCGCGCATGACGGTGGTCGCTTGCGCAGCGGCGGCATCGAGGCGGCGGGGTGGCGTCGCGTTGGGCTCGGGCATGAAACAGAGAGCGGTGCACGCGCTGGAGAGCTGGGGCGTCAACAGCAGCGCAGGGTGCTACAACGGGTGGAGCGCGGTGGGGCGCGCCTGTTGCCTAACGCGGTTTTCAAACACTGTGCCATCGCTATGCGCCATGCTACGGCTGTGGATAACTTGCCGCTTGCCCACGCGGGTTTGCGGGAGAACCCCCACATGCCGAGGCCCACTGCCTATGTGGCGGCGCGCCACCGTCTCACTTTAGCGTGAGCGGCGGCGGAAGTGAGACCGGCTTACTGGCAGGCCGGCTCCCGGGAGCCTTGGGCCTCGCGCCAGGCTTGGCGCCCGGTGGAGGCATCAGGCCGATGGCAGCGGGCTTAGCGGCCACCGCCGGACGCTTGGCACCCGTCGGAGCAGCTCGTTTGGGCTTGGGCTTGCGCCAGAGCGGTACCGACGAGCATGGCTCGCCATACATCAGCTTGCGCGCCACGCCCTGCAGCTTCTGCGTGGCGATCATGTAGGCCACGGTGGGAACGTGGGGGCTGTTGCACCCCTTCACCACCACGATCCGGTTGGCATAGCGGCTCCAGTCCTCAGCTTCCAGCGCGCGGATGAAGTGGTCGCGGATGAGGGCGTCGGTGGTGCCAAACGCCACGGAGGCGGCGATGCCGTTGAGCTTGACGCCCACCAGCATGTACGCCCAGGTGGGAATGATGGCGGGCGTGGAGCAGAAGACCGCCACGTGCTCGTCGGCGTGCTGCGCCCAGTCGTAGGCTTTCATGGCCTGCCGGAAGTCCTTCTCGCGCAGCATCAGCCCGCGAAGTAGATACGGCTCCAAGTCGAACGCGACGACGGGCTTGTCATCCCAGAGCGCTTCCAAGTTGTACGTTTCGATGTCACTCTCGGCCACGCGGTTTACGATGGGCGAGCTGAAGTCGTTGGTGAGGTCGTTCATCATGAGACGAGTACCGGGGCGTTTAAGCGGTTGAGTGCGGTAACGACGGCGTCAAACGCGTGGTCCATATCCTTGGCGGTCGTGCGCCGGCCGAGGCTGAAGCGGAGGCTGCGCTTGGCGGCCTCGGGGCTGAGGCCCATCGCGGTGAGGACGTGGCTGGCCGCGGCCGACCCGCTGGCACACGCGCTGCCGCCTGACACCGCCAGGGTGCGCAGCTCGGCCGCCAGCATTTCGTTTTCAACGCACTCGGGGAAGCAGACGTTCGAGGTGTTGGGCAGACGGGGCGCCCCAGCACCGTTGATCAGCAATCCGGGCACGGCGTCAAGCAGGTGGGCTTCAAACCGGTCGCGCAGCCTCGCTTGGCGTGCCGCCTCGGTATCGAGCAGCCCGATGGCGCTTTCGAGGGCCGCGCCCAGGCCTACGATGCCGGGTACATTGAGGGTGCCCCCGCGCAGCCCGCGCTCTTGGCCTCCACCATCAAGCAGCGGGGTCAGGCGTACGGGCCGCCCGCGCCGCCGCACATAGAGTGCGCCAACGCCCTTGGGGCCGTAGACCTTGTGGCCCGAGCACACCAGCACATCCACACCGCTCTTGGCGATTGAGACGGGTACCTTGCCGACGGCTTGCGTAGCGTCCGTCATGAACAAGGCGCCGCGTGCGTGAGCGGCCTCCGTGAGCTCTGCAATGCGGTGGATGGTGCCCACCTCGTTGTTGGCCCACATCACCGACACGAGCGTCGTCTCGTCGGTGAGAGCCGCTTCGAGATCCGCGACCGAGACGCGCCCCTCGGCGTCAACGGGCAGCACGGTGATGGTGAAGCCTTCGCGTTCGAGCGCATAGTGTGCGTCTAGCACCGCCTTGTGCTCGGTGGCGGTGGTGATCAGGTGGCGCCCGCGCGTGGCGTAGGCGTGGGCGATGCCTTTGATGGCGGCGTTCGCGCCCTCGGTAGCCCCGCTGGTAAATAGGATACCGCTGGAGGGCGCGTCTAGTGCGGCAGCCACTTGCTCGCGTGCGATAACCACGGCCTCATCAGCGGCCCATCCGTAGGCGTGCCCGCTGCTCGAAGCGTTGCCGAAGTGCTGCGTGAAGTACGGGAGCATCTGCTCAAGCACGCGCTCGTCAACAGGCGTCGTGGCGTTGTAATCCAGATAAATCATGTGGAGGTAAGCGTATGGGTTCAGCACCAGAAATATAACGCCTCGCAGGGGAAAAAGGTAAGGGACAGGGCGGTCGGGGGGAGGTCGACCGGCCCCGTCCCTCGGGGTGATGCTGGGTGGGTGTTAATGCTTCGTCACGCGCTCTCGTTGGTGCCGTTCGTCGAGATGACTTCGGCGTCTTCCATCTTGGGCTTGCCCGCCGCCGCTTGGCTCAGCATGGTGGCCACGTCGATGCCCGTGGAGGCCTTGAGACTTTCGAGCAGCGCCGGCGTGGCGCCTGCGATCTGGCTGAATACGGCGGGGACGCCCGAGCCGCCGCCGCCCTGGCCGCTGTCCACCACCGTGATCTTATCGATCTTGAGGTTGTCCACCGTGCTCACGACGCGCTCCATGATTTCGGGCAGCATCTGGATGAGGAAGAGGCGCTCGGCGTCGGTGCCGGCGTCGTTCCACAGGGCCAGCTTCTGGCGCAGGATTTCGACCTCGGCCTTGCCGTCTTCCAGGATACGCGCGGCGGCTCCTTTGGCTTGCTCCTCTTTCGCTCGGCGCTCGGCCTCAGCCTTAATCACGACGGCGGCGCGCTGGCGCTTCTCGGCCAAGAGGATTTCCTGCTCGGCCAGTTCCTGTTCGGCTCGGGCCTCCGCCAAACGAGCCGCCACACCGATCTTGGCCTCCTCGGCCTCTGCGTCGGCGCTGAGCTGGGCCTTGACGATGCGCACCTCGTTCTCGGCCTCGGCAATCGACTTGTTGGCGCGCGCCTCCACGAGGCGGGCCTTCTCCTGGTTGGTCGCCTCCGCCACTTCCGCCTGCGCCACGATCAGCGCCGTTTGCTGCCGGCCGATGGCGTCCAGATAGCCACGGTCGTCCTCCACGCTTTGGACCTTGAGCGTGTCCAATTGCAAGCCGAGTGCACCGAGGTCGTTGTCGGCTTCGTCCAGCAGTTCGCGGGCGAAGAGCAGCCGGTCTTCGTTGACCTCTTCCGGCGTCAGCGAGGCCAGCACGCCGCGCAGGTTGCCTTCCAGCGTCTCCTTGGCAATCATCTGGATCTCGGCGAGCGGCTTGCCGAGTAGGCGCTCAATGGCATTGTTCAATTCGGGCTCTTTCGAGGCGACCTTGACGTTGGCGATGGCCCGCACCGTAAGGGGAATACCGCCTTTAGAATACGCGTTTTGAACCGTCAGGTCGATGGGGATCGTGTTGAGGTTGAGACGGTCTACCTCTTCCAAGATCGGGATCTTAAACCCACGTCCGCCCTGAATAATACGGTAGCCTACCGAGCCGCCGTCGGGAAGTGCCCGCTGGCGCCCGCTGAAGATGAGCACTTCGTTGGGCTGGCAGATTTTCAGGTTGGCGCGGATGATGCCAATGACGGTAAAGATGCCTACAACGATGATGCTGGCAATGGCCAGGGCTGCATCGACTCCAAACATATCACACCTCGTGTTTAGCTGAATGGGGGAGGAAAAAATGTACGCTACGCCACTAGGCACTTAACTCGGCTTGACGACGCGCGCCACGTTACCATCCATGCGCACGACCACGACCTCATCGCCAGGCGAGAACGAATCGGTGTCCTCGTCGAAGCTCTCGGCCATCAGGTTCATGCGCTGGCCGTTGGCGACTAGCAGCACCTTGCCGCGCTGGCCGGGCTCGAAGGGCAGCAGCACCTCGGCGGTCTTGCCGTTGAGTGCCGCCATCGTCACATCGCCGCTCACCTGCTTGTAGCCCACGTTTTTGATGACGTAGTTGCCGCCCATCCCGATGACTGCGCCGAGTACGCCTGCCGTGATGCCGAGCACAGGCTCGCTGACGCCCGTCCAACCCAGCACCAGGCCCGTCAGGCCGAAGAAGGCGAGGAAGAGGAAGAGCGCCCGCACGGAGATAAGGTCGCTCAGCCCGAAGCCCGAGCCGCCGAGGCCAGCATCGGCGTCGAAGTCCGCGTCGGCGTCAAAATCAGCGTCCAGGTCGAAGTCGGCATCGACATCGACGTCTGCGTCGCCACCGCCGAACATCGACAGGATAACGAAGACGCCGCCTACGATGAGGCTGATGAGGTACAGTGATTCCATAGGTGTCCTCCGAATAGGCTTCGTATTCCGAGAAAAGTGCTCGCGGTTTTATCTGAGCTGATGAGGGGTTTGCTGCAGCGCGCAAGCAGCTTTTCCTCGCTCGATGGGTAGAACCGAAAGACAGATTACGCTACGAGCGAAACGCCCGCCCGTTGCGCCTGTGCACCATCTTCAAAAACCGCTTCCGGTCAGGCGAGGCACCCAACAGCGGAGGGACAGAGCATGGCGTGCAGGGCCTCCGTCTACAACGCCGCCGGACGACGCGTTCCGCCTCATCCTGCACTAGGAGAGGTGTCGTCGAGCACCTCGTACTGCTCCCACTTGCGTCGCAGCCAGAGCGCGAGCATCGCCGCGGTTTTGAGCGCTTCCTCGGCGATGTACGCGTACCACAAGCCCACCAGCCCCAGGTCCAGCACCGACACGGCGAGGTAGCCCAGCGGCAGCGCGATCAGGACCGTCAGCGCGAGGTTCCAGACCACCGGGCGGTTCACGTCGCCCACGGCTTTGAGCGCCGAGAAGATGATGAGGTTGATGGTGTTGAGCGGCGTCACGATCAGGCTGAGCACGAGCAGTTGCTTGATGCCGCTGATGACCTCGGGGTCTTGCGTGAACAGCCCGATCAGCAGGTCGGCTTGCCATACCAGAAGTCCGGCCCCGACGAAGTTGACGGCGCCTGTGATGAAGGCGTAGCGCAGCGTGCGGCGGAAGGCCTTGTCGTACTGCTCCGCACCCCGGTCGTAGCCCACGAGCACCTCCGCGCCCTGGGCAATCACGAAGCTGATGATCGACAGCAGCGAGACGATGGTCAGCGTGTACGACCGCGTGACCACGGCGCCCGTCCCCAGCACCGTGATCAGCGACACCATCGCCAACTGGTACAGGTTGTACACCATGTTTTGCGCCACACTGGGGTACGACATCGTCACCAGCCTCTTGGCCTGCGCCAAGAAGGTGGCGGGGATCGTGAATAGGCGGATGCCGATGCGGTACTGCAGGTAAAAGACGAGCACCGCGATCATGCCGATGCGCACAATCAGCGTGGAGAGCGCCGCGCCGTAGACGCCCAGCTCGGGGAAGCCGAGTTCGCCGAAGATGAGCGTGTACTCCAGGAACAGGTAAAGCACGTTGGCCAGGGCGCCGAACACAAAGATGGGCAGCGTGTAGCCGAACCCGCGCAGCGCCGCCGTCGCCGTCACGATGGTGCCGTTGAACAGCATGGCCCCCGCGATGACGTATACGTAGATGATGACGTCGCCGCGGATCTCCTCAGGCGTGTTGATCCAGTCGGCGAAGAACGGCGCTCCGATGAGCAGGATGGCCGAGATCACAAGGCAAAACGCGAGGCTCGCCTGCATCCCCGTGACGACGGCGGCCTTGGCGTCATCGACCTGGTCGCGCCCGAGGTACTGCGCCAGCACGATGAGCGTACCCACGGCAAACAGCCCCGAGAGGTCGTAGGCGACGCCCAGGATCTGGTTCGCGAGGCTCACGGCCGCTGCGAGGTCGTCCGAGTAGTTGGCCAGCAGGATCTGATCGACGAACGTGACGCCGATCGCCATGAAGCTGAACAGAAAGAGCGGGTAGGTGAGCTGGAAGAGGCTCTTTCGTTCGAATGTGCTCACGGCATCAAGCCCTTGGCCAGAAGATAGCTGCAGCGCCGAGCGCGGCTAGGCCCCGAAGTTCTCGGTTCGGATGCGCTCTTCGGCCACATCTTGCGCCATGAGGTGCTCCGTGACCGCGCCGATAAAGCTACCCGTTCCGCAAATGTAGAAATGACTCGAACTTGTAACGGCTGCATCGATGGCATCGAACAGCGAGTGCCGCTTGACGAACGTCACCTTGTCGGCCACGGCTTCGTCCTGCCACTCGTCGGTGTAGCAATAGCCTTTGCCCGCGTAGACGAGCTTCCACTGCTGCGGTGGGTTGCTCTGGATGATGCTGCGGATGGGCGTGATGCCGATGCCGCCCGCGATGAAGAGGATCGAGTCGTCTTCGCCCAGGTCATTGGCCGTGAAGTGGCCGCGTATCTTGAACAGCCCCACCGTGTCGCCCGCTTTGCTCTGCCGGAAGCGGCGCTTGAAGCGGCTGTTGGACTGGAGGTCCATCGTGAAGAGCAGGTCGGGCTCATGCGGCGCACTGGCCAGCGACATATGCCGCACGTCGTACATGTTGATGTGGCCGCCGGGCGCCACGAGGTGGGCATACTGCCCGGCGTCGTAGGCAAACCCCTCGGGCTTGGCGATGCGGAAGGTACGCACTTGGTTGTACTCGTCGTGGACGTCCAGAATCGGACTCGTCAGGTAGTCTAAGCCGGGATACCCGCGCATGCGGAAGATCCAGAAGTAGAGGGGACGGACGATATTTTTCAGCCACTTGGGCATGGCAGTAACCTCAATAGAAGAGCGTGCAGTCGGCTCACAGAGCCGCGTACCCTACTTCGGCTGTCCTGCCGGGATCCGCAACAACGTTGTCTGCACAGGCTCCCCATCGAGCAACACGATGTGGTAGAGGCGGTCGTATTCGTCCTCGGGGATGGGCGGCACCTCGGCGCCGCCAAGCGCAGCGGCGAGGTAGGGCGTCGTGTTGCTGTGCCCCACCACGACATGGATGCCTGCCGAAGTGCGCAGCGCCTCGGCGAAGGCGTCCAGCGCGCTCGGGTCGTACGGTTGCACGCCGAGGCCGTAGGCTGCGGCCAGCGGGGCGGCGGTCTGCTGCGTGCGCTGATATTGGGTGCTGTGGATAGCCGTGACCTTTGCCGAGGCCAACAGCCGGGCCACGGCGTCGGCGCGGGCGAGGCCTGCCTCCGAGAGCGGGACGTCGCGGATCATGGTGGCCTCCGTTTTCTCGGCGTGGCGCAAGAGGTAGACGGTGGTCGCTTGCCCATAGGCTGAGAGGGTGAGGGCGCAGAGGAGTGTGACGAGGCAAGCAAGACGGCGCATGGCGGGATCAAGCGGATGATAGCGACGATGGGAGGCTACGAAACCGCGTCGTATATTGAAAGCCCAACCTAGCCACGCTCGCGCCTATGCTCGTCGAAACCGTCAATCAGCTTCTTGCGCCCTTCGCCACCGACGCGCTCGAGGTGCCCGAAGACCCTACGGCCGACGACCTCACGCCGTGGCGCGACCGCATCGACGCGCTCGACCGCACCATCTTGCAACTCCTCAACGAACGCTCGACGTGTGCCAACCGCATCGGGGCCATCAAAAAGAAGCTGGACATGCCCGTCTACGTCCCCAGCCGGGAGGAGGAGGTGCTGCAGAAGGTAGCGGGTGCCAACAACGGCCCGCTGCCCGATACGGCCGTGCGCAACATCTTCGAGCGCATCATCGACGAGACGCGGTCGCTGGAGCGCAAGAAGTACCAGACGGAGTGATGCCGTACAGGGCTAGCCGAGCAGTCTAAAGCCCTCGCCGTACTCGGGGATGACGACGCCCGTGTGACCCTGTGCCTCCAGCGTGCCTTTGAGGGCGTGCTGCCGCTTGGGGTCGCCGTGGACGAGGAACACCTGCTGGAGCCGCTCGCGGTCCAGTTGATCCACGAAGTGGAGGAGGCCGGGCTCGTCGGCGTGGGCGGAGTAGCTGTTCATGACGGCCACCTCGGCGCGGAGCGGGTGCGGCTCGCCGAAGATCTTGACCTCGGGGCGTTTTTCGATGAGGCGCCGCCCCAGCGTGTGCTCGGCGCAGTAGCCCACCATCATCACCGTGTTGCGCGCGTCCTCGATGCTGTTGCGCAGGTGGTGCAGGATGCGCCCCGCCTCGCACATGCCCGAGGCCGAGATAACCAACATAGGCACCCGTTGGCCGTTGAGCTGCTTCGAGTCCTCGGCGCGGCGGAGGTACTCCAGCCGCTCGAAGCCAAACGGGTTGAGGTCAGTGCGCATATACTCTACGAGCTCGCGGTCGAAGCACTCGGGGTGCGCCAGGTACACGCTCGTGGCGTTGACGGCGAGCGGGCTGTCCACGTAGACGGGGATGGGCGGCAGCGCGCCCTCGTTCCACAGCTGGTCCAGCGCGTAGACGATCTCCTGCGTACGCCCCACCGCAAACGACGGGATCACCACCTTGCCGCCTCGCTCCGACGTCCGGCGGATGAGATCGGCCAGCTTCTCCTTGGAGTCGGTGCGCGGCTCGTGCGTCTTGCCGCCGTACGTCGATTCCATGATGAGCCAGTCCACGTCGTCCATCGGCTGCGGGTCGCGCAGGATGGGGCGGTCGGGGTTGCCGATGTCGCCGCTGAAGCCCAGCTTGACGGTGCGGCCGTGCTCGTGCACTGTCAGCACCATGTGCGCCGAGCCGAGGATGTGCCCGGCATCGCGGTAGACGACCTCCACGCCGTCCACGGGCGAGAACGGCTGGCCGTACGAGACGCCCACGAAGTGCTGCAAGACGCCCTCGGCATCGGCGGAGTCGTAGAGCGGCGTGACCAGTGGGCGGCCGCGCTTGCGGTTGATCTTGTTGACGAAGCGCGTGTCTTTCTCCTGGATGTATGCGCTGTCCATCAGCATCAGCGCGCACAGGCTGTAGGTGGCGTGCGTGGCGTAGATGCGCCCGCGAAAGCCCTCCTTCCACAGCTTCGGCAGCAGCCCCGCGTGGTCGATGTGGGCGTGCGAGAGCAGCACGGCGTCCAGCGTCTTCGGGTCGAATCCGAAGTGACGGTTTTGCTTCTCGGATTCAGACCTCCGCCCCTGGAAGAGGCCGCAGTCGAGCAAGAGCGTCTTGCCGTTGTCGAGTTCGACGAGGTGTTTGGAGCCGGTGACGGTGCGTGCGGCACCCCAGAAGGTCAGGCGCATGAGCGTGCGGATTGGTGGCGGATGGCAGGCGCAAGGTCGTGTATTTAGACGATGGGCTCAAGCAGTAAAGCACGCGAACGGAAGCAGAGGCCAAGACGTTAAGCTCGGCACATCTCACCAGAGCCCCGCCGCTGTGTCTGACGCCCTACTCGCTGCTGATGTAACGCCGACGCGATACCCGGTTGTGCTCATGCACGGCATCGGGCTCATCGCGCACATGATGAAGCCGGGCGGGGCGTTCGATGCCATTGCGGAGGACCTCAGCACACACGGCGTCCAGGTCTTCGCCCCGAGGGTGCAGCCGTACAGTCCCATCCGCGACCGCTGTCAGACGTGGCAACGGCACCTGCGGACGGTGCTCGGCACCACGGGCGCCGAGAAGATCAACCTCGTTGGCTTTTCGTCAGGCGGCCTCGATGCCCGGTACCTCGTGGCACACCTCGGAGCGCACACGCATGTGGCTACGGTCACCACGCTGGCGTCGCCCCATCGCGGCTCGCGTATTGCCGAACTGCCGCTGCGACTGCCCGAGCCGCTTCGACAGCTTGTCGCGGAGGTCGTCAATCGCGTAGCTGCCACCTTCTTTCCCGAGGGCGACGGCGACCTGCTGGCGATGCTCCATGAGCTGACGCCTCGCTACATGACGGACCAGTTCAACCCCGCCACACCGGATCACCCCGACGTCACCTACTACTCGCTGGGCGCCCAGGCGGGTCGTGGTGCCAGCAATCCCGCCAGCTCCCTCACCTGGCTGCTGAACCAATACCTCTACCTCACCGACGGCCCCAACGACGGCTACGTGCCCGTGGAGAGCATGCAGTGGACGGGCTACGGCGGCGCCCTCCCCGCCGATCACGCCCAACTGGCGGGCTTAACGGCCGGACACGATGGGTTCGACGCCGTGTTGTTCTACCGCCGCCTCGTCAGCCACCTCGCCGCAGAGGGATGGTGATTCAGAATAGTTGAGGGACCCCTTGCCCGCCCTCGTCGCCCGTGCAAATCAGCATATGGGATGTGACAATAACAATGCCCAATGCCGCGGTGACAATGCAGGGCGTAACAATGCTCAGGGACTTGAACCCTGCTGGCCTCGCCCGGCACGCCGTACCCACGGTCAGCTTAACCCCTGACCCGGGTGTATGCTCGCCTTTGCTGTAGCGACTACCGACCCTCAGCTAGTTGATGATAGTGTCACGTACGCAACTCAGTCTGCCAGTTGACAGCCTGGATGCGGGCATCGAGGTCCCGGTAGGCCTTGGAGAGCGCATCGGCCTGCTTCCGAATAGATCGCACGTTCACCGTGCTGACCAGTTTGACCTCGCTTCGGCTGTAGCGCTCGTGCGAGACCGTCGCCGATTCAGCCAGGTCCCGGTAGAGCAGCATCCGCATCCGAAGAACGTCGCGAGCCGCCAGTACCTCGGTCAACGTTTCGCCTGAGTCCAGCGTGGTCTGCATGTTGGTCTGGTTGATCTGCCGGATCAAGCGCTCCAGTTCGATAGCCACGACTTCGTATTCCTCCAGCAGCTCGTGCGGCGGCTCAGCGGGTTGCTCCCCCTCCTGCACCTGGGCGCTTTGCATGAGGCGCTGCTTCAACTGCGCAAGGCGGCGCTGGCTGTGCGCACGGGTAACGAGGGCTTCTGCTAACTTCATCGTCCAATCACGCTAAAACGCCAGCACGGAACGCACGCCTTCCAGGATGTCTTCGTCTTGCGGGAGCACGGCGCGCTCCAGCGGGTCGGCGAAGGGCACGAAGGTGAAGGCCCCCGCCACGCGGCGGACGGGCGCGTCGAGGTAGGTGAAGGCCGCGTCGGCGATCTGGGCGCAGATCTCAGCGCCGAAGCCGATGAACTCGTGGTCCTCGTAGACCACCAGCGCGCGGTTGGTTTTCTTCACCGAGGCTAGGATCGTGTCCATGTCCAGCGGCAGCATCGTGCGGATGTCGATGATCTCGACGGAGACGCCCTCTTTCGCCATCATCCGCGCTACGTTGACCGCTTTGTGCACCATCATGCCGTACGTGACGATGGTGAGGTCGGTGCCTTCGCGGACGGTGGCGGCTTTGCCGAAGGGGAGGAGGTAGTCGGCACCCGGCTCAATAGCCCGCGCAGCGGCGGCGCGGTAGAGCGCCTTGTGCTCCAGGAAGAGCACCGGGTCCTGCATGCGGATGGCCGCTTTGAGCAGTCCCTTGGCATCGGCCGCGTTCGACGGCATCGCGATCTTGAAGCCGGGCATGTGGCCGAAGATTGACTCGATGTTTTGCGAGTGGCACAGGCCGCCGTGGATGTAGCCGCCCGCCGGGACGCGGATCACCATCGGGCAGCCCGCCCGCCCGCCGGAGCGGTAGCGGTAGGTGGCCACCGCGTTGCGCAGGTGCTGCATGGCGGGCCAGATGTAGTCGGCAAACTGAATCTCGACGACGGGCTTGTAGCCTGCGGCGCTGAGCCCTACGGCCGTGCCGATGACCGACGCTTCGGCCAAGGGGGAATTGAAGCAGCGGTCTTTGCCGAAGCGATCCGTGAGGCCACGCGTGGCGGTGAACACGCCGCCCTTGCCGCCGGCTACATCCTCGCCGTAGACCAGCACGCGCTCGTTGCGCGCCATCTCCTCGTGCAGCGCGTGGTTGATGGCATCAACCAGCACCACGGGCTCGGCGCCCTCTGGCTCGGCGTCCTTGCCGTACGTCAGGCCCAAGTCGCCTTCGAAGTAGACGAGCGCCGTCGCCGACTCCGGCGTGGGGTCAGCTTGGGCGGCGGCCCACACGGCATCGGCGTTGACCTGCGCTTTGATGGTGCGCCGCATCTCGGCCACGGCGTCTTCGGTCAGCACGCCCGCCTCAATAAGCTGCATCTCCATCCGCGCAATGGGGTCCACCTGGCGGTCGGATTCTAGCTCCTCCGACGTGCGGTATTTGGCGTGGTTGTCCGAGGACGAGTGGGGAAGCAGCCGCACCACATCGGCCACGAAGCAGACGGGGCCTTGGCCGGAGCGGATATGCGCTAGGGCGGCCTGCGCGGCAGCGTATGTCTTGAAGAAGTCCGTGCCATCGACCTGGATGCGCTTAAGGCCTTCATAGCCGCGCGCCAGCTTGTACGCCGAGCCGCCCGCGGTCTGGTCGGCAACGGGGACCGAGATGGCGTATTTGTTGTCCTGCACCATGAACAGGACGGGCGCCTTGGCCCGCGTGGCCCAGTTGAGCGCCTCGTGAAAGGCGCCCTGCGAGGTGGCGCCATCGCCGCACGAGGCGTATACGTAGCTGCGGTTGGCGGAGTCGCGCTGCAGGGCCATGCCCACGCCCAGCGCAGGCAGAAACTGCGCGCCCACCGACGACGACACGGTCAGGATGTTGAGATCGGGCTCGCTGAAGTGCTCAGACATTTGCCGCCCGCCCGAGTTCGGGTCGTCGGCCTTGGCCATGTGGTGCAGCAGCACATCGCGCGAGGAGGCGCCCAGCGAGAGGTACATGCACAGGTCGCGGTAGTAGAAGCTGAACCAGTCCGTGCCCGGCTCCGAGAGGAGGCCGACGGCAGCCTGGGCGGCCTCGTGCCCGGCGCACCCGATGTGAAAGAACCCTTTGCCCTGCTTGATGAGGTTCAGCATCTTCTCGTCGAGCTGCCGCGAGAGCAGCATCGTGTGGAAGGCACGGCGCAGCGTCTCCGGCTTGAAGTCGGCCGGGGTCACCGGAAGAGGAACGAGGACATCATCATCCACAGGCGGTGCGATTGGGGTCGATGCTACAAAGGTCGGAAGCGCTTCCTGCGCGTCGCCGTCTCCTCCGAGGAGCAAGTCATTGGGCATAATACACGGGGTCGAGAAGCATGGAGGTTGGCATGGGCCGTTCGGGGAGCAGGCCTGTTTGCTGGAGACGCCAACATCGATAATAATGCGGGCCTATACGCGTCCTGCTGGCATCGGCTCCTTTAGAACCCTAGGAAAAACAGCCTCCGCCACTTCTTAACAGACGCCTTCTGGGCGCACGCCACAATTGCTGAGGCGTACCGCCTGCTGGAAATGCGAAAGAAAGGAAGGCCAGCGGCGGTTTCGACCCCGAGAATCGGTAGTCTAGGCCTCGTCTTCTTCGTCTGAGGCGGGCAGGATGGGCGTCACCTCGCGTTCCACCACGATGGTCACATCGGTGAAATGGATGGCCAGCGCGCCGAGCGCCGTAAGCACAGGAGCGAAGAACACCGCTGCTGCTGCACCGCCAATGCCCACGGTCAGCGGGAATTCCAGAATGACGCGCTCGTCGTTTTTGATGATGACGCGCCGCGTCTTGCCTTCGTCGATCAGCTCTTTGACGCGATCGACCAATTGGTTGCCTTTCAGTTTGAATTCTTCAACGCGGGGATTGGGCTCCATGAGCAGGGGGAACGGTTGAGTGAATGGGTACGGACCTAGCTACTACGCCGGGGCCCGCAAAAAAGTGTCGGGACGCGCTCCGGTTTGCCGAGGCAAAAGGGCGACGGCGCAAGCGATGAGAAAAAAATTCGGCTCGGGGTTTAAATCCCACATGGGGCTGCCGATACAAAGCCCGGGACTGAACGCCAATCCGCTTGTCCAACATACTATGGCGAGCAACGGCACCCACCAACGGAGGAGGCGTGTGCTGCGGGGGCAGCCACCCTCCACCGACGCTACTTACTCGCTCTACCCAACACAACTCAAAGGAGGCTCCAGAAATGGGTCAACAACAACTTCTTCTCCTCGTGCTCGGCATGGTGATCGTCGGTATTGCCGTCGTCGCGGGGATCCAGGCCTTCACCGAAGGCAAGGCCAAAGCAGAAACTGATGCAGCCGTGGCCGATGCCATGCGCGTCATCTCGGACCTGCAGGCATGGTACCTGAAGCCCGCAGCCTTTGGCGGCGGCAGCGAAACGGCGGCCAACTGGGCTAATGTTAAGCTGGGCTCGATCGGCCTCAACCCTGCCGATGATGTAGGCACTGCCAACTCGTACTACGAGACGCTCAACGGGTGCTATGCCCTGACGGCCGCAAGCGGCAAGGTGACGGTTGAGATCAAGCGCCGGGATGCCAGCGCTGAGGCTGGCAAAGAGTGCGACGGCGCTAAGTATGCCGACGCTGAAATCACCAGCGCAAGCCCAACCAGCGGCGTGACCTGGACGTACCAGTAAGCCGAGCATCTTTAGCTCATCCAAGCTCGCAACGGGCGGGGCTGGCACCAGCTGGCTCCGCCCTTGTGCGTTTGGCGTCCTGTGCGTTTGGCGCCCTATGTGGCCTCCGGGTAGGCAAAGAGGCCGCCGTTAAATCCACGGCCAACCTGCCGATACTTACCGTAACCGCATACTCTATCGACCTCCCCGCCAGACTCTCATGGCCGTCAAAGAATTCAAATTTGCAGGCGTTGGCCGCAACGCCCAGCCCGTACAGGGGACGGTGTTTGCGTCGTCGAAGCGGTCGGCGGAGAAGAAGGTAACGGCACTGGCCGAAAAGCACGGCTTCCGCACGCAGGGGCTGATGGAACGCCGGGCCTTCATGTACAAGGTCAAGCACCCCAACGGCACCATCATCAAAGGGGAGCAGAAGGCCTACACCGAAGACGAGATCCGCAAGGCGCTCTCGCGGATGGGGCTAGAGGTCCTCAAGGTCGAGAAGAAGCTCTTCGACCTGCCGATGAAGCCCCCCAGCCAGGACATCATCATGTTCGTGCGGCTGGCCTCCAACCTGCTGCGCGAAAAGCTGCCTTTCGATGAGATCCTCACGCTCCTCTCGGGCGATGTCAACTCCAAGCCGCTCAAGCAGACGCTGCGCGACCTCAACGGCGATCTGAAAGGCGGTATGGATGCGCAGAGCGCGTTCATGAAGCACCAGCACACGCTGGGCAAGTTCACGGCCTACATGCTGGGCATCGCCTCGCAGTCGGGCAACATGTCGGAGATCTACGAGGCTACGGCCCGCTTCCTGGAGCGCCAGAACGAGTTCAAGAAGAGCGTGCGCAGCGCCATGATCACGCCCATGATCACGATTGTGTTGCTGCTGGCGGTGATCCTGTGGTACATCTGGGACATCTTCCCGAAGACAGCTGGCCTGCTAGAGGACGTAGGGATGCCGCTGCCGCCGATGACCGCAAGCACGATGGAGTTTTCGTACTGGCTCGATGCGAATTGGTGGTGGCTCTTCACCCTGTTTGCTGTGCTGGTGGGCGGCGTCATCTGGTACGTGCGCACGCCCAAGGGGCAGTTCCGATGGCATAAGCTCATGATCTCGATGCCCATCATCGGCGCGCTGCTGCACAAGCTGAACATCGAGATTTTCTGCCGCGTGTTCTCCGTGCTCTACTCGGGCAGTGGCGAGAACATTCAGGTGATGCGCATTGCCTCGGAGGCGTGCGGCAACGCCTACATGGAGCACCAAATCAAAACCGTCACCATCCCGATGATGGTGGGGCAGGGCGCCGGGCTGGTGCAGTCGATGGAGGCCAGCGACGTGTTCACGCCGATGGCTATCGCTCGCTTCCGCAGCGGCGCCGAGACGGGGAGCGTCCGCAGCAGCGCGCAGCAGATGGCCGACTACTACGAGAGCGAGACGAAGCTCAAGCTCAAGAGCGTGGTCGAGTCCATCCAGACGGGCGTCTCCGTCTTCATCACCGCCGCCATCATCTTCCTGACGCTGGTCTCAACCGAGGTGGCGATGGTGCAGCCCTCGGCCGAAGACATGATGAACCAGCGCGTCAAGTAAACGCCGGGCTCCGGCGCATTCACCCTTCCGCTCATCACCTGTTGTGCTCGTCATGGTGCTTTCCTCTGCGTATCCCGGCGCCGCAGGCGGCCTCGATCTCAGCATGGAGGGCGCGCTCCCGGCACCGTCGCCGATGGAGCAGGCGATGCAGGACGAGGTCTTGCAGGCGCTCATCGGCGAGGAGCAGATCGGCTTGCCGCACGCCGTCAGGGCCGTCAAGGCGCGCAACGCACACCCTGCCCGCGCTGAGCCGTGGCGCTTCCTCGTGGGGCAAGAGGGCGTGGACCTGGACGCCGTAGCGCAGACCGTGGCCACCGTAGCGGGCTACCCCGTGGTGGATCTGTCGAAGACGAACCCCGTCATGGTCCAAGCCATCTTCGCCCTCTTCCCGGACGAACTGGCGGACCGGCTGCGCGGCCTGGGGCTTGTGCCGCTGGGCTTAGACGAGGACGAGCACGGCCAGCGGTTGCGGCTTGTGTGCCCTGACCCGACCAACGACGCCGTGCAAGCGCTGCTCGCCTCCATCGCGGTGCCGCTGAGCGTGGGCTTTGCGCCCGCCTCGGCGGTAGGCGTGCTCTTGGAGGCGGTGGAGACGCTCCGCCAAGCCCGTAGCGAGGCTCCGGCGCCCGTGGCGCCACCCCGCGAGAGCAGCGACGAAGCCACCGACCTGCCAGCTGCCGAAGCACCAGCCGCCGACCCGCCTCCCGTGCCCCAGGGCGATACGCCCGTCGTGTTCGTCCAGCCCGTGCGCGACCGCGTGGTGAAGGCGATGCTGCGCCACGAAACGGTGGCCCCAGCCCTGGTGAAGCAGGCGCAAGCGTGGCAGGCCGAGGAGGGCGTCAAAGAGCCGCTGTGGCGCACGCTGACGCGCCTGCCGGGGCCGCATCAGGAAGCGGTGTTTGCCCAGGCGGCCCAGACCTACGCCTTCCGCGCCGCCGACATCAACGGCGACAAGCCCGACCTGGAGTTTGTGCGCGGCGTCATGCAGGCCTTCGAGGAGGACTATCGCGAGGCGCTGCTGCAGCAAAACGTGGTCGTGTTTGACCTGCGCGTGGAGCCGGAGACGGGGGCTCACCGCACGGTGTTCATCACGCACGATCCCACACGGCCCGAGATCCTACCCCTGCTGCGGCGCCTCAAGCTGGAACGCTACGAGCTGCAGTACGCCGCGCCCAGCGCTGTGCGCCAGGTCATCGACCGGGCGTTCCCGGCCGAAAACGAGTTCCTGGCCCGCATCGAAGACGACGCGCCCGCCCTGGACATGGGCACCGTGGGCCTCGACGACGAAGAGAGCAGCCTGATCGACCGCGAGGCGCTGGAGGCCGAGCTGAACCGCTCCAGCCTGATCAACCTGTTCGAAGGCGCGCTCGTGGAGGCCGTCCGCCGTGGCGCCTCCGACATCCACATCTACCCGAATGCCAGGAAAGAAATCGAAATCCACTTCCGCATCGACGGGCGGCTAAAGCTGTGGATGACCGAGCGCCGCATCCATCCCGAGGCGATGCTCGCCGTCATCAAGGACAACGCGATGAACGTGGACCGCTTCGAGCGCGAGATGGCGCAGGACGGCTTCATCCAACGCGATGTGGACGGCGCGCTGATCCGCTACCGCGTCTCGGTGTTGCCCATCGCCAACGCCCAGCAGGAGCTGCGGTCGGAGAGCGTCGTCATCCGCGTCATCGACGACCGCAAGGTGGTCACCGACCTGAGCAAGCTGGGCCTGCTGCCTTCGGCGCTGGAGCGCTTCGACCGCGCCATCCGGCAGCCGCACGGCATGGTCATCCTCACCGGGCCTACGGGCTCGGGCAAGAGCACTACACTTGTGGCCGCGCTGCATCAGGTGGTCGATCCGGAGGTGAACGTGCTGACGGTAGAAGACCCCGTCGAGTACATCATCCCCGGCGTGCGACAGATCAAGCTGGGCACCAAGCTCAACCTGGAGGGGGCGCTGCGGGCCATCCTGCGCCACGACCCCGACATCGTCATGGTTGGCGAGATGCGCGACCGGGCGACGGCCGAGATGGGCATCAAGCTGGCCAACACGGGCCACCTCACCTTCTCCACGCTGCACACCAACGACGCGCCCAGCGCCGTGACGCGCCTCTACAAGATGGGCATCGAGCCGTTCTTGATCGCCTACGCCATCAACCTCGTGGTGGCGCAGCGCCTCATCCGCACGCTCTGCCCGGATTGTAAGCAGCACGACCCCAACCCCGACCCGTTGCTGCTGGAGCGCATGGGCTTCACGAAGGATGAGATCGCCACGACCACGTTCTACCGCCCGAGCACCGACAAGGCGTGCCCCACGTGCCGAGGCATCGGCTACAAGGGCCGCCGGGCCATCTGCGAGGCGCTCTACTTCTCGCGTGCCATCCGCCACACAATTGCGCAGGCACAGGGCAACCTCGACGAAGGCGTCGTGCGCGACCTCGCCGTCAAGGAAGGCATGCTGACGCTGCTCGACTCGGCGCGTGAATACGTGAAGATGGGGCTGACGGATGTGGATGAGATGGTGCGCGTGACGGCGACGGAGGACTAGCGCGCGTCTGAAGCGGCCCGTTGGGCTTAAAGCCTGGCCGCATTGGCCGATACGGAGGGCAAAGCCAGCCAGAACACCGTATCGCCAACACCAGACCGACGTGAGCTACTCGTTCGAGAACTTGTTTTCGCCTTCGGGGCCGTCACAGCCCGAGCCGCAGCGCAACACACAGGATGTGCCGTCGCGGCCCGTGTGGGAGGGCGCCAAGGCGGCACCCGCCACGAAGACGGCTGCCGTCACCCCGCCTCCGGCATGGGGGCAGCCCAACACGGCCCCTAAAAAGCCCAAGGCCAAAGCGGCACGCGCGCACCCAACGCTCGGAAGCGGCACCGTACCGCCTGTGCCCAAGGTGGCCAAGGCGATCCTCGGCCGCCTGCCCGATGCCGCCGCAGGCCTGACGCGGCTGCGCTTCATCGCTGAGCAGGTGGAACGCCTGCGCGACGAAGACCGCCACCAGATCCAGGTCGTGGTGGGCGCCTGGGCTCGCCGGATGGTAGAGCTGGGCGCCTCAGACATCGCCGCAGGAGGCTCCGGTGCCAGCGGCATGGTGTGGTACCGTGTGGATGGCAAAAACACGCCGCGTGAAGAGATGGGGCGCTACTCCGACTACGAGGCCGATCTGCTGCTGCTGTCCCAGCTGGGGCCGGAGCAGGTAGAGTGCCTCTTCGACGAATACTCCATCGACTTTTCCTACCGCGTCGAGCTCGTGGGCAAGGACGGCAGGCCGCGTCGCTTTCGTGCCACCATCTACTTCGACTACGACCACCTGGCCCTCAACATGCGCGCCATCACCGACGAGGTGCGGCCGCTTGACTCGTTGGGCTTCCATCCGCTCGTCAAACGCCGGCTCATGTTCAGCCACGAACGCGACGGCCTGACGCTGGTCACAGGCGTGACGGGCTCCGGCAAGAGCTCAACGCTCGACGCCATCATCGACGCCAACAACAAAGACTTCTACGGCAACATTGTCATTATTGGCAAGCCCGTGGAATTCGTGCACAACACCAAGCGCAGCATCGTGCGCCACCGCGAGGTGGGCAAGGATGTGCGCAGCTTTAAGGAGGGTATCGTGCAGGCGCTCCGCCAAGACCCCGACATCGTGGTCATCGGTGAGATGCGCGACCCCGAGACGATCTCATCCGCCCTAGAGATCACCGACTCGGGCCACAAGGTGTTCTCCACGCTTCACACCTCCTCGGCCGTGGAGAGCATCGACCGCATCATGGGTGAGTACCCGCCCGAGGAGCAAGACCGCGTGCGCAACCGCCTGGCGGACACCCTGCGCTGTGTGATCTCGCAGAAGCTGCCGCCCAAAATTGATGGCGGGCGCATCCTGTGCAAGGAAATCCTCTGGATGACGTCCTCGGCACGCGCCGCCATCAAAAACGGCAACTCGGGCGAGATCTACCAGATGATGTGGGAGGGCTCTAACGAGGGCATGGTCACGCTTGAGCAAGACCTGGCCCGGCTCGTCCGCGAGCGCCTCATCACACCCGAAGTGGCGTACGATTACGCCAACAACAAACGCCGCCTGCGCCGCATCCTCGGATAGGCTCGGGCATCCCCACATAGATCCCCACGATCATGAAACGCAAGCGCATCAACGAAAACGTGCTCGGAGTGATGGCCGACGACCGGACGGTCCACGCCATCCTCGTGCAGCAAGGGCCAAACGGCCCCGAGATCAAGCGCCGCTTCTCGCGGGCGCGCGCCAGCCAGTATGCCGACGCCGTCGTGCCGGACCTGGGCTTTGATCCGGCCATGGAACAGGCCTCGTTCGGAGGCGACGACTTCAACATCCAGTTTGGCGATGCAGGCGCACAGACCAACTTCCTCAAGGGCGAGTTTGGCGACTTGGCCGCTAAGGCCGACACGTCGAAGAAAGCCCCCGAGGCCGTCATCGAGCCGTTTGCGCTGGAGTTGGGTGATATTCTGGCAGAGTGCGCCGACACGGGCTTCGCCAAGCCTCGCGTGGCCGTGTGCCTGCACGATGGAGACACGGCGTACCACGAGCTGATCTACAGTGAGCGCGAGGATGCCAAGCCCAAGAAGGGCAAGAAGAAAAGCGCGAGTACCTCTGCCGATGGCCGCCCGAATACGCTGCAGCTGATCGCGCTGATGCAGGCGCTGCACAACGTGAAGGTGGGCGAGGCCGAAGCCGCGTTCTTGCCTATGGGTGTGACGCCGAGCGGCGCCTACCAGTACCTGGGGCTGGCTCCCGCCACCACCGATCCGGCCACGGCCACGCTCAAGCAGATGTACAAGCAGAAGGGCAAGTACGTGCCCGATGCCCGCTTGGTGGATGCCGAGGTGCCGCTGTACCTGGGGCTGGCTCGCATGACGTTTGGCCTCAACGCCGAGCCCGCGCAGCAGAAGCACACGCTCATCGTCCGCACCAGTGCCAACAACACGCTTGTGCTCTTCATGCAGGGCGACACGCTGATCGAGTCCGAGAGCCTGCAGTCGCTTACCTCGTACGACGCGCCCGAGACGATCTGTAGCCGCGTGCTGCTGCAGCAGGACGAGCTGGGCCTGACGGACATTGACCACGTGCTGTTGCTCAACCGCGAGCGCGAGGACGACATGGCGGAGAGCTTCTCGATGTTCTTCCCCGCAGCCCGCGTGGTGCTCATGCGCCAGGCGCTGCCGCTGAAGAACGCCGCCGCCGCCGACTCGCCCGGGCTGGTGCAGGCCGCCCTCGCCGCGCTCCGCCTTGTTGGGGGGGAAGCCGTGATGGAGAGCTTCGACGGGCACAACATGCTGCCCAAGAGCCTCCGCAAAATCCGCATTGAGCTGCCCTTCTCGTGGCACACGCTGGTGCTCTCGCTGATGATCTTCTGCACCGTGTTCTTCTTCACGTGGCGCTACGTCACGATGGATCAACGGATCACGAACAAGAAAGCCCTCATCACGCTGCAAGACCCCACGACGAACCTGGATGTAGATGAGCAGGTGCTGCAAGCGCGCATCGACAGCCTGCAGAGCACGTACGTGCGCTACGTGCAGGCGCTCAACGTCATCGACTCGCTGCTGGTGGGCAGCGACCGCTGGAGCCGCACGCTGGAGACCATCACGCGCGAGACCGCTGCCACGCCCGGCATCTGGGTCGATTCCATGTCGCCGCTAGGCAACAACGTGGTCGTCGTAGGCAATGCGCGAGGGCGCGACAACGTGGTCGCCTTCGCCGAGCGCACCGAGGCGGTCATCGAGACGCTGACCTTTGAAGAGATCCGCGACTGGCCCGTGTACAATTTCCGCATGCGCGTCCCCTCGCCCGAGGTGCTGCCCGAGGCGGCCGTCTTCCTCCGCGAGCAGGTGGAGCAAGCCGAGGTGGCGGCCACGAGTGCATCCGCATCTGCTGAACCCGTTGCTGCGCTGAACGCGGGCGCGACGCCCTAACCGACCCCACGCGACTATCCCACACCGTTATCTCCCGAACCCATGTCTGGCATCCTTCAAAATATTCTGGTCTTGACCTTCTGCTGGCTCGCCGCCACTGGCGCTGGCGTGTACCTGACCTTCTTCAACCAGCCCAAGGAAATCGAGCGGCTGGAGAAGATTGAGCAGGTCAACGAGATGAAGCAGGCCGAGTTTAGAAACTTGGTCTCTGAAGAGGCCGTCTCGTCGCAGCGTGCCAACGAGGTGACGCGCCGCTGGAACGCCCGCTACAAGCTGGTGCCGCCCACACTCAGCAGCGCCGCCGTCGTCGGTATCCTCAACGCATTGACCCGGGAAGGCTTCGACGAGTTCAACATCGTTTACGATGGCCAAAAGTCCGACCCGACCATCAGCAGCCATAGGTTCAGTGTCAGCGGGCAGGGCTACTACACGCACCTGTACCAAGTGATTTGGAACCTGGAGAACGGCCGCGAACTGTACCGCGTGCAGCGCCTCGACCTGACCAACCTCAACCTGGTGAAGGTGAACCGCCAGACGCAACGGGAAGAGCTGAAGGTGATGGTGGAGTTCACGTTCGAGGTGGTTGCGTACTTTGCTGGTACGGAAGGCCTCAGCGCTGACGATGCTGGGCCGGGCGTGCTCGAAAACGACATCCAGGTTGCGGCCTTACCGGAGTTGCCCGAAGGCGTGCTCCCCGCCAAGCAGCCCAACGTAAATCCCTTCTACCCCGGTATTCTCGAAACGCTGCCGCCCAACAGCAAGGGCCTGATCGATGTGGAAGACGCCTCGCTTATCTCCGTCACAGGCGAGCGTGCCTACTTTGACGTGGGCGGCGAGTTTAAGAGCGTAGCCCTGGGCGGCAACGTATACCTGGGCACCGTTACCGCCGTCGATCCGCACAACGGCCGCGTCAGGGTGCGCCTCAACAAAGGCGGCATCATCGACCACGTCGAAGTCCGAATCGAGGAAGGCGAAGCCCAGCGCCCCAGGGGCGGCAGCTACACCACGCAAGGCGTCGGCTGGTAGATACGCTCACCAACGCGCCCACGGGTAGCGTCAGCGCAGCAACGCCGCCGACAGCAGGAAGAAGATCGCCAGCCCGAGCAGGTCATTGCTCGTCGTGATGAACGGTCCCGTGGCCAGCGCCGGGTCGATGTTGACGCGGTCGAGCAGGAGCGGGATGGTGGCGCCCAGCGTGGTCGCCAGGATGATGACCAAGGTCAGCGCCAGGCCCACGACGGCGGCGAGCCGTGCTACGCTGGTGGTCTCCGCCAGGAACTGTGCGCCGAGCATGCCGAGGCCTACCACGATGAGCGCCAGCACGAGCGAGAGCAGCAGCCCCGTGCAGATCGACACGAGCAGTTCTTTGCCGAGCCGCTTGAAGACGTCGCTGGTCCACAAGTCGCCCGAGGCGATGCCTTGCACGGCGATCGATGAGCTTTGGATGCCCGCGTTGCCCGCCATCGCCATGACGACGGGGATGAAGAACGCGAGCGCGATGTTGCTCGACAGCTGGTCCTCGAAACCCATGATGACGCCGCCGCAGAGGAGCGCCCCCGCCAGGCCGATGTAGAGCCACACGATGCGGCTGCGGACGATCTCCCAGATGGAGTCGTTCGGCTGCTCGTCCGCCGTGCCGCTCATGCGCTGCATGTCCTCCTCGGCCTCCTCGCGGATCACGTCTACCACGTCATCGATGGTGATGCGGCCGAGGATCTGGCCGCCCTGATCAACGACCGGGATCGCCAGCAGGTCGTACCGCTCGAACAAGCGCGCCACCTCTTCCTGGTCTTCCCCCGCGCCCACCGACACGAATTCGGCGTCCATGATGTCTTGCAGCAGCACGCCCGACGGCGTCAGCAGCAGCCGCTTGAGCGTCACGATGCCGATGAGCGCCGCGTGGTCATCCACGACGTAAATCACGTAGACCGGATCGACTTCCTCCGCCTTGCGACGCACTTCCTCGGTGGCCTGATCGACGGTGTGGTTCCACGGCACGGCCACGTACTCGCGCGCCATGAGCCCGCCCGCCGTGTCCTCGGCGTATCCCAGCAGATTGCCCACGTCCTCGGCGTCCTCCAGCGTAGGCAGCACGCGCTGCGCCACCTCGGCAGGCAGGTCGGCCAGCACGTCGGCTACGTCGTCCGAGTCCATCTCGTCGAACAGCTCGGTGAGGCGGGCTGTGGTGGCTTCTTCGAGCAGCTCGGCGCGGAAGTCGTCGTCTAGCTCGGGCAGCACCTCGCTGGCTTGCTCGGTGGGCAGCCAGTGGAACAGCGTATCGGCGGTCTCGGCAGGAAGGTGCGAGAGGACCTGCTCCAGGTCGGCCGGGTAGAGGTCGGCCACGAGGTTGAGCACCATGCCCTCCTGCCGCGCCTCCACGAGCGCGCCGATGTTCTCCACGAGCTCGACGTCTACATCGGGCATAGCCACGGCGCGTGCGTCGTCGTCGGGCAGCAGATCGGTCATGGGCACCAGCGAGCGAGGAGAAGGGGAGGGCGCACCGGGCCGAAGATCAGCCGCCGTGCGCTACAGGTGAGCGGTAAGATAACGCGTGATCTCCACGAACAGGTCGGGGGGCACGGCATCGGCGCGAAGTTTTTCCCACGACTCGGGCAGGCGGATGCCACGCTCGCGCGTCCAGGCGCCGAGGCTGTTGTGGAGCGTCTTGCGGCGCTGGTTGAAGGCCGCCCGCACGACCTCGCTCACGGCTGCGCGTTCGATGTCGGGCGGCGACTGGTCGAACGTGAGTCGCACGATGGCGCTGTCCACGCCGGGCTTCGGGAAGAACACGTTGCGCGACACCTTGAAGAGCAGCTTCGGGCGTGACCACAGCTGCGTCTGCACGCTGAGGGTGCCGTACGTCTTCGTCCGTGGCGGCGCCACCAGCCGGTCCGCGACTTCCTTCTGCATCATCAGGAGGGCTGATTCGAGGTGCGTATAGGCGTCTAGCAGCCCAAACAGGATCGGCGTGGTGATGTAGTACGGCAGGTTGCCGATGACATGGAGCGGCGCGTCGTGCTCAGCCCGGAGCGCGGCCCAGTCCGTCGTCAGCACGTCTTGATGGCGCACATCCAGCCCCGGATGCTGCTCGCGCAGGTAGCGGATGGCGCGGTAGTCCACTTCCAGCGCCGTCACGTGCCGGAACCGCTCGCGCAGCAGCCCCGTCAGCGCCCCCAGCCCGGGCCCGATCTCCACCACATGCGCGTCCTCGGGCGCAGGCAGCGCCGCCACAATCTTTCGGATCGTGTTCGGGTCTTGCAAGAAGTTCTGCCCGAGGCTCTTCTTCGGCTTAATCATGGCTTGGGATTAGCGGTTCGGTGTTCGGACGCGCTGCGCGCTGTTGGGGCTCGAGTAGATGGAATGGCGCCATGCTGCACAATTGTCATCCCGAGCGCAGCCGAGAGCGCGAAGCACACCGCAGGTAAATCTCCCCCGTCTGAGTAAGCACATCGTGGAGGTAGAGACAACGCCTCCCTCGAGGGAGGTGGGCCGCCGAGAGGCGGGTCGGAGGGTGTATCGGCTCACTGTTGAAGTGGTGCTCGGTACACCCACAGCCCTTCGGGTAGCCCTACTACGAGGAGGCGGTTGCGCAGTGCAGTGCGGAAAAACGTGCATACTGTTGTCCGTGATCAGGTATCACTCACCCTGCCCGGCGATCAGGCGGAGCTGCGTCCAGAAGCTCGGGAAGGATACGCTGGCGACGTCGGCTTCATGAACCACCGTCGCGCCTTGTGCTACCAGCCCTGCCACGCCCATCGCCATTGCGATGCGGTGGTCGTCGTAG
>JBCCMF010000006.1:0-33878 GCA_039026435.1 Bacteroidota bacterium
ACGCGGCGTCTTCGGCTGCTACCGATGCCGCCGTGGCACTTGCCGCTGCCGGATCTTCATCAGCCATCTTAGTGGGCTGAGGGGCCGAAGTGGGTGAGGGCTTCGCTTTGCTCGCGAACTGGAAACGCCGTATCACCATCGCCGAGCCGACGACGATGACACCGAGGATGAGCAGCACAAGAACCACAGGACCCATGCTCGCGTCGCCACTGGCGCTTTGGGCATACACGGGAACAGCGGGTATGACGATCAAGCCTACCGGAAGGGCACAAATCCACTTACTCATCGAACTGACCGGGTGAATGGCACTACATCCGCAGTATCGGCACAAACGCGTCGGAAATTAAGGTTATGGTTAGGAAAGCAACGGGCGCTGGTCGCGCACTGCGCCGAGGGCATGGCTGAGCAATGTGCGTTGCGTGCGCGCCAAGGCTTGGATGTCTAGCACATTCGTTCCTGACTCCGGGCTGCCTGTGCCGATTAGCTGGCCACAGCTCATTCCGAGCGCAGCGCACGCACGGGGTTCTGGCGGGCGGCCTGCAGCGCATGGTAGCTGACGGTGAGCCCGGCGATGGCGAACGCGATCAGCGCGGCGACGACGAAGACCGTCCACGAGATGTCGGTCTGATAGGCGAAGCCGTCTAGCCAGCGCTCCATCAGCGCGTAGGCCACCGGGGCGGCGCACAGCACCGCAACGCTCACGAGCACGACAAACTCACGCGAGAGCAGCAGGATAATTTGGTGCACCGATGCACCCAACACCTTGCGCACGCCAATCTCCTTGGTGCGTTGCTCGGCCGTGAACGCGGCCAACCCAAAGAGGCCCAGGCAGGCGATGAACAGGGCGAGCGCTGCGAAGCTGCGGTACAGCGTCGCCTCCTGCAGGTCTTGCGCGTAGCGTTGCTGCACCGCATCATCCAGGAACTGGTACTCAAACGGCCACTCGGGCACGACCTCTGTCCAGGTGTTCTCAAAGCGAGCGATGGCATGCTGAGGCGATCCAGGCGCCAGGCGAAGCATGATCTTGCCGTCTTGGGCCTTGGGAAAGCCAAAGATGATCATGGGACGTACGGAACGCTGCAGTGAGGCGGTGTGGAAGTCGTCCACGACGCCAACTACCGTCGCGAGGTCATCGAAAACGGTGGTAGCAATCGTCTGGCCAATTGCGTCTGCTGGCGTCTGCCAGCCCAGCGTGGTGACGGCTTGCCGGGTGATCAGCACCTCGGTGTAGTGACGATTCTCGCGTCCGGTCCATAAGCTCTCGCCTGCGAGGACGTCCAAGCCCAGTGTCGGTTGGAATTCGGGGTCAGCATATACGTATCCGTGCACGGGGCTCGACTCCCGGCGTTCGCCAAACTGCGTCGCCGCCACAGGGCCCGAACCGCTCGGCGCGCCAACGCCCGAGTTGGTCACGGTGGCGTGGATAACTTGCGGGTCGCTCAGAAAGCGCTCTTTCAGCACCTTGCTCGTTTCCGTGACCAGCGTGCCGTCGCGCAGTGGGATAGTCAGAACCTGCTCCGTGTCAAAGCCAAGGTCTTGCTGCTGCATGAACTGGAGCTGCTGCCCCACGACGAGCGTGGCCACGATCAATGTGGTCGATACGGCGAACTGCACCACGACCAGCCCCTGCCGTAAACGCGACGTGTAGCCGGGGCGCCGGATGGTTTGCTTCAGGACCTGCGCCGGGAGGAAGCGCGCCAAGTGGAGCGCCGGGTAGATGCCTGCGGCCGCGCCGATCAGGAATACGCCACCCATCAACACGAATAGGCCCTGGCCAGTCACGAGCGGCGCCAAGCTCAGCTCGCGCGCCAGCAAGGTATTGAGGGCGGGCAGCGCGAGGCCCACGAGCGCGAGGGCGACCGCAAGAGCAGCCGCAGTGAGCAGGATCGATTCGCCAAGGAACTGAAACAGCAGCTGGACCCGGTCGGCGCCGAGCACCTTGCGGAGGCCGACCTCTTTCATGCGCTGTGCTGCACGTGCCGTGGAGAGGTTGACGTAGTTGATACACGCCAGCAGCAGGATAAACAGCGCAATGGCTGAAAACAGGCGCACGGTGGCCATGTCGCCCTGGGGCGTCACCTCGTAGACATCGGAGTGGAGATGGATGTCCGTCAGCGGGCGTAGGTAAAACGACTGGGTCCAGACCGGGTTGGCCTCGGCAAAGTGGGCGAAGTCAGCCGTGAGGTCGTTGGGTTGTGCGCCCGGTGCGAGCAAAACATAGGTCTGTGTGCCCACGCCGCCAAAATGCTCAAGCCACGAGTTGCTCTGGATGAGGAGGGAGAAGGGGGCCAGCGCATCGAAGACGTAGTGGCTGTTAGCGGGCACATCGGCCAGGACGCCTGTGACAACCAGCTCGGTGGCGTTGTCCATCACCATCGTCTGACCCACGGGGTTGACCTCGCCGAAATACTTCTCCGCTAGCGATGCGGTGAGCACGATGCTATTGGGGGCTGAGAGCATCGTAGCGCGGTCACCTTGCAGCACCTCGAAGGAGAACATCTGCAGGAACGTCGTGTCCACATAGGCGATGGCGTCGCCGTAGGCTTGGCGCTCGCCGTGCCGCAGCAGGTGCTCCGACCGTGACAACCGGGTGGCGGCCTGGATCTGGGGAAACTCGGCGGCTATCGTAGGCCCGGTAGGTCCGTCGGTGAAGCTCGACGGGGCGTCGTTCATGCCAATGCGCTCCAGGCGGTAGAGCCTGTCGGCGTTGACGTGGAACGCGTCGAACCCGCGCTCTTCAGCTACGAATAGCAGGATCGTCAGGCTGCAGGCCAGCGCCAGCGCCAGACCCAGCACATTAATCGTGGCGTAGAGCGGGTGCTTGCGGAAGGCCCGGGCGGCGACGAGGATGTAGTTCTTGAGCATGTAAAAACACCAGCGGATCATTTGGTCGATGAAGCCAGGCAGTGAGATGAGCACGTGACGGACGTACCATCGGCGGGCGTAGGCCTCGCCCTGCTGCTGGCGCAGGTAGTGGAACTCCTCCTCAAAATCCCCCAGCAGAATGTCATCATCGCCGCGCAGGCGCAGGTGCCGCAGCAGCCACGCCGCCCAGCGGGGCGGGCGGGCGCTCATAGACGGTTAGCCAGTTGCGGCACGCCTTGCCACAGCACTGCGTTGACGCGTTGCACCTCGGCGAGTGCGCCCAGCCCTTTGTCGGTGAGCGAGAAGAAGCGCCGCCGCCGGCCGCCGCGCTCCTTGGTGGGCGCGCCGTCGGTGGCCTTGAGGAAGCCCTGGCGGGTGAGGCGGTCGAGCGGGTCGTAGACCGAGGCGAACGAGAAATGCTGGTTGGTCTCGGCCATGAGGTAGCGGCGCACGGTCACGCCGTAGGCATTGTCGCCCAGGTGCCACACGGCCAGCAGCACCAATTCTTCGGAACGCAGCAAGAGCTTCATCGCATATCCTGATGTATTCTGGAATGCGGAAAATATACTGTGCCTTATGGAGATGGTTACATTATTTCTGGAAAACAGAAAAATAAATCGGAGTACGGCGCTCTGCGCATACGTGGAGGATGTTGCGGAAACAAGCGACTGGGTGCGCGTTCGAGGCAGCCCTCGTAACAAAAGCCAAGTTCATGCACATTTGTACCGTCGTCGGTGCGCGCCCGCAGTTCGTGAAAGCGGCAGCCGTGAGTCAAGCCTTCCAGCGACATGGTGTGAAGGAGTCCATCGTCCACACGGGGCAGCACTACGACGCGAATCTCGCCCAGGTCTTCTTCGACGAACTGAACATTCCGCCGCCTGTGGTGAACCTGGATGTGCGATCGGGCACGCATGCTGCCCAGACGGGGGCCGCCCTTGTTGGTATTGAACGGTTCCTGATGAAGCGTGATGTCGATGCCGTTCTGGTGTACGGAGATACGAACAGCACATTGGCTGGCGCACTGGCTGCGGTAAAGTTGGGCATCCCAGTGGCCCATGTGGAGGCGGGCTTGCGCTCTGAGAATATGCTGATGCCCGAAGAGGTAAACCGCATCGCGACGGATCGAATCGCTACGTGGCTGTTTTGCCCCACACATGACGCTGTAGAGCGTTTGGCTCGGGAGGGAATCACCGTGGGCGTACATTTCTCGGGCGACGTCATGCTGGAAGCGACGCGGCAGTTTGCAGCTCGTGCCAAAGGGCGCGTTGTGTTGGACACGGTGCATCCAGCAACGACTAGTGGGTTCACGTTGGCCACGATCCACCGCCCCGTGAACACCGACACGCCGAGCCGCTTACAGGCGATCTTTGACGGCCTGGCCAGGCTCAGCACGCCTGTAATCATGCCCGTGCATCCGAGGACGAAGGCACGCTTGGAAGGGATCAGGGTGGGGAAGAATGTGCATCAGGTTGCGCCAGTGAGTTACCTGACGATGCTCAAGCTAGTCCAGCATGCCCATACAGTGGTCACGGACTCAGGTGGCGTACAGAAGGAGGCGTACTGGCTTGAGACGCCGTGCGTCACCGTGCGCGATGAAACCGAGTGGCGCGAAACGCTGGCAGGAGGCTGGAACCAACTCGTCGGGGCCAACGCTCACGCCATTGTACAGGCCGTGCAGCGGCGGCCGCACGAGGCCCAACACGCACTGGGCGACGCGGAACGTCCCGCCTCTGACCTGATAGCCGAGCACCTCTTGAGCCATGGATGATGCTATGGAGCGCCCGTTCCGCATTCTGATGGTGCTGGACCAAGACTTCCCGCCGGATGCGCGTGTCGAAAATGAGGCACGCACCCTGCAGCAGGCGGGGTTCGAGGTGACCGTGTTGGCCATTGCGCCCGATGATCGACCCGCTACCGACATGCTCGAAGGCGTCCGTATCATCCGGGCGCGCATCTCGGCATGGCAGCGCAACAAGATGCGCGGGCTCTCGGGCACATTTCCGTTTCTGGAGTGGTACCTCGTGCGCGAGATCGGGAAGATCTACGCCGATTGGCCGTTCGATGCGCTGCACATGCACGACTTGTACTTGTTTGGAGGTGGGCTGAAGGCGGGACGCTCGCTAGATGTACCTGTTGTAGGCGATTTGCACGAGAACTGGGTCGAAGCGCTCAAGCACTACGCGTGGAGCACGCGTGCGCCAGGGAAATGGGTCGTCAGCATACCGCGCTGGCAACGGCTGGAGCATGCCTGGGTGAATGCGGTGGATGGGCTGGTTGTTGTCATCGAAGAGGCGGCAGTGCGCAACGAGGCGCTTGGCGTGCCCACAGAGCGGATTCACGTCGTGCCCAACACCATCCAACTGGCCGACTTTGACGGCTTCGTTGAAGAGCCCGATCTCATCCACCGCTTGCAGCAACGACCGACGATTCTCTACACCGGAGGCATGGATATCCATCGGGGACTGGCCTCTGTTATCGATGCGATGCCGGACGTTATCGCCAAACATCCCGAGGCGCAACTCGTGCTGGTAGGCAATGGGCGCGTGAAGCCCGAACTGGAGGCTCAGGCACAACGTCTCGGTGTGCTTAACACCCATGTGTTGTTTGAGGGGTGGCAGCCGCAAGCTCGGCTGAAGAGCTACATGCTCGGCAGTCAAGTCTGCCTCGTCCCGCACTTGAAGACGGTGCATACCGACAATACCATCCCCCACAAGCTCTTCCACTACATGTACTTTGCTCGCCCCGTTGTAGTGAGCAACTGCGATCCGCTCAAGCGCATCGTCGATGAGACACAGGCGGGGCGGGTATATCCTGCTGGGGAATCGGCGCCGCTGGCGAGCGCACTGATTGAGCTACTTGGCGCCGCGGACGAGCGCGATGCGATGGGGCAGCGTGGGCGCGAGGCCGTGGTAGACCGATACCACTGGGCCAAGACCGTGACGCCGCTCATCGACCTCTATACCAACCTAGGGCTGCGCAGTGTAGCGTCTTGCTAGATCGTCGGCGATGCGGACCGCCGACTGGCCATCCCACAGCGGCGGAGGGGTTGCCGAGGCGGGTTCCGAAGTGATGATGTCATCAACATGATGCAGGATGCGTGCCTTGTCGAGCGCGAGCAAGGTATTCGTGCCTTGGGTGACCGTCACTGGCCGCTCGGTGTTTTCGCGAAGCGTGAGACACGGCACCCCTAAGAATGTCGTTTCCTCTTGCGTGCCTCCGCTATCGGTGAGCATGCCGCGCGCATCGTGCATCAGGCTGAGGAATTCCAGATAGCCAATCGGTGGGGCCAGGTGTAGCCTCGGCAGCGCGTCGAGCCTCTTGTAGAGGCCTTGGCTTTCGAGGCGTTGGCGTGTGCGGGGGTGAACGGGGAAGACCACGGGGATGCGCGCCTGGATAGTCTCCAATACGTCAGCGATTTCAAGTAGCCGCTCGGAAACGTCTACATTAGACGGGCGGTGCAGCGTGACCAGCAGGTAGCTTCGAGGTGCCAATCCAAACATCGCTTGGGCCGTGTCCAGGCCACAGGCGTGCTCTTGAAAGCGGAGCAAGGAGTCGATCATCACATTGCCTACGAACACCACGCGGTCATCGGCTATGCCCTCGCGCTTCAGGTTCGTCAACCCGCTCTCCTCCGACACGTACAGCACATCCGAGATGGCGTCGGTGATGAGCCTGTTGATCTCTTCGGGCATGCGGCGGTCGAACGAGCGCAGCCCAGCTTCCACGTGCGCGACAGGAAGGTGTAGCTTGACCGCAGCAAGCGTAGCCGCCACCGTCGAGTTGACATCGCCAACAACGACCACCACGTCCGGCGGCCTCTCGATGAGGTGCGCTTCCAAGGCCTGCATGATCGCAGCCGTTTGCGCACCGTGCGTGCCTGAGCCTACGCCGAGGTACAGATCGGGCTCGGGCAAGCCCAACTGCTCGAAGAACACGCGGCTCATCTGTGCATCGTAGTGCTGACCCGTATGGACCAGCGTCGGCGAGAAGCGCGGATGTTGCGTGAAGGCGTGGTAGAGGGCACTCACCTTAATGAAGTTAGGGCGGGTGCCTGCTATGCACAGTACGTTGAGCATGGGTGCTGATATGAAGTGCGGGGTAGGGGTCTACCTTTGGAGCAGCACCGACTGCGTCATGACGAAGCCGTCGCCTCGCACCCGGATCAGGTAGAGCCCCGAGGGTAAGTCCTGTGCGTCTAATATAACCTCATACGCCCGCTCGTCCGACACAACCTGCTTCAGGAGTTGACGAACTTCACGCCCCAGAACATCGAGTACGGTGACTTCAATAGGTTGAGTCTGGGCGGCCTCCAACCGTATAACCGTTTGTGTACTGAAGGGATTGGGGAAGGGAGAGGTAAGGTAGAACGTGCCTTCTTGGACCTGTAGCTGGACCTCCACCTCGTGTGAGTACGTGAACGCACCATCGTGATCGACTTGCTTGAGACGGAATCGATGCTTTCCAGTGGGCAAACGCGGCGTTTGCATGGCATAGGACTGGCGCTCGATCGAGGTACCATATCAAGAAATGAAGCTGAGCGTGCGCCAGTCATCTTGCCCGGCTTCCAAGTGTTGCACCTCAAATCCAGCATTGTTGGTCTCAGAGAGCGTAGTCCACATCAGGTGAACGGCTGAGCCAGATGGAATCGCCCTGAACTCGCCGAGTTCTACGGGCAAGCTGGACTCGAACACGGAAGAGGCGACGACGGAGTGCGGATCGGACAGCCCGGACGCGATGAGCGTCTCCACGTTCGAGCCGTCCACATCCGCACGCCGCACCCGCTTACCCGACGAGCTCGCCCAGTACATCTTGCCGTTGGACAGATGAATCGACCGCGGCTGCTCCACCGCAGGCGAGGCCAGCAGCGTCGTTGCCCCCGAGCCGTCGAGGCTGCCCCGATGCAGCTCGCCCGGCACGTGGTCGCTCCAATAGAGCATGCTGTTCTGCAGGTCCAACGCCACGCCCCAGATGCTGGTGAGACCCGTCGTGACGAGATCCTCTACGCTCGAACCGTCGAGGTTGGCGCGGCGCACCTTGGCCGCGTCGAAGTCGCTCCAGTACATCTTGCCGCTGTTGACGTCGAGCGCGATGTCACGGGCGTTGAGCACGTTGGCGACGATGGTGGTGACGTTTGCGCCATTGAGGTCAGCGCGTTCGATGCGGTCGGTGCCGATGTCGCTCCAGTAGATGTGATTGTTGGTGAGGTCGAGGGCGATGCCGACAGGTAGGTCGAGTCCTGCGACGAGAGTGGTGAAGTTGCCTCCGTCGAGGTCGATGCGGCATACGCAGTCGAGTCCAGAGTCGACCCAGTAGATGTGTCGATTGCTTTCGTCGACGGTGATGCCGCGTGGCGAGGCGGGTGCGTTGGAGATGGTGACGATGTTGGAACCGTCGATGTTAGCGCGAATGATCTGGCCTGCCCCGCGGTCTGTCAGGTAGAGATACGATTGGGCGTAGGTCGATGACCAACAACCGTGTACAAATAGCACTGTACAGACAAAACGCATGTCAACAACATACTTTGGTAAAGAGGATGAGAGAAAATAGTCGGTTTTGCAGGTTAGTTGCAAAAGGTGATAAGGTAATTTACAGCAAAGCCTCTTTGGGCAGCCACCCTAGGGTCTGTACGCCCCACAGGCCAACCATAATGGCTTCGGCGGCGTCGTGCCGCAGCGAGGTAGGCGCGGCAGCCCCCGACCAGGCGATCACGCGGCGTGCCCAGACATCGGCGTGGGCTTTGGCAGATGTGCCGCTCCGCTGCTCACGCGGCAGCAGCAGTGCGTTCCGCCACTGGTGCGCGTCGATGCGACGCACGTTCAGGCCACGGCGCTGGGCCTCCTTCGTCCAGAGGTGGGCCAAGTCACCTCCGCCCTCAAGGACGATCTGCGTGAGGCTTGGCGTTGCACGAAGTAAGGTGTAGATGCCTTTCTTCAGACGGGCGCGCGCCCCAAAGTTCTGCGACCGATACCACCGCAGCCGTCCGTCTGAACCGTACAGAGCGAGCCCTGTGCGCAGTCCCAGGTCAACCGCGAGCAACGTCTCAGAGGAATCCATAGAACAGGTCAGCTAACAGCGAGAGGGGGAAGCCGTGCGCGTTTGGGCAAGCGTCCATGGCACGAATGCGGCGGCACACCGCCAGCGGTGGACAGCCTCGCTTGCCTGATTGCACAAGATAGGAGGTCGCGAGGAGATCAAGGCAAGAAGTAGGCAACGAAAAAAGACGCAGCCAGAGCTTAAACGCGGACGCTGTACCGTCTTCTCTATACCCGCACCCAAAATCTCATACCCCCTGCCTTTGGCTATGTCCTATCCAACGCCAGTCTGCACCCAACCTTATCGCGTTCACATACCAACGAATCAGCAGCCATCCAGGATGGCACACCATTCACAGCTACCGATGCACCAACAGGCACGGTACATCGTACCCAGCCCCAAAACCCAAGACCGCGACAAGAGGCACATCAGCAAGCTCGCCGTCCTCGTCAGCTTTTTCTTCTTCTGGCTCGCAGTTTCCGGCTTGTTTCTGGCGTTGTATCTGGATCGCTACCTCTTCTAGCCGCAGAGCCGACCCCTCGGGGTGTTGAGCAGGTAGTGCTGCATCCGATGAACGAACCCGACCGTGCTTCATTGGATGCGCAACGATCCATATGAAGAGCGATGGAGTTAGCCTTACGCCGCAAGTGGACCCTGAAGGCGCATGGCCGCCAACAGGTCTTCCTGAAGCGCGCCCGCGAATCAACCGAGCATGTGCTCATGAAGGCAGGGCTCTGGGCGCTTCACGTGGTGGAGTATCCCCACCTGCAGGTCGAAGTGGCGATCGGCGATCGGTACAAGCCCGATGTGGTGGCGCTCGCGGCCGATGGTACGCCGCAGCTCTGGGGCGAGGCGGGCAAGGTAACGCCGGCCAAGGTCGCCTCGCTGACGCGTCGCTACCCTAACACGACGCTTGTGCTGGCCAAGTGGGCCACGCGCCTACAGCCCTTAGCGTCGGTCTACCGGAAGGCGCGGGACCCACGGCACAGCGCATCGCTGTACCTGCTCGGGTTTCCTCGCGAAACCGCCACGTACATCGGCGCGGATGGCACGTTCGCGCTGCCACTAGAGGCTGTGGAACGCATGGTGCTCTGAGCCGCAGGACATCGTTACCATTACGCCACATGCTGGATCATCCCAAATCGTCCGCCACGTCGAATTTAGGCGGTGTGGGGCAGGCGGAAGGCGCACAGCTAACGTACAGCAGTGCTGAACCTTCACATCGGGTTTCCGTTACAGGCCGCATTCTTGTCGATCAACTTGTGCGCGTGCGCGCAGCACTATGCAACGACCCCGCCGGATCTCTCGCCCGGTATATGTAGGTGACGTCCAAGTGGGCGGCGGCGCGCCCGTCTCGGTGCAGTCGATGACGGTGTCGAAAACGCACAAGGTCGGTGTCGCGTTGAACGAGATCCGTGGCCTGGCCGAAGCGGGTGCCGACATCGTGCGCGTGGCCGTCCCGCGCCCCGAGGATGTAGCCGCGCTGACGGACATCGTGCAGGGCTCTCCGGTGCCCATCGTGGCCGACATCCACTTCAACCACAAGTACGCCCTCAAAGCCATTGAAGCGGGCGTGGCGAAGGTGCGCATCAACCCCGGCAACATCGGGAAAGAGGAGTGGGAGCGCGAGGTGTTATTGGCGGCTAAGGCGAAGGGTATTCCTATCCGCATCGGCGTCAACTCGGGCTCGCTTGAAAAGGACATCCTCGACAAGTACGGCTATCCGCAGCCCGAAGCGCTTTTCGAGAGCGCCATGCGCCACATCGAGGTCTGTACCCGCGCTGGGTTCGAGGACATTGTGATCTCGGTCAAGCACTCTGACGTGTTTTTCATGATCCAGGCGTACCGGCTGCTAGCCGAACGCACCGACTACCCGCTCCACCTCGGCGTGACCGAAGCGGGGTCGTTCGCGACGGGCTCCATCAAAAGCGCCGTCGGCATTGGCGCCCTGCTGGCTGACGGCATCGGCGACACGATCCGCGTCTCGCTTTCTACCCAGTCGGTGAAGGAGGTGGAGACGGCGCATCAGATCCTCAAGTCACTGCGTTTGGGACGTCCAGGCGTCAACATCATCGCCTGCCCCACCTGCGGCCGTCTGGCGGGCGACTTGTTCACCGTGGTGAACGAGGTGGAGGAAGCCGTGAAGGCGCGCAAGTTTACCAAAGACCTGAACGTAGCCCTCATGGGCTGCGCCGTCAACGGCCCCGGCGAAGCCGCTGGCGCCGACCTCGGCGTGTCGCTGGGGCGTGGCCGCGCGCACTTGTTCAAGTATGGCAAGGTGATGAAGACCGTGCCGCAAGATCAGATCGTAGAAGCGGTGCTCCATGCCATCGAGACGTGGGACGAAGACGAGGCCGATGCCGCCGACTCGATCTCGCTGTCTACCATAGGGAACCAGGCTGGCAAGCCCAGTGGCGACGGCGCTAGCACCGCCGATCCCAAAACCGCCGAGGCGCCGGCTCCACAGGCGAAGGCGGCTGAAGCACCTAAAGCGAAGGCCTCCCCAGCTAAGCCGTCGAGCAACGGCGCACCGCGCCCGCTATCGGCCAACGGAGCCCGTCCGGCTGCTGCGCGTCCCGCTGGTCCCAAGGGTGGCAAGCCGCCCGTTGTCTTGCCAGAGCACCTCCGGCGGAATAAGGCCAAGTCGAAAGGCGCACCGCCTCCTACATCCGCTAAGTCTGCAGGCCTGCCAAAGCCCAAGGCAGGCAAACCTGTTGGTCGCCCGCCCGGCGCAAGACCACCCGGAGCGGCCAAGCCCGCTGGTCCGAGTGGTGCTCGCCCGCTAGCAGCGAAGCCACCCGGCGCCAGACCTCCTGGTCCGCCGCCCGGTATAGCAGGTCCGCCAAGAGCAAAAGTGCCTGGTGCCAAACCTGCGGGACCGCCCGGTGCTCGCCCCGTAGCCGCCCGGCCGCCAGGGCCTAAGGGCGCCAAACCCACAGGAGCGAAGCCTGCTGGTCCTCCTTCAGCAGCAGCCCGCCCGCCCGGGGCAAGACCCCCTGGCGCGGCAACGCCTGCTGGCCCGAACGGTGCTCGTCCGGTGCCCGCCCGCCCGCCAGGGCCCAAAGGCGTCAAGCCCGGGATAGCGAAGCCTGCTGGCCCTCCGCCTGCGACGCGGCCTCCTGGGCCTAAAGCGGCCACGCCTCCCCCCATGCAGCCGAAGCCCGCACCGTCCAAGCCGGTCCCAGCCAACGCGCCGGCTAAGCACCAGGCCGAAGCCGAGCCCGCTGAGGCGTAGCGAGCAATGGGCAGCGCAGCACTTGCCCACCTCGTAGCGGGTCCGTGGCAGCTACGTAACACTACGAGTTGCATCGACGCTAGGTAATGTCGTTGACTAATGGATGATAAGGGGGCACGCAGCAACGCGCTGCGGCACTCTGAATCACCTCATTCAACGTGGTACTTCCAATGTCTCGACGTATCTCATCTTCCCTGCTTTTCATGGCCGTCTTCTGCTTCGCCCTCGTCGGGTGCGACAGCGCAACGGCGGTTGAAGAGTCAGAGCCAGAGCCGCAAGAATTGGCTGCAGGCACCTTCATCGCCAAAGCCACGACGGCCGACGGCGTGACCGACCTGGAGGGCCAAGCCGCCGCCAGCCTTCAACTGTCCAACTCGGAGTTCTCGGGCACGTTCATCGACTATGCCCTGACCAACCGCGACGCCGACGGTGACGCGTACTTCATGTCAGCGATCTTGCTCACCGCCGACACGGGCGAAGAGCTGACGCTGGGCTACATCAGCGCGGGCGAGCGCATGCAGTCGGGCACATACGGCATCGAAGCCAATCGTAACCTCACGCCGCCCTACGACTTCGTCTCCATCTACGATGCTGCTGGGAGCACAGACGGTTCTACTCGTGGCGGCGATGCGCGCGGCCAAAGTGGTGAAGTCAACATCACCGTCGAAAACGGCCGCGTGACAGGCACCTTCGACGTCGTCTACAGCGACGGCACGACCCTGCGGGGCGAGTTCTCCGCCGATCCCAACTAAGCGTACCTCCAATCTCAGCGGGATAGTCGCAGCGTCCGCCCGGGCGCTGCGGCTGCCTGTTTCACCAGCCCTACCTCATACGTCACCATGAAAACGCTCCTCCTCGCCTTCGCACTCCTCTGGGTGCCAGCCTCCGCAGAAATCCTACTCATCGACTTCGGCTCCGCCAAAGACGGCACCGACTGGTTCATCGTCAACGATGGGGTCATGGGCGGATTATCGGAAGGGGACGCTGTCCTGCAAGACGACGCCCTCTACTTCGCTGGCGAGGTATCGCTGGAGAACAACGGCGGCTTCTCGTCGGTGCGCAGCCCCAATGGCACTATCGATCTCTCGGATGCCACGGAGATGACCATCCGCTACAAAACGAACAGCTACCAATCGGCGCTCACCTTCTCGGTGAGTGACCAGTTCTGGATACCGAACTACCGCGTGACGCTCGCAGCGACAGACGGCGAGTGGACGGTGATCAATGTGCCGCTTCGCGATGTAAAGCAGTACCGCGTGGGCACGCCGACAGGCCAGCGCCTCACCCCCGAAGCCCAGGCTGACATCATCCGCACCGGGTTCATTACTAATGAAAAACGCGCTGGCATGTTCGAGCTGACCGTGGACTACATCCGCTTCGACTAGGCCGCTTCTTCAGGCGAAGCGCAGCGCAACGGCGTTGTTGTAGCTGGTGGTGACGAGGCCGAACGGATCGTCCTGGCCCGTCGCGTCGTCTTGCTCGATGTAGTAGCGCTCCAACCCGGCGAGTTCGCGCTGGGCCAGAATGCGGGCGAAGTCGATGTCGCCAGTGCCTACGGGCCGCATGGTTCGGCCTTGTCCGTCCTTCAGGTGGCAGAGCTTGAAGCGGCCCGGGTAGCGCTGGAAGAGATCGACGGGGTCGTGATCGGCCACGGCTACCCAGAACAGGTCGAGTTCGATGTTGACCACGGCGGGGTCGGTGTTTTGGAGGAGGAAGTCCATCGCCGTCTCGTCGCCCATCGCGTCAAACTCGAAGTCGTGGTTGTGGTAGGCAAAGCCAAAGCCACGCGCGTTGCAGGCTGCGCCGATGCGGTTGCACGCGTCCGCCAGCCGGCCGTAGCCTGCCTCTGAGCGCATGTCTTCGCCGATGTAGGGCAGCACGATATGCTGGATGCCGATGGCTTCGGACGTGTCGAGGATAGCGCTGAGGTTGGCGTTGAGGTCGTCCAAGCCGTGGTGCGCCGAGGTGCCGCGTAGCCCGAGACGGTCCAGCAGGGCCTTCACCTCTTGGGGCGAGTTGCCGTAGTAGCCCGCGAACTCCAGCTCGTTGTAGCCGATCTCCGCTAAGCGCTCGATGGTGCCCGTGAAGTCCTCCGCCATCTGGTTGCGTAGCGTGTAGAGCTGGATGCCGATGCTGCTGAGGCTGTTCGTGCCTGTGTTGGCTGACGGCTCTGACGGGGATGCGGTTTGGGGCTCAGCACAGCCGAACGCCGCTAGCGAGAGGCCGCCAGCGAGTCCGGCGGCAGAGGTTTTGAGGAACGAGCGGCGATGCATAGCTGGATACGATTGAGCGTGACAGGAGCGAGAAGATAGGCGGAAGTTAGACCATTGGAAAGACGAGCGCGAGCAGCACGGAGACGAGCATCGACACGGTGCCGAGGATAGCCAGGAGCGGCGTCCACGACTTGAGGGCATCCACCTCGGTGAGGCCGCCCATCTTGGTGAAAATCCAGAAGCCGCTGTCGTTCATCCACGAACCGACCAATGCGCCGCCGCCAATCGTCGTAGCGAGGTAAACCGGGTGGAAGCCGAGCGTCTCCGGCACCACCATCGCCGCGAGCATGGCCGAGGTCGTGATCATGGCCACCGTGCTGGAGCCCTGCGCGAACTTGAGCAGTGCGGCGATGAAGAAGCTCAAGAACAACATGCCGAAGCCCGACGGCGCCTGTCCAGCGAACAGGTCTTGGATGGCAGGGCCGATCTCCGCGGCCTTGAGCATGGCGCCGAACGCACCGCCTGCCGCCGTGATCAGGATGATGATGCCGCCGCTCATCAGCGCGCCCTCGATGGCTTGGCTCAGGTCGCCCCGAGACGGGCAGCGTTGGCGCAGGTACACCCACAACGCTAGCGCGGCCGAGAGGCTGAGTGCGAAGTTGGGATTACCCAGCACGCTCATGACGGCCAGCGCGCCGCTCTCGGGGGCTACCGAGTTGAGGATGGTGTTGGCGGCGATCAGCAGCACAGGCAGTACGATGGGCAGCAAGGCCGCGCTGAGGCTGGGCAGGTTGCCCGCGGCAGCGGGCGGTTCAGGCTGCGCGACGTCGGCGGCGACATCGGGGACGCGCGGCATCCGGGCATCGAGCCATGTGGCGTAGGCGAGTCCCGCGAAGGCGGCGGGCAGCGCCACGGCCAGCGCCACCAGCATCATCAGGCCGACATCCACGCCCAGGTTGGCCGCGATCACCAGCGGCCCCGGCGTGGGGGGCACCACGCTGTGTGCCACCGCCGCGCCTCCGGCCACCGCCATCAGGTACTTCAGGTAGTGCTTGCCCGTCTTCGTGTGCATGGAGCGAGCGAGCGGGATCAGCAGGTAAAACACGGTGTCAAAAAACACGGGGATCGCCAGCGTGTAGCCCGACGCCATCAGCGCCGTCGCTCCGCGCTTGATGCCGAGCAGGTTTAGCAGCGCCTGCACCACGCGGTCGGCAGCGCCACTGGCCGTCATGGCCATCCCGATCACCGCCGCCATCGCAATCACGATGCCGATGCTGCCTGTCGTGCTGCCGAATGCCGTAGCCACGCGGGCGATCTTCTCGGCAGCCGCACCGGGGGCAAGCAGGCTCACGACGAACGCGGCGGCGATGAGCGCAAAGAACGCGTTCACGCGCAACACCACGATCATCCCGATCACCGTCAGGATGCCGATGAGCAGGATGACGAGGGGGGCGACTTCAAACATGAGCGGACGGCGTTAGGCTGGAGGGCGTCCGCGCAGTGTAGGGCGTTTCGAGGAAAAGAGGAAGCGTAAGAGACGGTTTGGCAGCTCGATCTGGGGCTCCGATGGGCTTTTTTCGACGCATCCCGGCCCGATGCCCTGCGGCTGCGCCTCCGGTGTTTACTCCGTCAGTCGCTCCGCTCGTGTCGCCCCGTAGCTCTGCTACGAACCTCAACATCGGACCAGCCTTCGCTCGAAAATGGCTCCATCTCGCCTGCCAACCCAGCTACCAAACAGGCTCTGGCCGGCCCGAGAAATCACACGTGCCGCTCGGCGTGGTAGGAGGAGCGCACCAGCGGGCCGCTCTCCACGTGGTCGATGCCCATCGCTTCGCCTACTTCCTTGTACCACTTGAACGTGTCGGGCGTGACCCACTCTTCCACGGGCAGGTGCATCTTGGTCGGCTGCAGGTACTGGCCGATGGTCATCACGTCGAGGCCGATCTTGACGAAGTCCTTCATCAGCGCGACGACCTCTTCCTGACGCTCGCCCAGGCCGACCATGATGCCGCTCTTGGTGCGGAGGCCTTGCTGCTTGGCGCGGTCGAGCACGTCGAGCGAGCGCTGGTAGTTGGCCTGCGGACGCACGCGGCGGTAGAGGCGCGGCACCGTCTCCATGTTGTGGTTGAGCAACTCGGGGCGGGCGTCGAGCACGATGTCGAGCGCTTCCCAGATGCCTCGGAAGTCGGGGATGAGCACCTCGATGGTGCAGCCGGGCTGCATCTCGCGGATGAGGCGGATGCTCTCGGAGAAGATGGGTGCCCCGCCGTCGCGCCGCTCGTCGCGGTTGACGCTGGTGATGACGCAGTGCTTCAGGCCCATCAGCTTGGCGGCTTCGGCCACGCGGCGCGGCTCGTCGAAGTCGAGGCCGGTGCGAGGGCGCCCCGTCATGATGGCGCAGAAGCCGCACGAGCGGGTGCACACGTTGCCGAGGATCATGAACGTAGCCGTGCCCGCACTCCAGCACTCGCCCATGTTGGGGCAGCGGGCGCTCTGGCAGACGGTGTGCAGGTCGTGCGTCTCGATGATATCGAGCACTTCCTTGTACGTCTCGCCGTAGGGCAGCTTCACGCGTAGCCAGTCGGGGCGGTTGCCGCGCGTGTTAGCCACCTGCGGCGCGTCGATCACGGGCAGCTCGAACATTCCCATGTCGCCGTCGCCACCGCCGCCGCCGATGAACAGCGCCTCCTTCTTGGCGCCCTTGAGTTGGACATCGCCGGGTAAGAGCGGGCGCCCGGGTTTGGCGCTTTTAAGCTGAATCTCGCCGGGTAAGGGCGGACGTCCGGGCTTAGGCCCTCTAAGCTGGATGTCGCCAGGTAAGAGCGGGCGTCCGGGGGAACAGGGCATTCGGTAGGGTCAGGATCGTCTCAGGATGGTGGTCCGGCTCCTGGAGGTACAGAGCAGGTATAGCAACGGCGCCTCTGGGCTTTGGATCCCTCGAGACCTGATGGCAAACGTCGCCAGCGCGAAGGCCGAAGTCGGTATCGGCGTCTAATTTCGTATCTTTGGCGCTGGCATCAAAACATGAATTCTGATAAAACTGGCTGGAGTTTGTGGAGCGTAAAATTGTGTTCGTCGAGGCGCTCTCCGTCGTGGCTGTAGCCTGGCGTGGTCGGCTGGCTGGGCATGACATCGCAGACGCCTTGCGCGACATATACGCCGATGCGCGCTGGCACGATGCCTATGACACCGTCTGGATTTACAACGAGCTCGACATGCTGGACGTCTCGCTCGAAGAAGTCGGCGAGATCTATGCCATAGAGGTAGAGCAGACGAGCGCCGCAAGCACAGGTACCGATGTGGCCGTCGTCAAGCGAGAACTGGATGAGATGCTGGCGCACTTCTTCATCGCGATGGGCGCGCGGCTCGAAGGCGTCGTGCGCCGCAAAGGCATGGGGCGCACCCTGGAGGAAGAGTTGGCATTGATCGGAGGAGATGGAGGCCGTGCGGCTATCCTCCGCGCCGCGATCGCCGCCACGCCTTGGAAGCCCACCGTGCACCGTCGAGCAGGGTAGGCCTTTCTCCATGTTATCACAATCCTCGGCGAACCGAGCCCGCATGCCCTCGTGAGAAGCGGCACCCCGCACGTGCTCCTCCGCCTATGCCCTCCGCCGCGCTTTCGCCCAGCCCCGACGCCCCTGCCGTTGTGCTGCACAGGCTGAACAAGACGTACCAGGAGGGTGGGCAGCAGCGCAAGGTGTTGGATGGCGTGGAGGCCACTATCGAGCGCGGCGAGTTCATCGTCCTTCTCGGGCGCAGCGGGTCCGGCAAGAGCACCCTACTCAACCTCATCAGCGGCATCGACCTGCCCACGAGCGGCCGCGTGGTGCTGGGCGGCGTAGACCTGACGGGCGAGACCGAGCAGGCGCGCACGCTGTTCCGGCGCCACCACATCGGCTTCGTGTTCCAGGCGTTCAACCTCATCCCTACGCTCACTGTCGCCGAGAACCTGCTGCTGCCGCTCGAACTCAGCGGCGACCTCACTGACGCCGAGACCGAGCGCGCCCTCGACATCCTAGGCGAGGTGGGCCTGCGCAACCGTGCCGACAGCTTCCCTGACCGCCTCTCGGGCGGCGAGCAGCAGCGCGTGGCCATCGCCCGCGCCCTAGCGCACAATCCGCTACTGATTCTGGCCGACGAGCCGACTGGCAACCTTGACTACCAGACCGCCGAGCAGGTCCTCGGGTTGATCGACCGCCTCGTGCGCCAAGCGGGCAAGACGACGCTGATGGTGACGCACGACCGCAGCCTGATCGACCTCGCCGACCGCGTGCTGACGCTCCGTGGCGGCAAGCTGGTCGCCGCCGATGTAACCGCCCTCGACGCATGAGCCTGCTCGACCGCGCCAGCCGCCGCTACCTGCTCCAGCACCCGTGGCTGATGGGGCTGTCGATCCTCGGTGTGGCCGTTGGTGTGGCCGTTGTCGTGGCCATTGACCTCGCGAACAGCAGCGCCGAGCGTGCCTTCGAGCAGTCGTCGGAGCAGGTGACGGGCAAGGCGACGCACCAGATCCTCGGCGCCGACGCGGGTGTGAGCGATGCCGTGTACCGGACCGTGCGCGTTGAACTGGGCTACACCGATGCCGCGCCCGTCGTCGAGGGCTACGCGACCACCAGCCGTGCGCCCGGGCAGACGTTCCAGTTACTGGGCGTCGATCCGCTGGCCGAGGCGCCGTTCCGTCCCTATGTAGGCGGAGTTGGCCGAGGGCTGGACCTTGGCCTGTTCATGGGGCAAGTCGGCACAGGCGTGATGGCTGAAGCTACGCTCGAAGCCCTCGGCGCCGCCGTGGGCGACACGCTGCACCTCGACATCGACGGCCGCAGGCGCACCCTCACGCTGGTCGGGACGATGGCGCCCGAGGACGACGCCAGCGCCGACATGCTGGACAACCTGATCGTTGTGGACATCGGCACGGCCCAGTCCTGGCTCGACGCCGAGGGGCGCCTCTCGCGCATTGATCTGGTTCTGCCACGCGATGAGCCTGCGTTGTCCGAGACCATTGCCCGGTTTGCCGAGGCCCTGCCCGAAGGGACCAAGGTGGTGCGCTCGTCGGTGCGGACGGAGACGCTGGCGCAGATGACGCGGGCGTTCAAGCTGAACTTGACGGCGCTGAGCCTGCTCGCGCTGATCGTGGGGCTGTTCCTGATCTACAACACGATGACGTTCTCGGTGGTGCAGCGTCGTGCGCTCATCGGGCGGCTGCGGGCGTTGGGCGTGACCAAGGGCGAGGTATTTCGCTCGGTATGGCGCGAGGCGCTGCTGATCGGCAGCCTCGGGACGACGCTCGGGCTAGTGCTGGGCATCGTGCTGGGGCAAGGTCTGGTGTGGCTGGTGACGCAGAGCATCAATGATCTGTACTACGTGCTCACCGTCCGCGAACTCGACCTCAACCCGTGGCTGCTCGCGAAAGGCGCCGCGCTGGGGCTGGGCACGACGATGCTCGCCACCCTGGCTCCGGCCCGCGAGGCGACGACGGCGCCCGCCTCCACGGTGCTCCAGCGTTCGCAGGAGGAGACGGGCATCCTCCGGCGCGTCCCACAGTTCGCTGGCCTGGGCATCGTACTCGGGCTAGCCGGAGGCGGACTGCTCATGCTGCCCTCGCAGAGCATCGTGCTCAGCTACACCGCGCTGTTCTTCGTGCTACTCGCTTTCGCGGGCCTGACGCCGGGCGTGGTGTTGGTGGCGTCGCGGGTGTTGCGCCCAATCACGGGTCGGCTGTTTGGTGTGCTCGGGCGCATGGCGGCCACGGGCATCGCGGCCACGCTCAGCCGCACCGCCGTCGCCATCGCCGCGCTGATGATGGCCGTCGCCGCGACGATTGGCGTGGGCGTCATGGTCAACAGCTTCCGCGCCACCGTCGTCACCTGGCTCGACTACACGCTCCGCGCCGACATCTTCGTCTCGGCGCCCAGCCTCGTCTTCCGCCGACAAGACTCCACGCTCGATACGCTGCTCGTGCGCCAGATCGCCGAGCACCCGCTCATCGCCGCCGCTTCCACCGGGCACAGCACGCAGGTGCGCTACACCACGCCCTCCGGCGCCACCACGACCGGTGACCTTGTCGTCGTAGACCTGCCGCCGCAGAGCCAGGAGCGCTTCCGCTTCAAAGCCGGCAACCCGTCCGACATCTGGCCGGCCTTTGTCAACGGGGATGCCATCATCGTCTCCGAGCCCTACGCGTTCCGCTACGACGTAGACGTGGGCGATGACGTCACGCTCTCCACAGACCAAGGCGACCGCGCCTTCCGCATCGCAGGCATCTTCTACGACTACGGCTCCGACCTCGGGCTGGCGATGATGAGCCGCGACGTGTTTGACCAGCACTACGACGACCGCCGCCGCTCCACGCTGGCGCTGTATGTGAAGGATGGCGTGGAGGTAGACGAGGCCATCGCAGCACTACGCCAACTCGTACCGCCCGACCAGCAGGTGTTCATCCAGTCCAACCGCAGCCTCCGCGAGTCGTCCATGGAGGTGTTCGACCGCACGTTCACCATCACCGCCGTGCTGCGCCTACTGGCCATCGGCGTGGCGTTCATCGGGGTGCTGACGGCGCTGATGTCGCTACAGCTAGAGCGCGCTCGCGAACTGGCCGTGCTCCGGGCCAATGGCATGACGCCGGGGCAGGTCTGGCGGTATGTGACACTACAAACAGGCCTGATGGGCTTCGTGGCTGGTCTGCTGGCGCTACCGCTCGGCATCGTACTCGCTGTGGTGCTGATCTACGTCATCAATCGCCGCTCCTTCGGCTGGACGTTGCAACTTGACCTCACGCCGGAGGTGCTCATCCAAGCGCTGCTGCTGGCTATCGTCGCAGCCGTGATCGCCGGGTTGTACCCCGCCTGGAAGATGGCCCGGACGCGCCCGGCTGAGGCGTTGCGGAATTAGCGTGCCACCGTGAACAGCCTGCTTCTGGTCGTTTGAGGGCCGTCAGCACGGAGGGCGTATGTGCCGCTCGGCCAACCTCGGGTATCTACGTGAAAGGTGTGAGCGTGCGCCGAGAGGAATCCATCGTGAAGCCGGACGACCTGGCGTCCAAGCATGTCGAAGACGGTCAGGCGGATAGGCGCAGCCGTGTTGAGGCGCACCGTAAACTGGCCATGTGAACTCAGCGGATTGGGGAAAATGCCATCCAGTGAAATTGAGGAGGTAACCTTCGTGAGAGCCTCGATGGAAACGCTGGTCGTCAGATTCTCAACCCATACTATCGGCTCTGAAAATCCGGCTCTGTATGCAAGGATGTCGAGATCCGTGTCACCGTCGAGGTCGGCAACGTGTAAGCCCACAAGGGTCTCGTCGGGGAGGTCAAGCAAGGGTTGAAGCTCGAACGTACCCGCGCCGTCGGTGTGCTCGAGCCAGCGGACATCAGGAGCACGACGGTCGGCGGGGCTGAGCACAATATCCAGGTCGCCATCCACGTCTACATCGACGAAGTCTGGAGGTGGGGGAGGCGCATACTGAAACGAGCCAAACGCGGAGGATGGCACGATCAGGCGTGACGCGCTGAAAGTGCCTTGGCCATCTGTATTCTCGCGCCAGTAGTAGCTTGAACTTCCACCTCTCCCATTGCTGACGATCAGATCCTGGTCGCCATCGGAATCGAGGTCGAGCAGGCGTGCGTAAGTGGGGCTCCCTAAAGATCGATCAGGATCTAGGGCTGTAGCGGGGCCGAACACGCCCCACTGTGAGGCGGCAGGCTGCCAGAGAATATCCGCAGTGTTCGGTCGTAAGTAAACGAGATCCCGCAGGCCATCACCATTGAGGTCGGCTGAGAGCGCTTGATAGCCCCACAAGTCGCCAAGGGGTATGCGAAGTGGAAGAGCAAAGTCGTCCTCCTCAAAGGGATGCCACTGCGCATGGTCAGTGCTATTGACATGGGTCGTGAGGACATCGAGATCGCCATCGCCATCGTGGTCAGCGAGATCGAATGAGGAGCGGGTGCTGTCCGCGATAACGCGCGCCGCACCAAAAGAAAGTGCTCCGTCGTTGCGATGCCAAGCCAACTGCCCATCTGTCCATGTCAGTAAGTCCATGTTGCCGTCGCGGTCAAGGTCTGCTGCGTGCACCTCATCGGCCACAACAGACAAGAGGTTTTGCGGAGCAGCAAAGAGCCCAGCGTCACCGGCATGGCCTGTGTTTTCGACCCATGAGATGCTCTGAAACAGCGTCGAGCTCACCAACCCATCGAGGTCGCCGTCCTGGTCCAGGTCAACGAGTTGGGTGGAGGAGGGCGAACAGGCTGTGCAGGGCGCAACCACGCGGGAGGCTGCGAAGGTGCCGTCGGGCTGCTGCGGCATCCAAAAAATGTAGGGCACCCCTTGTGCGCCAACCGATGCCGTGACGCGTATGCCCAGGATGTCCATACGGCCATCCCCGTTCACGTCGGCGGCGTCCAAGTCACCCAAGCCGTTTTGCAGCGCAAAAGGATCCTCGACCCCGGGGCCTGTGGGACGGCTAGCAAAGGTGCCTGCGCCGTCCACGTTTTCAAGCAGGCGCACCAAGGTGAGAGGGCGCTGGCCAGATGCTGTAGAGTCTACCAAGAGGTCGACGTCGCCATCGTTATCCATATCTGCAGCTACGAGCAGTTGTGCCGTGTTGCGCAATAGTGTACGCTCGCCAAGCGTCCCCTGGCCGTCGGTGTTGGCGTACCAGCCGAAGCCTACGTTGGATGAGATGACATCCTGCGCGCCGTCGCTGTCGAGGTCACCAACGGCCAACGCCAAGGCTGTGCCGTGACGCGAGTTGAAGGAACGCAGGTCCACGTGGTGCTGTGCCAGCACATCCTCATTGGGGTCATACAGGTAGACGGCCAGCGGGGCGTCGCTGCGGCTTGATGTGAGGAGGTCTGCGGCTCCGTCATTGTTAAAGTCGCCAGGCATAATGCGTACGCCTCTGTGCGGCGTCGTGCGAAACGACTCCCCGTCGTTCACATAGATCAGCGAACTTTCGGCATCAGAAGGACCCGCAATGGCCACATCCAGGTCGCCGTCGCCTTGGTAATCGAGCAGGTGTACTTCTCGGGGGCGCGTGCTCAGGTCGGTAAAGCGCCGGAGCGTGCTGAAGCGCCCTCGGCCGTCCAGGTTTTCAAACCACCGGGTGCCTGTAGTGTCCTCAGCTGCGGTCACCACATCAATGTCGCCGTCACCGTCGATGTCGCCGACCGCAATGCCGCGTCCTTGTGTGACGGCTGTGCTGATCACTTGAACGGGGCCAAAGGTGCCGAGCCCATCGAGGTTTTCGTGCCATCCCACGTTGTTCCCCACGTAAAACAAATCCAGATCGCCATCGCCGTCGGCATCACCCGTCGCAACCGCTGTAGCTATGCAATCGGGGCAGCTTGACAACGGTGTGACGGGTCCAAAAACGACCTGGCTGTAGCCTAAGATTGGGAAGTGGGTCACCAGGAAAATGAGCAGGGCAAAGCGCATGGTAAAAGCGAGATGAGGTGTATGGCCATTGCGGTACAGCGCAGTAAGCTTTCGCTGTATACTGGCGCAGCACTAGCGCGTAGTGACGAACAACTGGGTAGCCGATGTGCGCTCGCCCGATGCGCGCAGTATGTAGCTCCCATTGGGCCAGTGGTGCGTACCGAAGCGGAACGTGTGGGCCTGTGCCGGAAGGAATCCATCATGCAAGGAGGCCACCTCTCGCCCGAGCAGGTCGAAGACGGAGAGCTGTACGCGCTGTGAGGTTGCCAGGCGTAGGGTAACGGTTCCGTCCTGGTGTAGGGGATTGGGACACACGGCGTCTAGCTCAAGGCCGAACTCCGATACTTTGGTGAGCGGCTCCGCTGAGACGCTCGTGGTGAGATTCTCCAGCCAGACAAGCGCCCCGTCTTCCGGGGCAAGCATGCCCAACACATCGGGATCGCCATCGCCGTCTACGTCGCCAGTGTCGAGGAGGTAGAAGCTGTAGTCCGGCGCGTCCAAGAACGTCCCAGGCGAGAAGCCGCCCATGCCGTCTACATGCTCCATCAGGTGTACGTCCCCTGTGCCGCCTACTATCAGAGCCGACACGATATCGAGATCGCCATCGGAATCGGCATCGATAAAGTGAGGCAGTGGAAAGGCACGGCTCAGCGCTGGAAAGAAGTTGACGGATTGGTACAGGTACGCCGCGTCGCTGAAGGCACCCTGGCCATCGATATTGGCAAACCAGTAGAGCCCGCCCTGCGTGCTGCTCGTGCCGCCTGATACCATTACGTCGAGGTCACCGTCGCTGTCTAAGTCGATCACATTCCCATAGGGCGCGCGCCCAGTATTGAGGGTTTGCGGAAGAGGCATAGCAGGAGCAAACGTCCCCCAAGCACCATCCGAAGCCTGCCATGCAACGTTCGAGCTGAGATATTGAATCTGCAGGAGGTCGCGGAGACCATCACCATTTACGTCGCCACTGAGCGTTGTGTATTGCCCCGACCCGCCGAGGGGTAGACGCTGGGCCTCTTGGAAAGCGCCATCTGCGAAGGCATGCCACTTGGCGTGATCGGTGACTGCCGAAAAAGTAGTCAGGAGGTCGAAGTCGCCGTCGCCGTCATGGTCAGCAAGGTCGAACGGGGTGCGCGTACTGTCGGCTACCTGGATGCTGGGCTGGAAGGTGAAGGCGCCCGTGTTTTCATGCCATGTGATGTGTCCGTCGGTCCACGTCACGAAGTCTTGGTCGCCATCCTGGTCTAGATCGGCCACGCGTAACTGCCCAACCGCCGCCTCAAGCAGGACCTGTGGGTCTGCAAATTGCTGCGTCTCCCCAGTGTTTTCGAGCCAGACCACCTCGCGCAGGACCTCTGAAGTTACAACTACATCGAGGTCGCCGTCGAGGTCAAGGTCAGCCAGTTGGGACGATGAGCGCAGACACAACGCGCAGAGGGGGATCGGGTCTTGGATGGCAAAGGTATGATCCGGAGCTTGGGCAGCCCAGTACATCACGCGCGTGCTGCCAAACGCGCTTGCTTTCGCTGGTGCGCCGAGCCCGACGATATCGAGCAGGCCGTCGCCGTTGAGGTCAGCCGTGTGCAGCGTGGGCGTACCCAACTCGCCAATGTATTGCTCTTCGAAGGTACCTGCACCATCCGTGTTTTCAAGCCAATAAATGGTGGTGAGACCAGTGAGACTAGTGCGATCCACGATCAGGTCGAGGTCGCCGTCAGCGTCTACATCGGCAGGGACGATCATGCGAGCGGACGCGGGTAGAGGGATGCGTTCGCCAAACGTCCCCACGCCGTCGGCATTGGGAAACCACCCTAAGCCAAGGCCAAGTTCGGCCAGCAATACATCTTGCGCGCCATCGCCATCTATGTCACCCGTGGCAAGGTCGAACGGATCATCTCTGCTGAACGGCTCGGAGTCGAGGCGATAATGCTCAACAAAGTCCTCTTGGTTTGAGTCATAAAGAAGGGTAGTAATATGTGTAAACGCAGAGCTTGCTGCGATATCCAAGTATCCATCGTTATTCAGGTCAACGGCGCGCTGCGCGGGGAATCCCATCGGCCGTTCTGTGGAGAAGTTGCCCACGCCGGCATTGAAGTAGAGCACGCCAGCCCCTCGGTCACCAGTTGTCAACAGGTCAAGGGCGCCATCCTGGTTGATGTCTGCGAGTTGAAGGGTAGTGACGGTACCTCGATTCGAGGTGGTGATTTGCTGCTGTGGGCCAAAACGCCCCAAACCGTCTGTATTGGCAAACCAGCTCACACGCGGGAAGTCGTCATCGGCTATCACGATGTCGAGGTCGTTGTCCCCGTCAACGTCGCCAACGGCGATGTCCCTGCCACGCGTAATGGCCTCGGTGATGAGGTTGAGCGGCCCGAAGGTGCCTTGTCCATCCAGGTTTTCGAGCCAGCCCAGTCCCTCGCCAACGTAGAACACGTCGAGGTCGCCGTCGCCGTCCGCGTCGCCCGTGGCGAAGGCCCAGGCGGAGCAGCTTTCGCATGTACCTAGGGGCTGAATGGGGCCAAAGGTTGCCTGAGCCCACCCGTTAAACGGCAACACACCACAGATAAGGCACAGCAACGTTGTAGGTAAAGGTCGGATCATAGTGGTCAGTGGCGTATGATGAGAGGACGTGTAGCGTTGATGGTGTTGCTAGTGGCGCGCACAAAGTAGAGCCCCGAGGCGAGCGACTGTGCCGCCACGTGAATGGGATATGCTGTTTGTGCGGCAACAGCACCGCTGTAGAGGTGCTGTATGCGCCTACCGAGTGCATCGTAGAGCCACACGTCTACTTGCTGGCTGATGGGCGTAGTCAGGGTCAGCGTGGCCACACCTGAGCCGACCGGGTTGGGGTATGGGGCACTTAGCTGGTTCTCCGTAGGTGCCATGGGCTCGACGGCTGTCTGGTCTACAGGCACAAAGGAAATGGCGTACACAGAGCCGTTGTAATCTCCCGCATTGCTATCGCTGGCTGCACCGACGAACCCGATGGTACCGTCATAGCTGAGACTCACGGCTGTGCCGAACGCGTCGCGCTCGGAGTCGCCCTGCGGGTACAGGGTTTGTTCGAGGGTCCACGTCGTGTCCTGCCGGCTGAGGCGTTCCACCCGTCCAGCAAGAAGCGACGACGCCATGCCTACAAGTACCGAACCGCCCGTGCTGTCGATAGCGACTGAGGTGGCGTACCGCGGTTCGTCGCCGCCGAAGATGGCTTGCTCAGCCCAGGTGCCATTGGTGTTGTGGTAGAGCACAGCATAGCCAGGGCGAGTCGTATTGCCGACGTGGTTGGGGAGGCCAACCGCCAGGTAACGACCGTCGGCGCTGAGGGCAAGTGGTTGGGTGAGACCGGTCTGGTGGGGTATGCTGGGCACAAGGGCTTGGGTCCGATCCCACGTGGAGTCCTGCCGTGCGAAGAGGAAGATTGCTCGCTTGTTATAACCGCCGGCGTCATTGTCAGAACCGCCAGCAGCAATGACGGAGCCGTCATAGGAGATGGCGATGCCTTGACCTGTGCTATACTGTGGTGCCTGCAACGTAGCTTGGTGACGCCAACCTGCCGGTGAGCGCGTAAACACGTATGCGACCCCGGATGTCGAGTCCTGGGCAAGGTTCTGCGTACCACCCAGCACAGCAACCTGGCCGTCGCCGCTCAGTGCTACCACGCTGCCCAGCGTCATCTCATTGACGGCTTCCGGCAGCGTAAGCTCCCGGTCAAATTGCCATGTGGAGTCAGTGCGTTCGTACAAGTAGCCGCCCCCCTTGCCAAAGCTGTGAGAAGCTGGCGCACCCAGCAAAGCCGTCATCCCATCTGCGCTGATTGCGAGCGTGCTACCCGTTCGCCGCCTTTCCAGTGGTTGCCCTGTGGTGAGAGAATCGGGAAACGTGGAGTGATACCGCCAGCGATCACCTGATCTGACGAACGCGTGGACATCATCATAGCTATCGCCCTCGCCTACGATGGCATGGGTCGCGTCTGCGTTTACAGCCACCTGCTGCCCCAGATAGGGCCCCCACCGTTGTGGTGGCAACATGAGCTTCTGCTGCCCCTCGGGGAGTTGCGCATGCACGATGAACAAACCGTCAGTCAAATCCGCAGCCAGCGGGTTTGCAGGATCTTGTAGCTGCACACGGTATGCACCTTCTGGAATTGACTCGTCAGGTGCCCAGAAGTACTCGCCTGTGTCAGGTAGGCCTCGTGCAATTGTAGACACCGGGGTCCCATCGGTCGTTGTGACGGTGAGATCGAGGGGTGTGGGTTGGGGAGCGCCCCACGTTGCCCAGTGGATGGGGTGCGGTTGGGTACGTGCGAGGATAGGGGTCTCTGCGGGAGGCGTGGTGAAGTAGTGCTTGGGCAAGTTCACCACGTAGCCAAACCTGGCTATGGGGTCATGGTCGGCTTCGCGAGCGAGTAATAGCGCCGATTGGTGCTCGGTGCTGAACATGGGAAGGGCGCTGCTGACGAGATTGAACGCATCCTCAAACTCTAGGTCGGTATATTGGATGGCAGCAGGGTTTCGGAGATGATAAAGCCTTGCGGAGCCATTTTCGGTGACGCTGACGAGTTCGTGGCCACTCGAGCTAAAGGTGAGGGGCATGTCAAAGCTGAAGGACCGCATCGGGAGCACTGCGTATTGCTCCCACGTGGCAGTTGAAGGGTTAAAATCGAAAATAGCGATGCCCCCAGTGCCTAACTGAATAGCTGCTCGATTCCCTTGAGCGTTGAGGGCCAGTTCCGTCGCCTCCGGGAGAGCAATGCGTGCAGTTTGACGCCATTGGTTCTGCGCGCGCCGGTACACGTAGACGGCCGGATCTGAACGTTGGGTATCGGGGTGGCGCTCGAAAGGGGAACTTACCAGCGCCACTGTGCCATCGGCATTGATGGCGAGGTATGTCCCAAACCAGCCGCCCGTTACCGCGTCGGGTCTGAACAAACTGGTTACTCGGCGCCACACTGGTGGCTCTCCAGCCGTACCCGCCTCGCGACGCAGCATGAAGATCCTTTCATCCCCCTCCTCTGCCCAAATCACGGCATGCTGACCGTCTCCGCTCAGGGCAATACGCTGGCCTATACGACGCACTGAGCTTAGATCTAAGAACCCCAGGTCTACCGTACGTGGAACCCATGCCGTGTCTTGCCGCTCGAAGGCGAACAAGGCGCGCTGCTCAGGATTATTACCGTAATGCGAGGCGTCTGGCGCTGAGACGAGCGCGATAGTGCCGGAGTCGCTGAGGGCCATCGCCGCACCATACCCGCCATCCAAGCGCCCTACACCCGGAGGAACCAGGAAGCCGTCGGCTCGCCACTGGCCGTCATGTTTACCAAAAGCCTGAACGGCGCGGCTAGCACTGCTGCCAAACTGTGAGCGGACCAGCGCATGTGCCCCCATGCGACTGAAGGCGCCGCTCACTCCAAACGTGTAGTCGGGGTCGCTGTTATGCAATACGTTGGCCCATGCTGGGGCACTAGGAACCACACGAAACACTGTTGCGCCAAATGCCCACTCGGCCTCGTTGTTGGCCGAACTGACCCGGATACGACGTTGGCCTACGGCATTTTTCGAAACAGTCCATCGGTACGACCCTGTGTTGTCAATATTTGCCGCGATGGACTCAACGAAATTTCCTCGATCTGAATACAGATCTAGGTTGACCTGTCCGGCATGGTTGTACGATGCCCACCCGATGGTGAGGGTATCGCCTGTAGAATATCGGTCAATGGAGGGGGGGCGGACATTGAACGTGGCGCCTCTGCCGAGATCGAGCGGGTACACCGCGCCGATATGCTTGGACCCCCAGAGGTACTCAGGCTCTGAGGCAAGCAGTGTGAGGCCGTCATTGGACAGCGACAGATGCATACTTTTGCGTAATCGACGCTGTCCCGTGATAGGCAGTCGGTGCGCTGGGCTCCATGTAGTGCCTGTGCGGCGGAAGGCGAAGACCTGCCCCGCAGACTGTGTACTTATGGTGGGGATGACCCCCTCAGTCTGCGTCACCACCAACGTGTTGCCGTTTGCGTCTAGCACGGCTTCCTGCCCAAAGCTGCTAGATTCGGGAAGGTCGGCTGGGACGCCAACTTCAGCCTGTTGCGACCATGAATCGCCGCTGCGATGAAAAACGAAGGCTGCCCCGTCAGGGTAGGTGGGTGTAGCGCGCGCGGTCAGCACCGCATACATGCCCGAGCGGCTAAGGTGAAGGCCGATGTTGGATATCAGGGTGCTCGGAGGTGTTTCTGGGTGAAGCTTCGCCTGCATCGTCCACTGAGTACCACTACGGCTGTACACATACGCCGATGGGTTACCTGTGCCGGGATCCTCGTGACCTAGGGCGCCCACCAATACTGTTGATCCAGCCTCGTCGATGAAGACGTCATGTCCAAATGCATCGCCGCTCTGGCCGTCGGGCGCGGTGAGTTTGGCTTGTTGTTGCCAGGATTGGCCTTCAAGCTGGAAGATGTACACAGCTCCCTGGCGCTCACGCTGCTGGCTGGCGCCTACCACAGCCGTCAGCCCAGAGCTATCCAGGGCCAGTGATTGGCCGAATCCATCAGAGGCCCCCAGATCGGCTGCTCGAATCGTGCCATGCAAGCGCCACGCTGAATCGGAGCGCACATAGGCGTGCACTACGTCTCCCGTGCGATTTTGGGGTGTACTGATCAGTGCCCGGGTGCCATCGTAGTTAAGTGCTACCTCAGCGCCGTATAAGTTGGTGGCGCCCGGAGGCGGCGTAAGAGAGGGGAGCTCCGCCCATCCCGTGTCCGTACGAGTATATGCATAGACGGGTGCGGGGACGCCTGGCTGATAGCTTGTAACCAGTGCTGTGACCCCATCGCCACTAAGGGCAGTAGATTGCCCAAAATTGATCGTTTCTGGTGTTGGATGCGGCAAGAGCGTCTGACCATGCACAGCGCTGGCAGCAAGGGGGATGAACGAAAAGAGCAGCACCAGCACCGCGCGGTAGTGCGGGGCAACCAAATCCTTGAGGAGTGGCATCAGATGAAGACGGGATGAGAGGCTTGAACTACGCGAACCGGAACCTTGTGCGACACACCGAAGACTGCAGAGACACACTGTCTGCTTGCGTGCCGAGTCCCACATTTAGTTCAGCTAACGAACGCTGACGTAAGTCTGGGGAACTGCACAAGAGTACTTGGCAAGTTACGCTAGCGTAACATAAGCGTCAACCAAAAGCTAGTGTAGTATTGCCCATATCACTACTGCCAGCCCTGACTCTGCAGGCTAGGCTAGAATGATCTCCCTGCGCAGGCTGGCTACCGGGATGCCGAACTGCTCGCGGTACTTCGTCACCGTGCGACTGGCGATGTTGAGGCGCCCCCCTTTGCCGTTCTGGGCTACTAGGCAGGGTAGCAGCTAAGCCAAGATGATTTCCTTGCGTAGCCGTGCCACGGGAATGCCAAGCTGCTCGCGGTACTTGGTCACGGTGCGGCGGGCGATCTTGAAGCCTTTGCCTTCGAGCATCGTGGCGATGCGCTGGTCGGAGAGGGGCTTCTTCTTGTCCTCCTTGTCGATGATGCTCTGGATGATGGCCTTGACCTCTTTGTTCGAGATCTCGTCGCCGCCGTCGGTGCTGAGGCCTTCGGAGAAGAAGTACTTGAGCTCGTAGACGCCGAACTCGGTCTGCACGTACTTGCCGTTGACGACGCGGCTGATGGTGGAGATGTCCATGTGGATGCGCTCGGCCACGTCCTTCAGGATCATCGGCTTGAGGTAGCCTTCGCCAAAGCGGAAGAACTCGTTCTGGATCTCCACGATGGCGTGCATCACCTTGAGCATCGTCTGGCGGCGCTGGTTGATGCTGTTGATGAACCAGCGTGCCGACTCCATCTTGCTCTTGAGGAAGTTGCGTGTCTCGCCCTGGATGTGGCTGGCGGCGCTCTTGCTGCCGCGCTGCTCGGCCGAGAGCTGCTCTAGCATCGTCCGGTACTGCCGCGAGATGTGCAGCTGCGGCGCGTTGCGGCCGTTCAGCATGATGATGAACTCGTCGTCGATGAAGCGCGCCGTGAAGTCGGGCGTGATGTAGTTCTGCGACGCCGAGAACTCGCCTTCGCCGGGCTTGGGGTTGAGGCGCTGGATAAGGTCGAAGGCGGCCTTGAGCTCGTACGGCTCTACGTCCAGCTTCTTCATGATCTGGTCGAAGTGCTTCATCGTGAAGGCTTTGTACGCCTTCTGCAGCATGCGCATGGCCACGTCGCGGCCATCGAGGTCGTCGGGGAGCACTTCGAGCTGGACGAGCAGGCATTCCTGCAGGTCGCGCGCGGCGATGCCGGGCGGGTCGAGGCGCTGGATGCGGTGCAACACGTCTTCCACCACTTCGTCGCTCAGCAGCGTGCCCTGATTGAACATGATGTCGTCGATGATGGAGTCGAGCGAGCGGCGTAGGTAGCCGTCTTCGTCGATGGAGCCGATGATCTGATCGGCGACGAGCTCTTCGTGGTCGTCCAGGTCGAGGAAGGAGAGCTGCTCGCGCAGATGCTCGGTCATGCTCGTTCGGGCGGGCATGGGCATCTCGCGGTCGTCCTCCTCGGCGCTGTGGTCCACGCGCGCCTTGTAGCCGTAGAGGTCGTCGCTGCTGTTGAGGTACTCGTCCCAGTCGTAGTCTTGCTCCTCCTTCTTCTCCTCGGCCTCCTTGCGCTCCTCCTGCAAGTCTACCGCCGTCTCGGCTTCGTCCGAATCGCTCAGTTCGTCCGTCGTGTCGGTCTCCGTAATCTCGTCCATGTCCTCGCCTTCTTCGAGGAGCGGGTTGATCTCCATCTCCGCCTTGATCCGCTGTTCAAGGGCCAGCGTAGGCAGCTGGAGCAGCTTGATGTACTGGATCTGCTGCGGCGACAGCTTCTGCTGGAGCGACTGTTTCTGCTGGAGGTTGAGCATCGCGACGGTGCCGAAGGCAAATAAGGTTGGCGGAAGGTCAGTTGGTGGCGGGTGATGGGGTGTGATAGCCGACGGCCGTCAGGAAGTCCTGATACCACGCCGCGCCGTACTTGCGGGTGAGCGGCTTCTCGAGGAACGTGGCGGTTTGCACGTTCAGCTTGCGCCCCAGCGCTCGGGCGGGCGCGCACAGGTCGATGGCCTCGTAGTTGACCAAGTCGTAGTCGCCCACGCGCTCGATGCGCAGCGGGAAGAGGTGACACGAGATCGGCTTCTCGAAGTCGGTGCGGCTCGCGTAGTAGGCGTTCTGAATCGAGCACTTGGCGACGCGGCCGTGGTACTCGACGAAGACGCACTCGGCACCGCCCACGCACGTGGTGGCGTAGCTGCCGTCTTCCAACTCTTCCCACACGCCGTCGCGTTCGATGACCTCTAGTGCTTCGGGACGGAGCACGTCGCGGACGATGGGGAGGGCGGCCTCGAGTTGTGCGCGTTCATGCGGTTCGAGAGGCGCACCGGACTCCCCTTGCACGCAGCATCCGCCGAAGCACGCGCCGAGGTTGCACGTGAACGGAGCGTCCAGCACGTCGTCGGAGATGAGCACGTGGCCTACGGCAAACATAGGGGGCAGCCGGGGTTAACGGGTCGTCCACAAATATAATGCCTCTTCACGCCAAAGCGAAATCGAGAATCAGCTTTCCCAGAACATGCGTATGCCGATCAGGGGCCAAACTTCTCCTGAGAAGCGTCTGAATAATCCCTCGAAATACATCACCTGACCAAAGCGAGCATGGCGAGCCTCCAGCGTCGATCTCGCTGACAGGAGCGCGTTGGGAAGAGTGGATGAGCGCGTTCAGCTAGCGAGCCAAGGCACACCGTCTCAAAATGCCGCAATCTCTCGGCTCGCTAGATGTGGCCTTGTATGCTAGGCATCCGCTGTGCGTTTGCGAGATCGACAGCGTTTTTGGTTCGTTTTTGCGCTCAAAAATGAACGTCCAACCAAACGAAGCTACGAAGGGCTTTGTCTAGCATGAGATACGAGAACGTGGTGGCTCCGTCATCTTGCCAGAAGCGTGAGGTTCGTCCTTCGAGGGCCCGAAGGCGCAGCTAGGTTAGCTTTCCGGCTGCTCAGGTCGCAGCAGCGGGAACAGGATCACGTCGCGGATGGAGTCCTGGTTCGTCATGATCATCGTCAGCCGGTCGATGCCGATGCCGATGCCCGCCGTGG
>JBCCMF010000007.1:0-32533 GCA_039026435.1 Bacteroidota bacterium
ACGGCGGGCCTAGGCTACATCCAGCTGCGCACCATTCTGGCTGACGTCATCCAGAACCGCACGCGGCTGACGTTCGACACGCTCTCGGAGCTCAAGAAGGAGTTCATCGAGGCCGAAGCCTACGGCATGCTGGAGTTCATCGAGACGGACTACAACCTGGACATGGTGGCCGGGCACAAGCACGCCAAGGCGCACCTGCGGCAAGCCGCGCAAGCGCTCCGCGAAGGCCGTCCCGACGTCATGCCGATGGGCTACCTCGTCAGCGGCCCGGTGGGGACGGGCAAGACGTTCCTCATCACCTGCTTCGCGGGCGACATCGGCATCCCGATGGTGAAGCTGAAGAACTTCCGCAGCCAGTGGCAGGGCGTCACCGAGGGCAACCTGGAGAAGATCCTCAATCTGCTCTCGGCCATGACGCCCGTCGCTGTGATGATCGACGAGGCCGACGCCGCGCTCGGCAACCGCGACCAGCAGGGTGACTCGGGCGTCTCGAAGCGCGTCTTCGGGCAGATCGCCACGTTCATGAGCAACTCGAAGAACCGGGGGCGCATCATCTTCTTCCTCGTCACCGCCCGCCCCGACCTCATGCCCATCGACCTGAAGCGGCAGGGGCGGGCCGAGGAGCACATCGCGCTGTTCTACCCCAACACCCGCGAGGAGCGCGAGGAGCTGCTGGCCGTCATGATGCGGCGCACGGGCATCAACATCCCCATGCACAACATGCCCGAGTCGCTGCGCAACGGCGAGCGCACCTTCAGCGGCGCCGACATGGAGGCGCTCTTCACCCGCGCCAAGTTCCGCGCCGCCGCCACCAACGGCGACGGTGGCGTCACGCCTGCGATCCTAGAAGACGTGGTGGAAGACTTCATCCCGCCGACGTACCCGCTGGAAGTCGAGCTGCAGAACCTCGCCGCCGTCCTCGAATGCACCAGCCGATCGCTGCTGCCCGAGGAATACCGCAACCGCGACCGCGAGTCTATCGTGCGCCGCGTGGACGAACTGAAGCGGCTGGTGAAGTAAGCAATCAAGTCAAGACACGCAAACCCATGTTTACAGCCGTTTACTGCAAAGTCCCCGAGGGCTACATCGCCTTCGTCGAAGAACTGCCCGGCGCTAATACGCAAGGTGCCACGCTCGAAGAGGCCCGCGAGAACCTGCAAGAGGTTGTCGCTCTAATTCTGGAGGCTAACCGCATGTTAGCCGAAGACACAGTTTAGGCTCTGGTACCAAATCTAGCAGCAGAAGGAAAGCATAACATCTCCACGATGTCATCCCGAGCGCAGTCGAGGGATCTCCCGCTCTGACGTCGTGCAGTTCGTAATCGGAGGAGATCTCTCGGCTACGGTCTATGGCCTGCGCTCGGGATGACAACCCTGAATCGCAAAAACGTTTCTCTGAACATGCCCGATGAACTGCGACCTCTCCTGACTTAGATGAGGGGTGGTCATAATTCGTTTTTGGCGCATATAGGTCGTTTTTGACTTGATGCTAGAGCAGGTTGCAAAAGGTAGTGCCATCCCTAATCACTCTCCAGGCATCATATGACGACTTTGCTAATTGCTGCTTTCTGATTTATGACCAACCCTCACTTAGATCCATTGTATGAACCCTCGCAAATTGTCCTCAATGGTAGCCCTCGAATCCACCGTCATCGCGCATGGGCTGCCGCATCCGCACAACGTGGCGCTGGCGCGGGAGTTGGAGGAGATCGTCGCTGAGGAGGGTGCGCGGCCGGCTACTATCGGCGTGATTGGGGGCGAGGTGGTGTGTGGGTTGTCGGAGGTGCAGGTTGAGCACTTGGCGACGGCCGAGGGCGTGCACAAGCTAAGCCTGCGCGACCTGCCAGCCGCTGTCGCTCGCGGATGGGACGGGGCGACGACGGTGGCGACCACGATGCACATCGCGCACCTGCACCGCATCCCCGTGTTTGCCACGGGCGGCATCGGCGGGGTGCACCGGGGCGGCGGACCGCCCGACTCGGGCAGCTTCGACGTGAGCAACGACCTGGAGGCGCTGGCTACCATCCCGATGGTCGTCGTCTGCGCCGGACCGAAGGCGATCCTCGACCTGGAGGCCACCCGCGAGGTGCTGGAGACGCGGGGCGTGACGGTGGTGGGCTACCAGACCGACGAGATGCCCGCCTTCTACAGCCGCACGAGCGGCCTGCCCGTGGACGTTCGCTGCGACACGCCGGAGGAGGTAGCAGCGCTCGTCCAAGCACGCCATCGGCTGCAGCTCCGCAGCGCGCTGCTCGTCACCGTACCCGTGCCAGCCGATGCCGAGATCCCTGCCGATGAGATCGCTCCGGCCATCGATGCGGCGCTTGTCGAGGCCGCATCACGCGGGCTCCGATCCGCCGAGGTCACGCCGTTCCTCCTCAAGCGCCTGGGTGAACTCACAGGCGACCGCTCACTACGCACGAACCTGGCGCTGCTTCGGCAGAATGCACGTATCGCTGCTCAGATTGCAACGAGCCTACGCAGAATGTAACGGCGCCCTGGCACTCAGCCTGCCAAGCCGCTATTTTTGGGTCACCCTTCATACTCCACTTTCTCGCCTCTACGTTGCCCGGTAGTCTAGTCATCCCGGAGGAGGGCATCTTAGACCTCGTTCAGGACAGCGTCCTCATCTACCAGCCCACCGCTGGAGCAGATACGGCCCCCGCGTTCGTCTGTACGTACCTCAACGCCTCGGCCAAGCGTACCCTGGCCGACGTCCCCGGATGTCAACTGGGAAGCACACTGCATCAGTCTGCGGCAGCGGCACCTGTCATCCACCGCGCCTTCTACGAGGCTGCTCTTGAGGTGCAGCAAGCGGGGGTGCCTCTCGAACGGCATTTCTCTACGGATGCCCAGGACGTCGCCTTCACGACAGCGCTGCTGGGCGACGCCATCGCGATTACGGCCCGCCTGACGCCGCACGATGCGCACCATTACGCCGAGATCTACCACCACACGCCGGTGATGATGCACTCGATCGACCGCCAGGGCAAGCTGGTGCAGGTCAGCGACTACTGGCTGGACGTGATGGGCTACACACGCGACGAGGTCTTAGGCAGACCTAGCGTAGATTTTCTGACGGAGCCCTCGCGCGAGCATGCACGCGCAGTGTTGAAGGACTTCTACGCTACAGGCCGCTGCACCGATGTGTCGTATCAGTTCATCCGCAAGGATGGCTCGGTGATTGACATCTTGCTCTCGGCCATCGCGATCTACGATGCCGATCACGAGATCGAGCGCTCACTGGCGGTGCTCGTCGATGTGTCACAACGGATCAGTGCACAGCAGGAGCTGGCCCAGAGCGAGGCCAGGAACCGGGCGCTGATTGAGGCGCTGCCCGACCTCATCTTCGTCTTCGACGCCGACGGCGTGTACCTCGACTGCTTCCCACCGTCCGAGGAGGCGCTGGCGTTCCCCCGCGACCTCTTCATCGGGAAGTCGGTGGTGGAGGTGTTACCCGAGCCGCTTGGCAAAGCCTCGCTCCAGGCCATCCAAACCACCTTGCGGACGGGCGAGACGCAAGTGATGGAATATCCGCTTCCGAACCAAGAAGGCGACGTCCAGCATTTTGAAGCGCGCTTGGTGAAGCAGGACAGTCACACGGTCATCGCCATCAGCCGCGAGATCACGGAGCGCGTGGCGGCCCGAAAGCAGCTGGAAGCATACGCGAACGACCTGGAGCTGAGCAACGAAGCGTTGGAACGGTTTGCGTACGTGTCCTCGCACGACCTGCAAGAGCCGCTCCGCACCATCCACAGCTTCACTGACCTGTTCGTCCAGCGCTACGGCGACCAGATCGACGAGCGGGGGCAGGAGTACCTCGGCTTCGTCACTGACGGCACGCGCCGCATGCGCGCGCTCATCGACGACCTGCTGGCGTACTCGCGCCTCCGCGGCGTCCAGCTCACCGTCACGGATGTGGACCTCAACGGCGTACTGGATGAGGTGCAGCACGCCTTGCACGCAGCCATCGACGAGCGCAAGGCCCTGATCACGACCGACGTCTTGCCTACCCTCCGTGCGGACGCGGGCCAGATCGAGCTGCTCCTTCAGAACCTGATCAGCAACGCCCTCAAGTTCCAGCAACCGGGCCAACAGCCTGTCATTCATGTCGCGGCGCAACGTGACGGCGGCTACTGGGCGATCTCGGTGCAAGACAACGGCATTGGCATCAAGCCCGACTACTTTGAGCAGATTTTCGAGATGTTCAAGCGCTTGCATACCCGCGAGGACTACGCAGGTACGGGTATCGGGCTGGCCATCTGCTTGCGCATTGCAAGACGGCATGGCGGTACACTCCGGGTGGCCTCGGCGCCGGGCGAAGGCTCCACGTTTACGTTCACGATCCCAGCGTGAGTGCGGCTGGTCTCCGCAAACTTTGCACGAGGCCGTTACCTCATGGTCAGTGCAAAACCTTTAGCTTTCGGCTTGCTACTCCTCAATTGCCCCGCTACCCCATGCGCTCCCTCCCCCTTGTGGCCCTCCTCCTACTGGCCGCCTGTGCCGCCCCCGAATCCGCCGAGCCCGAGGCGCCGATGACGGTAGCGGTGGACTACGCTCCTGTCGAGACCAAAGCAGACAGCGTGGCGCTGGCGGCACTCAACGCCTCGGGCGGCGAGGCGGCGCTGGCGGCCATGCGCTACCTGCGCTTTGACTTCGGCTTTGAGCGGGGCGGCCAATCCTCGGTATCCCGCCAGCACCTGTGGGACCGCGTGACGGGCCGCTACCGCGCCGAGTGGGAAGGCGGCACGGACTCGACGTACGTGGTGCTGTTCAACACGAATGACTACGAGGCTGGCCAGGCCTATCTCAACGGCACCCCCGTGGCCGAGGAGGAGAACGACGACTTGGTGTTTCGTGCCTACCGCAGCTACATCAACGACACGTACTGGCTGCTCTTTCCTGCCAAGCTGCTCGACCCCGGCGTGGAGCGCGAGTACCTGGCCGACTCGTCCAACGCCGAGCGCGACGTGATCACGCTGGCCTTCGAAGGTGTGGGCCTCACACCGGGCGACACGTACTGGGTCTACACCGACAAGGCCACGGGCCAGGTGACGCAGTGGGCCTTCCGCCTGCAAAACGGCCAGCCCACGGCGGCGCCACGCTTCTACACCTGGAGCGACTACCAGGAGCTGAGCACGCCTGAAGGTCCGGTCTACATGTCGGCCCGAAAAGCTAGCCTCGACGGCAGCTTCGCCCTCCTCACCGACGGCCTCGCGGCACCCGCCTCCGTAGACGATGCAGTCTTCACCGACCCGACGACGCCCCTCGGCTAGCGCGCGTGACGGCCTGCTCAATCAGCGGTAGCCATGCCTTCGCCTCGTGCTCGGCCTCAATCTGCCGACCCAACTGGGCCGCTCTCGTGGTGATGCCGCTGTCTGTGGCGGCGTGCCGGATGGCGTGCGCCAAGCGGTCAGCGGAGAGCTGCTTCCGGCGAACGGGCTCAGGGCCTACGCCGAGCGCGTTGACGCGCCAGCCCCAGAACGGCTGGTCGCCGAAGAACGGCACGAGCACCGATGGGCGGCCCGCGCGCAGCCCGGCTGCTGTCGTGCCTGCGCCTCCGTGATGCACCACCGCCTTCATGCGCGGAAACAGCTGGTGGTGCGGCGCCCCGTCGATGACGAATACGGAGTCGGGCAGGTTCAAGTCGGCAATGCCGCCCCAGCCCGTGAGCAGCAGCCCACGCTCGCCCGTGCGGCGCAGCGCCTCCACGACGGTCGTTGCCACCGCCTCGGGATCGCGGTTGGTCATGCTGCCGAAGCCGATGTAGACGGGCGGCGGCCCGCCGTCCAGGAAGTCCGCGAGGGCAGGCGGCGGCGTCCACTCGGGCGCGTCCAGAAACCAGTAGCCCGTGACGTGCGCGTTGGCAGGCCAGTCGTTGGGCGCAGGCAGCACGTGGCGGCTGAAACCATACAAGCACAGGGGCGCCTTCTGCATCCACTGCGTAATGGGCGCGCCGTTGGGCAGCGACGGGAGCCCCAGCGCCGAGCGCCGCCACGCGTTCACGTCGTCGCGGATGAGGCGCCAGAACAGCGCATAGCCCGCTCGGTAGGTGAACTGTTTCATCCGCCCACCGAACGCCGAAACTTGCTGTGCGAACGGCGGCGGGTAGTGGCGCGTCGGGTGGACGTGTTGAAGGTAGGCCGGGATCGCCGGGATGCCGCGCGCCTCGCCGATGGAGGTTCCTGCAAACGCGAGCAGCGTAGGGTACAGGATCGCCTCGGCGTCTTCGGTGGCCTGGATGCAGTCGGCCAGCATGGCGCGCAGCTCAGGACGCGCCAGCTCGATGGCGCCACGCACGAACTGGATCGGGTTGCCGTTCGTCTCCAGCCACGCCCGGCCCTTCTCGCCCTCCAACATCGCCTTGGGATCGCCCGACATGGGGGCGAACGCCAGCCCGTGCCCCTCTACAAACGCCTCGAACGGCGCATGCGCAGCCACCGTGACTGTATAGCCCGCCTCTGCCAGGCTTTTGCCGAGGGCAATGTACGGCTGTACATCGCCGCGTGAGCCTGCCGTCAGAATGGTGATACGCATGGTAGCTAGGCCGAGTATGGATGAGAGGCCGCCTATACCCGTGACACGTGGTAAGGCTGCTTCGCCTGGCGATAAAATCGCCGAGGCTGCCCAAATTGGTCCCTTTCTGAGATTTTTTCGACGAACCAGCGCGTTTTATCGACGAAACGGCTTAAAACAGGGTCATTTTGGTCGATACGAAAAAGTTGGCACGGAAGTAGACAAGGGGATTGGCGTGATCTCGCCCCCTCACGAGAGATCACATTCTCTCTGCTACCCACACAACTTCCTACCGCCATGACACGCCTGCATTCCTTCCGCTCGCTGGCGCTGTTGCTCGTAACGGCCACCCTCTTCACTGTAGGCTGCACGGCACCTCAATACGCAACCCGCGATAGCCAGACCGATCGCCAGCGGCCCACGACCTGGTCCACGCCGCTGCCCTCCGAGACGTCCGGCACCGTGGCCACGACGTCGCCCGCGGCCAACCCGACTACGACCAATGAGGTCCCCGGCGCGACAGCCGCTTCGGCCGATGCTGCCATCCCGACCTTCGGCTACGCCAACTGGTACAGCCCAGCGTTTCACGGCGCCACGACGCGCAGCGGCGAAGCGTACAACCACGAAGCGCTGACGGCCGCCCACCCCACCCTGCCCTTCGGCACGTGGGTCCGCGTGGTCAACCCGACGAACCAGCGCGAGGTGCGCGTGCGCGTCAACGACCGCATGATGGCCTCACGCGACCACGTCATCGACCTCTCGGGCGCGGCCGCCCAACAACTTGGCTTGCTCGACGGCGGCATCACCAAAGTCCACATCTACCCGGAGACCGCCGCGACGGTAGCCACCCAGCCCCCTGCGACCGAACGTCCCTACTCGAGCGGCTCGGTCTATGGCAACGCGCTGCCCACTGCTGCCGATCAGCCCACGCCGCAACCGACGTCGGCCTACGTGCCGCCTACGTCTACCACGACCTCGCCCAGCACCGGGCAAGGCAGCTACACGCTGCAGATCGGCGCTTTCCGCAACGCTACCTCCGCCACCGATGTCAAGAACTCGGTTGCCGGTACGTGGATCAAAGAGGTCCAGCGCGACGGCGCCCCGATGTACCTCGTCCTCTACAAAGAGTACACGAGCCATGCCCTGGCCACAGCGGACAAGTCAACGCTCATGGCACGCGGTCATCAGTCGTTCGTGAAGCAATTCTAGGGGCCTAGCCTCTATCCCATCCCCACGGAGGTGTGAGCTTACGGGCATTGCACCACCACCCGCGTCAGCCTAGGACCCCACATCCTCAGGCTGGCGTTTTTTGTTTTTCCGAGGCGAGGGGTCAGTGAGATCACATGCCCGACTGTTCAGCGGTCGCTTCGGCGCCGAGCGTGCGGGCGAGGAAGTTGGTGACCATCGTGAACAGGTGGAGGCGTGTGGCGCCGCCGTAGATGCCGTGGTTGCGGCCGGGGTACATCATGAACTCGAACTGCTTGTTGGCCGCCTGGAACGCGTCGGCCATCTGCACGGCGTTCTGGAAGTGCACGTTGTCGTCGAAGTCACCGTGGATGAGCAGGAGGTCCTGGTCGTCGCTGAGGCGGTCGGCGTAGGCGAGCGGCGCGGTGGTGCGGTAGCCGTCGGGGTTGGCTTGCGGCGTGGACATGTAGCGCTCGGTGTAGATAGTGTCGTAGAGCCGCCAGTCGGTGACGGGCGCCACCGAGACGCCGGTTTTGAATGTGGTCGGGCCGTCTTCGGTGAGCAGCGATAGCAGCGTCATAAACCCGCCGTAGCTCCACCCCCAGATGCCGATGCGGTCAGCGTCGATGTAGTCGAGGTCGCCGAAGTGCTGGGCCGCCACGATCTGGTCAGCGGCTTCGAGCAGGCCGAGCTGCTTGTACGTGGCGCTCTTGAACGCCTTGCCGCGCCCACCCGTGCCGCGGTTGTCCACGCTGGCCACGATGATGCCATGCTGCTCGGCGAGATAGGCGTGCCACAGGTAGCGCGAGCCGCCCCAGCTGTCGGTGACCGTCTGCGAGCCGGGGCCGCCGTAGACGTACATCAGCAGCGGATAGGTTTGGGTCTCGTCGAACGTGCTGGGCTTGATGAGGTAGGCGTTGAGTGCGGTGCCGTCGGCGCCGGGGACGCTGGTGAACTCGGGCGTGGGCAGGGCGTGGTCGGCCAGCGTCTGGATCAGCGCGCTGTTGTCCTCCAGCACGTCGAGTTGCGTGCCGTCGGCGCGGTGCAGCGTGACGGTCGTGGGCTTGGCGGCGCTGCTGTGGCTGTCGATGTAGTAGCTGAGATCGCTCGACATGTTGACCCCGTGCGTGCCCCGCTCTTCCGTGATGCGCTCAGGCTCACCGACCGTCAGCCCCGCATCCGTGAAGCGATAGCTCGTGCGGTAGAGGTGGCGCTCCAGCGCGTTCTCCTTGGCGGCGGTGAAGTACGCGAAACCGTTCTGCTCGTCGAGCCCGTGGAACTGCGTCACCTCCCACGCGCCCGACGTCAAGGCGCCTTGCGGCGTGCCGTCGTTGGTGTAGACGTAGAGGTGCAGGTAGCCATCGGTCTCGCTCTGCCACACGAAGTGAGCGTCGTCGCGCAGGTAGGTGATCTTGCCCACGCTGCTCTGGCTGCTGAACCCGTTCTCGACCTCGATCCACGTCGGCTCCTGCTCTTGCAGCACTGTCATCACTTCGCCCGTGGTGGGGTTGCCGTAGAGCACGTCGAGCTGATTCTGGTTGCGGTTCAGGCGTAACATGCCGATGTAGTGCGTGCCGTCCACCTGCGGCGTCCAGCCGATCTGCGAGATGTACTCGTAGCGCTCGCCGCCCGCCTGCCACGTCTGCGTGTCAAAGAACTGCGTGGTCTGCGTGTCCATATCGATGACGCCGATGCGAACCTCAGAATTGGTCTCGCCCGCCTTGGGGTAGCGGAAGCGCTCGTACGTGGGGTACTGCTCGCGAAGGTCGGTCATGGCGAACTCGCGCGTGCTGGTCTCATCAAACTGGAAGAACGCGAGGTGGCGGCCATCGGGGCTCCACTGCCACCCGTCGCGCAGGCCAAACTCTTCTTCATACACCCAATCCGACGTGCCGTTGATGATGCAGCCCGGCGATCCGTTATCCGTCAGCTGCGTCTCGGTCATCGTCTCCACATCCACCACAAACAGGTCGCGGTTGCGCACGAAGGCGACGCGCTCGCCCGCCGGGTCCATCTTAGCGAACATCTGGAAGCCCTTGGCGCGGTCGGCGATGGGCTGGAGGTCGCCCGAGGCGGTGTCGTAGAGGTAATAGAAGCCCTTGGTGTTACGGCGCCACACGCGCTCCGAGTCGGTGTAGAGCAACACCTTGGTGCCATTGGCGCTGTAGGCGTAGTCCTCGATGTAGATCGGCCGCGCCACGTCGGCCGCGATCAGCCTGCGTCCCTCAATGAGGGTGGTCCGCTGCTCGGTCTCCAGGTTGAAGCTGACGAGATCGGTCGTTTGCGAGGTGCGATCAAAATCGATAAACGTGATGACCGGGCCTTCGGCCGCCCAGCGCCCGCCCTCGAAGCTCTCACCCACAAACGCGGCCGAGTTGTGGATGGCCTCCAGCGTCAGTGCAGGACGGTCGGCGACTTGCGCGCACGCGGTGTGTACCCAGGTGACCAGAACGGCGGCAAGCGCGATGGGGAGGATGTGCTTCATGGATGCGGCGTGCAGAGTGGTGTCTTCGCCGCTTCAATCTGCCCTGTCGGCTAGGGGTTTCGGCGCGCTGCGGCCTCGGCCTGGAGGTAGTGCTCGACAGGTCCTCGATATACCACTTGCGGCTTGGGCAAGCGAGGCTGCAAAACGACGAGCGCAGCTACTGCTTGTGCGCCCCAGACAGCCGCGTGCACCAGCACCACATCGGCTAGGATTTCGATACCGCATATGAGCAGGCACGTATCGCGCGGGCGCGCCACGGCATACACGGTTCCACCAGCTAAGCCTACGACACCTCCTATCCCAATACCCGTTCGGCGCTTTTTGGTCACCCGGTCGGCGGGGTACCGCGGTGTGGCTCGGATGTAGTCTACGGAATCAACACTCACTGCCTTGTGCTGGTCGGTGTTGTAGTCCCTCCACACCACAGAGTCAGGACGTACTTCGATGTTTCGGGCGAACCGCACCACAGTGCCATCGACGAGGTAGATGCGCTCTACCTTGCCCCGCAACTCGGCATTGACGGCCGACAGCGTCTGTGGCGGCGTCCACTGCTGGATCGAGCGGCTGGGCACGCAGCCGATCATGCATAGCGTGAGCAGACACAGCGAGAGGAGACGATACGGCATACCTGTAAACGCAATCGAGGGTGTGCCACCAATACACGGCACCCTCCATCGACATGCAAGCAGCCAGGACGTGGCCAGCATGATCTATTCAACGGAGTACGCCCAGGCTACCATGAGGCCAGCGGGCCATCAACGTCCTGGTCGGTACTCTTTCGGCACGTCGTCGGCCATGCGTTCGAAGGCGAAGTAGCCGGTCTGCGTGATGCCGTACGGTTGTGAGAGGTCGCCCTTGTAGTCGATCAGGACGGGGCCGCGCTCTTGGTAGATCCACGACTTCTGGAACGGGTCGCGGCCTACGCGCACATCGGGGCGTTGCGTCCACTGGCGGTAGGCGTCGTCTTCACGCTCGCCTTTAAAGTAGATCTCCAGCGCGCCCTCGAAGGCCAGCTCCCACTCGTTCGGGTTGCCCGTGGGCTTGAGCACGTCCTCCAGCTTGATGGGTTGGCGGCGGTCGCTGAAGCGCGGCCCGCTGGGTCCGTTGCCATCAAACGGTCGGAGGAAGATCTCCCACCCCTGTGGCTGTAGCCGGTTGGCGATGGCGGCCAGGAGGAAGTGCCGCACGGAGCCGATGAAGGCCTCGCGGCGCGCATCCTCCCACTCCTGCTTCTGCTCCAGCGTCTCGGGCTCCATCTCCTCGAAGAGCGGCTCGCCGTCGTAGCTGGTGCGCGTGGGCGTGGCCTCGAAGTCCTTCAGGAAATACTGGATGCGGTAGCCAAGCGCCGGGTTTTCGATGACCAAAATGTCTGATGCCGTTGCCTTCATGTTGGCCAGGCCGCCCTGGAAGTCGATCACCTCGGGATTCTTGATGACCACGCCCTGTGCGTTGGGCGTCTCGCCCAGGAAGAGCTTGACGAAGCGCTCGTAGTTGCGCTGCCACCGCTTGTCTTCCTTGGCAATGACCTCTACGCCGTCCAGCTCGATGGGCCGTTCGCTCAGCCGAAAGTCATAGGTGTAGACCCGCGCCTCGCGCAGCATGATGTCGAGCGGCTGCGGCTCGAAGCCGAGCAGCGACACGTAGAGCCGGTGCGCGCCCAACGGCACGCGCTCAATGCGGTAGCGGCCATCGCCATCGGTCAGCGTACCGATGGTGGATTCAGAGATGAACACGTTGACGCCAGCGAGTGGCGTACCCGTCGAGTCATCGACGACGACCCCCGTCAGGATGGCGGCGTTGGGTGCTTGCGCCAGTGCGGGCGCAACGGTGAGGGCAAGGAGAAGAACGAACGCGAACGCGCGTTGGATAGCAGGCATGGGACAAGCAACGTTGATGGTTAATGAGGCCCAAAGTAGAGGCAACTTCTGCGCCGAGGGGACAAGAGGCATCGGTAAGTACCCTCATCATCCGTCGTTACGCGGTGTATACCCGTGAACACGCGATCTGCCCCGCCTCCGATGCGCGAATTTCAGGACAGCCCGTGTCCACAGGTCGGACAGGGCACCGCCGCCTCAATCTGCTGCGTCAAGTTCATCCGATGCATGCGCTCGATGCGCGTGACGGCACACGCGGCACAGGTGGTGAACTGCTCGGCATCCCACAGGTCCATGAACACGCGGCCGCGCCGCATGGCGAGCCCCGCCTCCAGCACCACCTCCATCGAGGCCAGCGACGGCGGGTTGAAATCGCCCGAGTCGGCGAGGCGCTCCATCATGCCGTTGCCACCACGGACGGGCACGACGGCGGCGCACTGCACGCCCACCTCAAACGCGTACGCCACCGACTTCACCGCCCACGCCACGCCCTCGGCCTCGCTCAGCCACGGCGGACGCAGCAAGATGAACGTGCGCACGTCGATGTCGTGGGTGCGCAAATACCTGACAGCGCGTTCGTAGTCGGCCAGCGTCATGCGCTTGTTCAAGCGCGGCATCACCTCGGGATGGATGGTCTCTAGCCCGAGCGCTACTTCGAGCCGAGCAGGCGCGATCAGGTCGCGGAACCGCGCGACGGCCGGGCCGCATAGCTTCGGGTGGTTCTCTACGATGACCGTCTCGAAGCCGCGCACCCGCTCAGCAATGGCGTGGTGGTCGGCGATGGGGACGGCTTTCCGGTCGAAGAAATTGCCGCTGTTGTAGAGCTTGACGTGCTGGGCAGCGGGCAACCGATCCAGGGCATGGTCGATCTGCGCCGGGATCGCGCCGACGGGCACAGGGGCGTCGGTCGTGTGCTGCCACAGGTCGCACATCAGGCAACGGAACGGGCACTCGCGGTTGGTCAGGAAGAGCGTGGCTACGTCCTCCACACGGCCGCTCGCGGCATGCTCGGGCTCCACCAGGAAGGCGTACGGCACGAATGGGTCCACATCGGCCTTTGCGCCGCGTGCAGCGAGGATATCGGCGTCCGTAATCGTCACGTCGCTTCCGTTTGAGCTGCCCGGCACGGTGTGCGCCATGCGGTGCTCCCTCTAACCCCAGATTTTTGAGAAGGCGGTGCGGTAGGCGGCTTCATGCTTTGGGAAGACCGCATCGAACTGCTCGGCATCCACAGCGCCGCGCTGGAACCGCTGCTTCTCGAAGATCGGCATGTCCATCCCCGTGACGGCCTTGACGCCCCGCCGGACGACCTCGCCCTTGAGCGCATACAGCTTCCCGTGGTCCCAGTCGGTGAGTTCGATGAAGGGGATGCCCTCGGCCACCTCGATCACCTGCGGCACGGCGAACGGGCTGAACCCTTGGAAGCCCAGCGCTTTAGCCGGCGCGTACGAGCGGATGTGCCCCCGGCTCTGGCCGCCTGAGTAGGTGAGCGAGTGCTTGATGGCATCCACGCCCCAGCCTTCCTGATACAGCATCAGGTTGTTGAGCACGCTGCGAATGGTCAGCTCGCTGTTCTCCTCGATGGGATAGTCCTTCAGGTTCTCGTCACCGCCATCGCCGTCCACGAGGTACGCCCAGTCGGGGTAGCGCTCGCGGATGCCTTTGCACAGCGCCAGCGCCATCGTGGCGGACTGGATGTCGAGCGGCTTGTAGTCTTCGACCACGCGGATCGCCTCGCGGTAGTCGATGTCCTCCAGCGCCACGTCCACGACTTCCAAGAAGAGGTCCAGGCTAAGGGCTTTCATGAACTGCATCGCTTGCGTGGCATCCGACCCGCCCTGTACCGACAGCGTAAACGCCTTGAGCCGCTGTGGTGCCTCGCCGCGCTGCAGCAGCCGATGGTAGAGCGCCAGAAAGACCGCGCCGCTGTCAATGCCACCGGAGAACAGCACGCCAATGGGCGCATCAGCGGGGATCGTGTCGAGCCACGCATCGCACATGCGGTCGAGCGCGCCGATGTACTGCTCGCCGATGACGTCGAGGTCGGTGGGCAGCGCGTTGCGCTCGGGCGTGAAGAAGCGGGTGTTCGTGGGGTTGGGATCGGGACAGCCCACGAGTTGCAACTCCACAATGTGGTGCGCAGGCACCATGCGCGTGTACGACGGGTGGAACTGATCGTCCAGGCCGTTTTCGTTGAGCCAGGCCTGGATCTCGTCCATCCGCTCGGCCACGATGAGGCACGGACCGTCCACCAGCTTCGCCAGGAAGTACCTCAAGGGCCTACCGATGGAGCGCGCCAGCCGCACGGTTTTGCCGTCGTGTTGCCAGATGGCGAACTGCCCCTCAATCTGCCCAACACGCTCGGCATCACCCGCCTTGACGGCAGCGGCGGCCTCCTCATAGGTCGTGTTGAACAAGATATTTCCCGCTGGGTCGATCAGATCGACGACGCGCTCAACGTAGGCGTGGTTCATGGCAGAGGCTCGTTGGTGATAGATTGGAGCGATCCTATCAGGCAACGCAGCGGGATGTTTCCGCCCTCCAGCTACGGGGATTTGTCGTTACAGAACAGCCCCTGTATCGAAAACAGGATGGTGCGGCTGGCGCAACGTCGTATATTGCGTAGCTCACTATCGCGTATGTAGCGTTCCGCAGTGCGTTTTTCCCTGCTTTCTTTGTTTAGGTCGCGTGCCTCAACCGCCTCGCTCGAGGCGGCGATGCCTGATGATGCCAATGCGTTGGTAGACCGCGCGGCGCTAGAGGCCTTGGTAGGCGCCCCCATTGGGCCACTGCGGCTGTACGAGCAGGCCCTGAAGCACCGCTCGCTGCTGCGCACAGACCCCTCCGAAAGCCACCTGGCCTCCAACGAGCGCCTCGAGTTTCTCGGCGACGCCGTGCTAGGCTTCGTCACCGCTGAGCATCTGTATGCCCTGTACCCCGGTGAGAACGAGGGCTTCCTGACGCGCATGCGAGCCAAACTGGTCAACGGCAAGGCCCTCAGCCGCTGGGCGGAGCGCCTCGATCTGGGGCGGCATGTGCTGATCAGCGACAACATGGAGCAGTCGGGCGGCCGTGCCAACCGCACCATCCTCGCCGACGCAATGGAGGCCTTTATCGGGGCCATCTATTTGGACCTCGGCATGGAGGCTGCACGCCGGTTCATCTACCGCACCCTGCTCGACGCGCTCGACCTGGACGCCCTGGCTACGAAGCGCGAGAATTTCAAGAGCCTGCTGCTCGAGTACGCGCAGGCACAGGCGTGGCACCAGCCGCGTTACGAGGTCGTGGGCGAGGAAGGCCCCAGCCATGACAAACGCTTCACGGTGGTCGTCTGGGTGGACGGCGAGGCCTATGGGCCAAGCATTGGCAGCAGCAAGAAACGAGCAGAGCAACTGGCCGCAGCGATAGCCTTAGAGCACTTTCAGCACCCTACCGTACCCGCCTCGCAGACGTGACGGCTCACGCCTCCCAGGTTAGGATGTCCTGCTCAGACTTCTCGGCGTATTGCCACTCATCGGCATACGGCATGGACTCCTTCTTCTCCGTGAGGTTGTAGCCAAGTTCGCTCCATTGCTGCGCCAGATATTCATTCCATTGCGCATAATGCTCGTATTCAGGGGGCAGTTCGTCGTCGGCATAAATCGCCTCGACGGGACACACGGGAACGCACGCGTTGCAATCGATGCATTCATCGGGGTTGATGACCAGAAAGTTCGGGCCTTCGTAGAAGCAGTCTACGGGGCACACTTCCACGCAGTCGGTGTGCTTGCAGTTGATGCAAGCCTCGGTAACAACGTAGGGCATAGGTAAACGCTAACAGCGTATCAGCAGCGTATTGAAGAAATGTAGAGTGAAAGATACGCTACACCCCTAGGGCGACCAATCAACAACTGTAACATGGTGCTGCCTTCACCGTGACAGGACATCCAATTGCTCTTGTGCCAGCGTGGCACTGTGCGCACCGCTGGACAGGGCGGCCTCAAGCGAGGCTTGGGCTGCATCGGCATCGTCGAGGAGCAGATACGCTTGCCCCAGGACGAAATGCGCCTGGCCGATGTAGAAGCTGTCGTCTTCTTCTCGGCTGATGACGGCTTCCAATGCTACGATCGACTCCGCCAAGCTGTCGGGGTTGTATTGAGGGAAAAGACCCAGCGACGTAGACCTGGCATTGCGGAGCATGCGTGTTGCCTGCCTGAAAAGCTCGTCTGTCGAGATCGCCTCGTTGCGGGGCGGCATGACGATGCCTCGCGTGGGCCCCGCGGCCGAGTCGCCCAGCGCGGCGCTCCCCAGGACGGCCAGCTGCTGAACAGCCGACTCTTGGACCTGGCTTACTGTGAACAGGGCGCCGTAGACGCCTATGAGCATGGCCAAAGCGGCTCCCGTCCACCGCCAAACCCTGCGCGTGCTCGCGCGGGCACTTCGCCGAGGGGCGCGGTCCAACCTGCTGGGCGCGCCCTGCGTCAGGCGATGGGTCGAAAGCCGTTCGAACTGTGCAACGGCATCTACCTCGGGCTCTGCATCCTGCAGCGACTGCTGCAACGCCTCCAGGCGGGCGGCAAAGCTGGGCTCGGCGGCAGCACGCGCATCCATCGCGGTCCACAGCGGCGCAAGCGGCGAAGGGACCCCAGGCTGAAGCATGCGTGTGTACACCAGATACCGCAGTACCTCGTCGTTGCCTGCCGCTTCGGTCGCTCCGTACACCGTTCCGACAGCACGCGCCATCCGATCGATCATTTCTACAGCGGTGAGGTCGCCCGACAGCTCTGGATGTGCGTCCACGTAGCGGCGCAGGGCAGCGCGTTCTGCGTTGGAGAGGTCGAGATAATCGTCAAACAGTGGTTCAGGCATGGTAGTCAAACACCCCAGCACGGGTATACAAATGGCGAAGGCCCGATTGTCTCTGGGCATGGCCGCTTCCCTTTCGGAAAGGCTAGCCGAGAGCAACGGCGCTCTCTGTTGCAGACAGGCTTCGCCGACAGATATAACGTCTAGGTTGGCGGTTCACGGCCACCTTTATCAAAGAAAGCAAGAAGACGAGGGTTTTTCCGCAGCGCATGGACCGCCCGGTGTGCATAAGTGCGCACGGTGGCAATGGGGCGATCCAGCTCTTCGCTGATTTGATCGTACGATTGTTGTTTCAGCAAACGGCGTTCGGCAATCTCACGGGAGAAATCGGGCAGCATGGCAATGGCCACGGCGAGCATTCGCACAAACTCTTCCAGGTCGAGCCGCTCCGACTCGTTGTGCTCGACGCCCTCAGTGTACAGCTCCACGTCTTCCACTGGTTCGAGCTGGTGTGTGCGGCGCAAGAAGTTGATGTACGTGTTCTTGCAAATCTTACTGACCCACGATGCGAAGCGATCAGGGTTTTTCAGCTGCCCGATCTTGTCGATGACGTTGCGATAGGTGCGTTCTATCAGCTCCTCGTGTTCGGTCTGGACCTGGCGACGGTCACGTTGCTTCAGGACAAAGTACCGACGCGTGAAGCAGTAGGCCCAGAGGTCCATAGTCCGCTTATCACCCGGATCTCCATGCGCATGCCACCGCACCGAGCACGCGTTTACGGCCTCTACATCATCCAACGCGAAAGGCAAGGCGGCAACAACGTGGCGGAAGGAGGCTAGGGCATCGCCAGACGACATGGACACGCGTACAGGGATGGGTGAATGGACTGAAGCCGGGCGATGGCGCCATTGCGGTGAGGCAAAGAACCCTCCACGAAGACAGGTTACGAAAGCTGTATCGAGAACACAAACGGCATGCGCTGCACGGGAACAAAAAGTGCATTCACCGTTGATGGGCCACCCGCGATGCGATTGTGCAGGCTAGGCCTCCATTGGATCTTCGTTTGTGGGCTCTCTGGGCGTAGTCGTATATTTCCGAGCTACCTGCACAACCGCGATTTAAGTAGTCAAGGTGGTTCACTTGCTGCATCCGGCCCCGCTTGCGCGGTCGGATCTTTTCATGCTTGCGACCACGCTCAACCCGATACACACATGGACGCCAACAGCTTCAAGACGTTCAGCGCCAACGCCCAAAACGTAGACCGCGAATGGTTTGTGGTCGATGCCGAGAACCAAGTCGTGGGTCGGCTCGCCTCACAGATCGCCTCGGTGCTGCGCGGCAAGCACAAGCCCACCTACACACCACACGTGGACACGGGCGACTTCGTGATCGTCATCAACGCCGACAAGGCGCGCTTCACGGGCAACAAGGAGACCGAGAAGGAGTACTTCCACCACACGGGCTACATGGGCGGCGGCAAGACCACGACGCCCCAGAAAGTGCGCCAGCGCAAGCCCACCTTCATCGTGCAGAACGCCGTCAAGGGCATGCTGCCGAAGAACGTGCTGGGCCGGGCGATGTACCGCAAGCTGAAGGTATATGCCGGCGCCGAGCATCCACACAGCGCCCAGCAGCCCAAGCCGCTCACGTTCTAACTGACCCGTTGACCTCCTAGCTTTTTTGCTCCTATGGCAGCACCTGTTCAATACAACGCCGTTGGCCGCCGCAAGACCTCGGTGGCACGCGTCTACCTCCGCCCTGGCAATGGTAAGATCGTCGTCAACAAGCGCGATTACAAAACCTACTTCCCGCTGGAATGGCGCCAGATCAACATGCTCTCGCCGTTCACCGTGACGGAGACGACCGGGCAGTTTGATGCCGTCGTCAACGTGCGTGGCGGTGGCCTCACAGGGCAGTCCGAAGCGATCCGCCTCGGCATTGCGCGCGCGCTGGTCACGTACAACGAAGACTTGAAAAAGCCGCTGCGCGACGCGGGCTTTATGACACGCGACCCCCGCATGGTGGAGCGCAAGAAGTACGGCCAGCCCAAGGCGCGCAAACGATTCCAGTTCTCGAAGCGCTAGAGCGCCTCGGCATTTTTTATCCCTCATACCGCCGGATATCGGCTGGGGTGACCGTGCACGTTCCGGCGTGCGCGGTTTCAGCTTGTAAACGAGGGCGGTAGTGGTTTCAACCCAACACCAACAACACACATGAGCGAAGTCCAACAGTCCACACACCGCGCCGAGTTGGAGGACCTGCTGAAGGCAGGGACCCACTTTGGGCACCTGACCAGCCGCTGGAACCCGAAGATGAAGAAGCACATCTTCATGCAGCGCAACGGCATCCACATCATCAACCTGATGCACACGCAGGCGATGCTGAATGAGGCGGCCGCTGCCGCCGCACGGTTCGCACGCCAGGGCAAGCGCATCCTCTTCGTGGGTACGAAGAAGCAAGCCCGCGAGACCATCAAGAAGCACGCTGAAGCCTGCGAGTCGCCATACATGGTCGAGCGCTGGCCAGGGGGCGCCCTCACCAACTTCCAGACGATCCGCCAGAGCATTCGCCGCATGGAGGACATCAAGAAGATGGAAGAAGACGGCACGATGGCGCAGCTCAAGAAGAAAGAGCGCCTGATGAAGGCGCGCGAGCTGGAGAAGCTGGAGAAAGTGCTGACGGGCATCGCCAAGATGGGCCGCCTGCCGGGTGCCCTCTTCGTCGTGGACATCAATCGGGAGCACATCGCCGTGAAAGAGGCGCGACGCCTCGGGATTCCCATCATCGCGATGGTGGACACCAACTGCGACCCGGATGAGGTCAACTTCAGCGTCCCCGCCAACGACGACGCGCTCAAGTCCATCGATCTGGTCACGGGCGTGATTGCGCAGGCGATCAACGAGGGCCAGAAGGAGCGCAAGCTCTCAGAAGCGGCCAAGAAAGCCGAGAAAGAGAAGCGCGCTCAGGACAAGGCTTAAGCGCGTCCCGCTCATAGCCGACCGGGCCAGCCAAATGGCTATCCTCATTTTCCGACCGAGGCTGCTCCCAGCCTCAGAACCCAACGCACGGCCGAACCGCTGGCGAACACTATAGACATGGCTATTTCCGCAAAAGACGTAAAACGCCTCCGCGAACTCACCGGCGTGGGCATGATGGATTGCAAGAAGGCCCTTCAGGAGGCCAATGGTGACTTCGACGCAGCCATTGAGCTGCTCCGCAAGAAAGGACAAAAGGTGGCCGCCAAGCGCGCCGACCGCGACGCCAAGGAAGGGCTGATCGTATCCGCCGCCAGCGAAGACGGCTCCGTGGCCGCCCTCGCCGAGGTAAACTGCGAAACTGACTTCGTGGCGCGCAACGAGAACTTCCAAGCCTTCGCCGCCGACGTCATCAACCTCATCCTGGCCGAGCAACCTGCCGACATGGCCGCCTTCGAGGCGCTCAGCTACACCGGTGCCACGATGGGCGAAGCCATCACCGAACAGACGGGCAAGATCGGCGAGAAGATCGGCGTGCGCCGCTTCAGCGTCGTAAAGGCAGACGACGGTAAGGTGGTCTCGTACATCCACCCCGGATCGCGCCTGGGCGTGCTCGTCACCATCGGTGGCAACGGCGACCTCGCCACGGCAGGCCGCGACGTGGCCATGCAAGTGGCTGCCCTCAACCCAGTGGCGACCACGGCTGACGACGTGTCTGACGAGGTCAAGCAGAAGGAGCTAGAGATCGGCCGCGAGCAGGCCCGCAACGAAGGCAAGCCCGACCACATCCTGGACCGCATTGCCGAAGGGAAGCTCAAGCGCTTCTACAAGGACAACGTGTTGGTGAACCAGCCGTTTGTGAAAGACGCCTCGATGACCGTGGCGCAGATGCTGAAGCAGGCCGATGCCTCGGTCGTAGGCTTCGTCCGCTACGCGCTGGGCGCCTGATCGACGTCCCAAGTCGCACGACAACCGCATTACGGAAGGCGGCTTCTTCGCAAGAGGGAGCCGCTTTTCTGTCGAGGGGCTTGGCGGGTGTCATCGGCCAAGCCTTCTCAACAACTCTCCATCGGCAGCGGATTGCGCACCAAGCTGCCGCGCTGTAGTTTGGCGCGCCGTTTTGTTCACCTCCCTCATGCTGCCCCCATGCCTGCTTCCGTACCCCCTGATTCTCCATCCCGAGGTTACCGCCGTGCGCTGCTGAAACTGAGCGGCGAGGCGTTGATGGGCAGCCAGGGCTACGGCATCGACGAGGCCATGACGCAGCAGTACGCCCGCGAGGTCAAGACGGCCGTGGATGCGGGCGTGGAAGTGGCCATCGTGATCGGCGGAGGCAACATCTTTCGCGGGATGAAGAACGCCACAGCGGGCATGAAGCGCGCCCACGCCGACTATATGGGCATGCTCGCCACCATGATCAATGCGATGGCCTTGCAGGATGCGCTGGAACAGGTGGGCCTCGTCACGCGGCTGCAGTCGAGCATCAAGATGGAGCAGATCGCCGAGCCGTTTATCCGCCGTCGCGCCATCCGCCACTTGGAGAAGAAGCGCGTGGTCATCTTCGGCTCCGGCACAGGCAACCCCTACTTCACCACCGACACCGCCGCCGCCCTGCGCGCGCTGGAGATCGACGCCGATGTCATCCTCAAAGGCACCCGTGTGGATGGCATCTACACCGCCGACCCGGAGAAAGACCCCGAGGCCAAGCGCTTCGAGACCGTCAACGGCGGCACGGTCATCGACAAGAACCTGAAGGTGATGGACATGACGGCGTTCACGCTCTGCCGCGAGTCGAAGATGCCGATCATCGTATTCAACATGAACACGCCCGGCAACCTGCTGCGCGTGATGCAGGGCGAACCTGTAGGCACGTTGGTTCATTGGAACGACGCCTCGGCCTAGCCAATCCTACCCTTTTCTCTCCGCACTGTCCTTTCTACCGCCATGATCGACGAAAACATCGAACTGATCCTCGAAGACGCCCGCGAGCACATGGCGCTGACGCTGGAGCACTTGGCGAGCGAGCTGAACACGATCCGCGCGGGCCGCGCCACGCCAGCCATGCTCGACAGCGTGCGCGTGGAATATTACGGGTCGATGAGCCCGCTGAACCAGATGGCGAGTGTGTCGGCGCCGCAGCCCGACCTGATCACCGTGCAGCCGTGGGACCGCTCGGCACTGAGCGCGATTGAGAAGGCGATCATCGGGGGTAACCTGGGCTTGAATCCCGCGAATGACGGCATGCTCATCCGCATCCCGATTCCGCCGCTCTCCGAGGACCGCCGCCGCGACCTGGCCAAGGGCGCCAAGTCACGCGCTGAAGATGCGAAGGTGTCCATCCGCAACATCCGCCGCAGCGCCAACACCGACGTGAAGAAGACCGTCAAGGACGAGAGCCTGCCGGAAGACATGCGTTACGAGGCCGAAGACCTGATCCAGAAGGCGACGGACAAGCACATCGGCAAGATTGAGGCGATGCTGGCGAAGAAGGAAGCCGAGATCATGGAGGTCTAGCCGCCTCCGCTGTGCTCGCATTCCCCACTTTTTCAACGCCTACGCCAGGCCATGCGTGTATATTGGCGCTCCTTACCGAGGAGAGGTGCCCGAGTGGCTTAAGGGGCGCGCCTGGAAAGCGCGTGTGCCGGTAGACCCGGTACCGAGGGTTCGAATCCCTCTCTCTACGCATGAGCCGCCACGTTGCGCATTCTGCAGCGTGGCGTTTTTTGTTGACGAAGTTCCCCATTGCGAGGCGCGTATGATGAACAGCATGACCGGCTTCGGACGCGGCACCGCGGCGGCGGGCACCACCGAGGCCACGGTAGAACTACGCTCCGTTAACAACCGCTACTGCGAAGTATCGGTGCGGCTGCCGGGGCGGCTGAATGCCTTCGAGTCGCGTATCCAAAACGCCTTGAAGGCGGCGTTTACGCGCGGGCGGATTCAGGTCCAGGTCCAGATCGCGCAGCAGGCCGACGAAGCCGCGCTCCCCATCTCGGTCGATGTCCAGGTGGCGGCAGCGTACGGCACGCTGCTCCGCGACCTGCGAGCCGCCGCAGGCTTGGATGCCCCCGTCACCCTCGCCGACGTGCTGACGTTCTCGGATGTATTCGAGCGCGAGGAGGAGCCGGATGCCGCCACCGAAGACACCTGGGCGGCTATCGAAGGCGCCCTCGCGGCAGCGAGCGACAACCTGCGCGCCATGCGCGCGGCGGAGGGCGACGCCATGCAGCGCGACCTGGCACAGCGGCTGGCGGTAATCGAAGCCAAGCTCGACGCCGTGGAGACGCACGCCCCCGAGCGCGTCACCGCCGCCCGCCAACGACTGCACGAGCGGCTCGGTGAACTGCTCGACGACGAGCGGCTGGACCGCGACCGCCTGGAGGTGGAAATCGCCATCCTGGCCGACAAGCTCGACATCACCGAGGAAATCGTGCGGCTGCGCTCCCACCTCGACGTCTTCCGGCAAACGATGGATGGCGACAAGCCCGCTGGGCGGAAGCTGAACTTCCTCACCCAGGAGATGAACCGCGAGATCAACACCATCGGGTCGAAGGCCAACGACACGGTCGTCTCGCACTTGGCCGTGGAGATGAAGGAGGCGCTGGAGCAGATCCGCGAGCAGGTGCAGAACGTAGAGTGAGGCGCCCCGTTTAGCCTTTATGTCAGTCTGTCGCTGGTCGTAGGCTGTACGGCCTTACCCACAACAAGAAGGTGTCGCCATGCGACGTGTGCTCCTTGCGTTCGGCTTGTGTCTTTTGCTCGCCCCCGTTGCCTTTGCGCAAACGGCCAGCAAAACCCTGTCGCGTGAGCAAGACCGCAAAGCACAGCTGGACGCGCTCGCCTTCGGCCAAGCCGTGGCCCTGATCGGCGACACGGCGTTCGTCGGCGAACGGCTGACGAGCAACGGCCAAGGCGCCGTCTTCGTCTACCGCCGGGACGCCGCTGCGGGCGATTGGGTGCTGCACCAACGCCTCGCCTCGCCCAACGCGCTCGTCGGCGACCGCTTTGGCGAGGCACTGGCTACCGACGGCACGCAGTTGCTCATCAGTGCGCCCGGCGCCCGCGATGCGGCGGGCGAGGCGTACGTGTTCGCCCGCGATGCCGATGGTACCTGGATGGCCGAGGCCACGCTCACGCCGAGCACAACAGCGGGTGCGCAGATCGGTCGTGGCGTAGCGTTCTCGGGATCGGTTGCCCTCCTCGGCAACCGCGACGCCGACGAGCGGCGCGGCGTCGTGTTCGTCATGCGCAAGGGCAGCGACGGGAGTTGGCGCGAGGATGCCATCGACCTGCCCCAACGCGCGCCCGGCGACCGCCTGGGCCAAGGGCTGGCCGTGTCTGGCGACAGGCTCGCACTTGGGGCGCCGTGGGCCGATGGCGAACGCGGCACCGTGCACATCTACACGTGGGATGCGGGGCGCTCGGCGTGGGCGCTTGAGACCAGCATGCCGCATGCCGACGGCGGAGGCTCGCGTGCCCTCTTCGGCTACCGCATCGGCTTTGCCAACGACGACCTCATCGTGAGCGCGCCCGTCTACGAGGGTGCCGGGGCCGTGGAGGCCTACCGCTTTGACGACGCGAGCTCGGCGTGGGGCTTGCAGCAGCGGCTGATGGGCAATGCCAACGATAACTTCGGGATTGGCCTGCACGTGCGCGGCGACACGCTTGCCGTGGGCGCCATCGGCATGCGCGACTTTGAGGGCGGCGCCTCCCTGCACGTCCGCGATGCCACCAAGCCACTCTGGTTCGACGCGGCGCAGTTCGACAACCCAAGCACTACCCGCTGGCAAAGCGCAGGCCGAGCCGTAGCAGCCTCCGGGCCGAACGTACTCATCGGTGCCCCCACGGCCAACGATGACGCAGGCGCAGGCTACCTCTTCCGTCAATCCGATGCCCAGTGGACGCCAGAAGCCACGTTGCAGCACGCCGAGGGGCGGCTAGCGGCTATCGCTGGAGAGCGGCAGGTATGCACCGACGGAGTTGCTGGAGCGTTTCCCTGCCAGGATGTAGACGTGCTGGCTTTCCTTCCCGTCAGCGAACTGGGCGGCGGGCGGCTCAACGACGTGTGGGGCTGGACAGACCCCAGCAATGGCACGGAGTACGCCATCGTGGGGCGCACCAACGGGACGGCGTTTGTCGAGATGAGCGACCCGCTGGCGCCGCGCTACCTTGGCAACCTGCCGATGGTCACGTTCCCCTCTACGTGGCGCGACATGAAGGTATACCAGAACCACGCCTTCATCGTGGCCGACGGCGCAGGCCAGCACGGCATGCAGGTGTTTGACCTGACGCAACTCCGCTCTGTCACGGCACCTCAAACGTTTGCGGCCACGGCAAGCTACACCAGCATCGGCAGCGTGCACAACGTCGCGCTTAACCCCGAGACTGGGTTTGCCTACCTCGTGGGTGGCAACTCGGGCGGCGACACGTGCGGCGGCGGCTTACACATCGTGGACGTTCGCAACCCCGCCAATCCGCAGTTCGTGCGCTGCTATCGCGATGCACGCAGCAACCCAGGTTACACCCACGACACGCAGTGCACCCTCTATCGCGGCCCCGACGCCGACTACCAAGGCCGCGAGGTGTGCGTGAATGCCAACGTGCAAGCCGTCACCATCCTGGACGTCACCGACAAGCAGAACATCGTCCCGATATCGGTGATGACGTACCCCGATGCCGGATACATCCACCAAGGCTGGCTGAGCGAGGACCACGGCACGTTCTACCTCAACGACGAAGCCGACGAGTCGCGGTTCAACGTGCCTACGCGTACGCTCATCTGGGACGTGACCGACCTGGATGATCCCGAGATGCTCGATCCCTACCTGGCGCCCACAGCCAGCACCGATCACAACCTGTACATCAAGGGCGATCTGATGTATCAGACCAATTACGAGAGCGGCTTCCGCGTGCTCGACATCAGCACCCCCGAAACGCCCGTAGAAGTTGCCTTCCTGGACACTACCCCGGCTGATATCGGGCGCGGCACATGGAGCAACTACCCCTACTTCGAGAGCGGCGTCATTCCGGTCACCAGCATCACGGAGGGGCTGTTCCTTGTGGAGGTCACCGCCGAGGCGGCCACCGACACGGAGCCCGACCCCAGCGAGCAGCCCGGCGACTTCGCGCTCGACCTGTACCCCAACCCCTTCGCGGACGTGCTGCGGCTGCAGCTCGACCTCCCCACAGCTGAGCACGTGACCATCACGCTCACCGATGCATTAGGCCGTACGGTGCGCACGCTGCACGACGACCACCTGGAAGCGAGCGCACACCGTATCACCGTGGACACGGGTGACTTGGCAGCAGGCCGCTACATGCTGCGCGTCCAAAGCGCGTCGCTGTCTCGCACGTTCCCCGTGGCGCGTGTGCGCTGAACGAGGACGTCACAGCTCGTTTGAGCTTTATTCCCTGTTTTTGCGTATCTTAGTGCATACCCCCTGTACAGTACTTCCACCCCCGCGTCGCTTCACGACCCCCAAACTAACCTGCTACACCCGATGGCTACTGCCAACACTGTGGGCACGCAACGCATGCCGACGCACTCCATCCCCCTCTTCGCCACGCTCTGCTTCGCGCTGATCATGCTGGTGCTGTACTACATCGCCGCTGGCGTGGCCAACGCTACGCTCACACCAGACAAGCTGGCGTACCTGCCGTTCTTCTAGAACGCTACCACACCTGTTGAAACCCGCTTCGGCACCGTGCCGCGGCGGGTTTTTGCATGGTATACGGCTTGCTGCGTGCCATATCCTGCCGTACCCTCTCGTCAGCATTCAACAGAAGAGACCCCCTATGCAAGGAGCAGGCGGTACCGAGGGCGGACTGGGCGCCTTCTTCGTCGGCGCGGCGATGTTGCTCGGCGGGCTGTGGATGTTCATCGACTCCATCTATGTGTCCACGCAATACGGCATCCTGAGTCGCTACTACGGCGGATCGAGCTTTATCACGATGGGACCACTCGTGCTCGGCATCTTGCTGCTGTTCTTCAACGCCGAGCGCAAGACGGGCTGGATCGTGGCGGGCATCGGCCTCGTGATTGTGCTGGTGGATGTGCTGAGCGGCGTGCGCTTCGGGATGCACATGAAGCTGTGGCAGTGGATCATCGTGCTCGTCTTCACCGTGGGCGGCGCAGGGCTGCTGCTGCGCTCGTTCCGCGACAGCGCGCGCACGTGAGCAATCCCTACGTCCGCAGCGAGCATCCCTCGCCATGAAACTCGCCTACCGCCCGCCCTTCGCCGCCGATGCACTTTTCGATTTCCTGGGCACGCGCGCTATCGCGGGCATTGAGCATGTGGATGGGCACACGTACCGCCGGGCTGTGGCCTACAGCGATGCAGTAGGCGTCATCGCGCTCACGCACCGGCCGGAGCGGCACCTGTTCGAGCTCTCGCTGCCGCCATCGCTCGTCCCCCACCTGCGCGACATCACCCGGTGCGCGCAGCGACTCCTCGACCTCCACGCCGATCCCGAAACCATCGACGCCCACCTCAGCACCGACGCTCTGCTGGCTGGTCATGTCCGCCAAACGCCAGGAATGCGACTGCCGGGCGCGTGGTCGCCGTTCGAGATGGCTGTGCGCGCCATCCTGGGCCAGCAAGTCAGCGTGACTGCCGCATCGACGCTGACGAATAAGCTGGTTGGCACCTACGGCACAGCGCTAGACACGGGCGACGCGGCGTGTCATCGCGTCTTCCCCTCACCGGATGCGTTGGTCGAGGCACCGCTAGAAACGCTCGGGCTGTTTCGTCAGCGTGCCGGAGCCATCCGAGCCCTTGCCGCAGCCATACGTGCTGGCGATGTGAAGCTCGACGACACCCTCGAACGCGACGTGCTCGAAGCGCAGCTATTGGCGTTGCCTGGCATCGGCCCGTGGACGGCCAGCTACATCGCGCTCCGCCTCGGCTACCCCGACGCCTTCCCCTCGGGCGACCTGATCCTGCGTCGCGCCGCCGCCGCACCGGGCGAGACGCTAACGGTCAAAATATTAGCCCAACGCGCCGAGGTATGGCAGCCGTGGCGCGCCTACGCCGCCCTTCACCTCTGGACTTCGTACACGCCATGACCCTCTACACGCACTACGCTGCACCGCTCGGCCGCATCCTGCTCACCAGCAGCAGCGAGGCCCTCACCGGCCTCCACCTGCTGCATACCGAGCCGCAATCCGACTGGCAGCATGACCCATCGTGGTTCGCAGATGTCGCCGAGCAACTAGACGCCTACTTCGCGGGCACGCGGACCGCGTTCGACCTACCGCTCGCGCCCGAGGGCACGCCGTTTCAGCAGCGCGTGTGGGCGGCTCTGCTCAATCTGCCGTACGGCACCACGACCTCGTACGGCGCGCTCGCCTACACCCTCGGCGACTCTAAGCTGACGCGGGCGGTGGGCACCGCGAACGGGCGCAATCCCATCGGCATCATCATTCCCTGCCACCGCGTCATCGGCGCCGACGGCAGCCTGACGGGCTACGCGGGCGGTCTCGACAACAAGCGGTTCTTACTCGACCTCGAAGCCAGGCACGCTGGCGTCCCCTCGCCTATCCAGCCGTCGTTGTTCTGAACTCGAACGCAGCAGGCGGCACACAGTCTCAGTTTGTCATCCCGAGCGGAGCCGAGAGCGCGAAGCACACCGCAGGTAAATCTCCCACTCTGAGGTCGTGCAATCGTAATCGGGGGAGATCCCTCGGCTCCGGCCTTCGGCCTCTGCTCGGGATGACAAGCTCGATCGCACAAGCATATCCCAAAGCTGGGGTTATACCGCTTTCTGTGCTTCTGATCGGACAGAGCGGTAAAGAAGGACGCCCGCCACACCGCCGAGGAGCATCGCCGGGCTGAAGTTGGTCACCGCGTGGATGATTCCTCGCGTAGCCAGCGAGAGCATTGCCATTGCTGGCGTTTCCGGCCCGTCAAAACTTCTCGTAATCACGGTCCATGTGACGACCGAGATGGACAGTAGGATAACGGCCGCCACGTAGGTGATGGCCGTGACGAGCACGCCCGCCACGAACCCTCTCCAGAGGTCCGGCTTGTTCCGGGCACCCGCTACCAGGCGAGGCGCGGCGAACCAAGACACGGCAGCCACCGCGACGATGCTCGCAACGGCGGCTGCGGCGAACAGCCGGCTGGGGAGGCTCCATGTGAACACGGACCTGCCGATCCAGAACAGCGTAGCCGCGGCGGCAAAGAGCAGGACCGCGAGGAGTCGTTCTCGCTTCGTGATGGATGCCATGGAATATTCTCGGTCAGTGCATCACAGCGCGTCGGTTTGTTGCACTGGTCAGCTCTTCGGCTTGGGCAGGTGGGTGCGGATGTGTAGGTCTTTGAGTTGGTGGTCGTCCACCACGTCGGGCGAGTCTACCATGAGTTCGGTGCCGCTCTGCGTCTTCGGGAAGGCGATCACGTCGCGTAGGCTGTCGGCGCCGGTCATGAGCATGACGATGCGGTCGAGGCCGAAGGCGATCCCGCCGTGTGGCGGGGCGCCGTAGCGGAACGCGTTGAGCAAGAAGCCGAAGCGCTGCTCCGCCTCTTCCTCGTCGATGCCGAGCAGCCTGAACATCTGGCTCTGCACGTCGCGAGTGTGGATACGGATGGAGCCGCCGCCCAGCTCGGTGCCGTTGAGCACGAGGTCGTAGGCGCGAGCGCGCGTCTCGCCGGGGTTGGCGAACATGGTGCCCAGGTCTTCCGGCTTCGGCGACGTGAACGGGTGGTGCATGGCGTGGTAGCGCTGGCTGTCCTCGTCCCACTCCAGCAGCGGGAAGTCGGTGACCCACAGGAAATTCCACGGCCCATCGGCGGTGTCTTCGAACAGGTTCAGCTCGCGGCCCATGTGCAGGCGCAGCGCGCCCATCTGCTCGTACACCTTCGGCGTAGGCCCTGCCAAGACGAGCACGAGGTCACCCGCCTCAGCGCCGACCGTCTCGACGGCTTTATCCACAAACTCGCTGCCCAGCACGGCGGCTTTCACCGACGAGTACGTGGCGGAGCCGTCTGAGGGGCGCTTGAAGTAGACGAGGCCGCCTGCGCCGATGCGCTTGCGCACGATGTCTTTGTCGAGGCGGTCCATCGCGCCGCGGCCGCGGTCGCCTTCGCCCGGCACGCGGATGGCGACGATCTTGCCGTCGTTCTCCAAGATGTTGTCGAACACGCGGAAGCCGCTGCCCTCGAAGGCGGCGCTCACGTCTTGGATCTTGAGGCCGAAGCGCGTGTCCGGCTTGTCGGCGCCGTAGGTTTGCATGGCCTCGGCGTAGGTCATGCGCGGGAACGGCGTGGGGACGGCAGTGCCCTTCACATCCTTCCAGATGCGCGCCACGAGCCCCTCGAACATCGCGTACACCGACTCCTCGGTGGCGAAGCTCATCTCCACGTCGATCTGCGTGAACTCGGGCTGGCGGTCGGCGCGGAGGTCCTCGTCGCGGAAGCACTTCACGATCTGGAAGTAGCGGTCCAGGCCCGAGATCATCAGGATCTGCTTGTACGTCTGCGGGCTCTGCGGCAGCGCGTAGAACTTGCCGGGGTGCAGGCGGCTGGGCACGAGGAAGTCGCGGGCGCCTTCGGGCGTGGACTTCATGAGCACGGGCGTCTCCACCTCCACAAAGTCGTGCTCGTCGAAGTAGCGGCGCGTGGCTTGGTAGACCCGGTGACGCAAGACGATGTTCTGCTGCAGCTCGGGGCGGCGGAGGTCCAGGTAGCGGTAGCGCAGGCGCAGCTCTTCGTTGGCCAGCTTGCGCTTCTCCGCGTGCGCCGACACCGAGAAGGGCACCGGCTCGGCCACGTTCAGCACCACCAGATCCGACACGCGCACCTCCACGGTGCCCGTCGGCAGCTTGGGGTTGATCGTCTCGTCCGACCTGTTGTCCACGGCGCCCTGGACGGAGACGACATCCTCCACGCGCAGCCGGTCGGCCAGGTCGTACGCCGCCTGATTGTCCTGGGGCGAGAAGACGACTTGCGTCAGGCCAAAGCGGTCGCGCAGGTCGATGAAGATGAGGCCGCCGAGGTCGCGGCGCGTGTCCACCCAGCCTTTGAGCGTGACGGTAGAGCCCACGTGATCCAGGCGCAGGTCGCCACAGGTGTGGCTGCGCTGCGGATGCGGGTCTTGCGGGCTGGGTTCGATGCGGACGTCCTGCATGGTCTGTTAGGCGGCACCGGGCGGTGCATGATGTTCACAAAAAGGGGAGCGAATATACGGCGCCTGCCTCGACCTCCACGCGGCCGATGCCGTGTTTTAACCGGGTTTTAGCGTGCCCTCGGCGTAAAAGCCCTTCCGATGTGTCTCGCATGATCTGATTGAGCTGCGCTTCTCGCTTTACAATCGCTTCCCCGCGTTTTACTCTAGGCTCGTCCGTCATGCCCTGTGCCCACACGCTGCCCTGGCTGCCCCACCGCTGGCCTCACCCTATGCCTGCTCCCCACGACGATGCCGATCGGCTTCTGGCGCGCCTCCGCGCGGGCGACGATGCCGCGATGGAAGCACTGCTGCCGCTCATCTACGATGAGTTGAAGGCGATTGCGCGGCGGCGGCGCGTCTCGGAGCGGCCCGATCACACGCTCAACACCACCGCGCTCGTCCACGAGGCCTTCATCAAGCTGGTCGATGGCACGCGGGGATGGAACGACCGCCTGCACTTCATGGCGATTGCCGCGCGGGCGATGCGGCAGATCCTGATCGACTACGGCCGAGCCCGTGCTACGCAGAAACGCGGCGGCGATTGGGTGCGCGTGCCCGTCACGCTGGCACAGGCCTTGCCCAACCAACCGGAGGCTGATGACACCGAGGCGCTAGAGCGGGCCTTGCAGCAGCTGGAACGCCTCTCGCCACGGCAGGCACGGGTCGTGGAGTGCCGCTACTTCGCTGGGCTGACCATCGCTGAGACCGCTGCCGCGCTCGACCTCTCCGAGCCCACCGTGAAGCGCGACTGGCGAGCCGCACGCCTGTGGCTCTACCGTCAGCTTCAGCCCACCGAGCCGACCGCACAGCCATGACTGCCGACCGCTGGACGCGCATCACGACCCTGGTCGATGCCGCACTCGACCTCCCTCCCGGTGGGCGCGCGGCCTTCCTCGACACCGCGTGCGCTGACGACCCAAGCCTGCGCCGCGAGGTGGAAGACCTGCTCGACGCCGACACCGAAGCCGACGCGTTCCTGGAGGCGCGCGCCGCACGCGATGTAGAGCGGCTGATGGCCCACCTCAACACGCCGGAGCCGCTGGAGCGCATCGGCCCATATCGCATGCTGCGCGTGCTGGGCCAAGGCGGCATGGGCACCGTCTACCTCGCCGAGCGCGCCGACGGCCTGTTCGAGCAGCGCGTGGCCATCAAGGTGATGCAGCCGCAGCACATCGCCCACCTCGACCGCTTCCGGCTGGAGCAGCAGGTGCTGGCGCGGCTCTCGCATCCGCACATCGCCCGGCTCTACGACGGTGGGCTCACGCCGAAGGGCGCGCCGTATATCATCATGGAATATGTGGATGGGCGCCCGATCACTGACTTCGCTACGCAGCGACGGCTCGCTACGGACGAACGCGTGGTGCTGCTCCTGCGCGTGTGCGACGCTGTGCAGTACGCGCACCGCCACCTCGTCATCCACCGCGACCTCAAGCCCTCGAACGTGCTCGTCACCGACGAGGGACAGGTGAAGCTGCTCGACTTCGGCATCGCCAAGCTGATGTCCGATGAGGCGACGACCATCACGCAGGCAGCGTCGCCACACACGCC
>JBCCMF010000008.1:0-32161 GCA_039026435.1 Bacteroidota bacterium
CGGCTACGTGGCGTGGTGGTTTTTGAAGACGGTGCTGCAGCGCAACTGCCTGGTATGGATGCGCGAGTGGCATCGGTTCCCGTTCTTCGCCGCCTCCGGTGCGTACCCCTTCCCCGACGACCAGCCGCGCCGACGCCTCCGCACGATTAAGCAGACGATGGAACGCATCACGAACAGGCCGGAGGATGCCTTGCTGCTGTTTCCAGAAGGCACGATGCACGCGATGAACGAGCCGCTGCTGCCCTTCGACGACAGGCTGTTCTCCATCCTACATCGGCTGGGGCCGTCCGCCCTCTTTGTACCCCTCGCCCTGCACGTCACGCATGCGAACGAGGCGCTGCCAAGCGCACGACTGCTGTGTGGCATACCGCATCAAACGCCCACAGGGGAAGAGCGAAAAACACTTGAAGGACTAACGAAACGACTCCGCGATTCGTTATGTCCAACCGCCGAGGTGTTACTCCAAGGCACGGCGTCCCCCAACGCCCGCTGGTCCTTTCGTTTTGCTGCTCCCTGGTTCGAGCGCTACCTATGACGTTGGCATTGCTGCTATCCGCTACCGCTATGGTCTCCTTCGCTGACTCTACGCAGCACTACTACGCCACGCGCGACGTAGCCAACCTGGCCGCCCTGTGCGCGCAGTACAGCGGGCAACCTGTCGAGTGGTTGTGCCGGTACAGGCTGTACCCGCTCACCGAAGACGAACGCTACCTGGACGACCTCCCTACGGATGCCGATGCGTTCGACTCGGCACAGACGCTGGCCCTCATCTCGGGCCTGTGGGGCTACCGCACGGCGCGCGCTTCGATTTTCTCCGTCGCCAAGTTCGGGCGGCGCTCCAACACCTTCCTAGAACGCGCCAAGGAGCAGGACCCCAACGACCCATTTGTCTTGCTTGTGGAGGGACAGTCCTTGCTGTTTAAGCCCAAAATCGTGGGCGGCGACAAGGAAGAGGCCTTGGAGCGCTTCAAAACGCTCCAGCGCATCCTCCCCACGTACAGTGACCGCGGGATCTCAGCGCTGGAGGCCGACCTGTGGGTGTGGTATACCCTGAAGCGGCTCGACCATCCCAGCGCATCGCAGCTGAAGCAGGACTTGCTCGACCGCCAGCCGCCGCCGCTCTACGCCGCCTTCATCGCCGACCCGCCCTAGCGGACGCTCAGAAGCGATACCCGATGCGCATAAACACCTCGGGGCGTCCGGCGTGGTCGCTGTAGACCTGTAGCGACGTGCTCATGCGGTCGTTGTGCAGCTTCGCCGACACGGCCGCGTCGATGGCGGCGATGAAGTGGTTCAGCACGATGAACGCGGAGACGCGCGAGGCACGGCGCAAGTAGTCGTTGGCCTCGGCCGTCTCATTCGCGTATTCAAAGAAGTCGTCGGAGACGTAGATGCGCTCGCCATTCTCGCGGTGCTCCGGGTCGATGCGGTCGTTGAACGTGCCGTCGGCGTTGAGCCAGGGGCGGCCCTCCACGGTGTCATCGGGCGAGGCGTCAGCACCGTAGTCGCGCCAGCCGGGCGCAAACTGGAAGTACTTGCCGATCAGCTCGTAGTACTGCTGCTCAGCGAAGAACGGTAGCTTATGCGAGAACGTGGCGCCCGTCTCCACGTGGTAGGCTTGCGCCTCGATGGCGCGGATGTCATCGAACATGGAGCGCACCAGCGCGCGCTCCACATCGCTCCAGGCCTCGGGCTGCGTCAGATCCACGTCGGCCATCGCCACGCTGCCGTTGAGGTTACCGCCGTGGTTGGTATTGAGGTATTGGGCGTAGTCTTGGATCCACAGGGCGTACTTGGCCGGGTCCCAGTCGGCGTGGGCGCGCAGCTGAAACGCCTGCTCTAGATCGCGCCCCGTGCTGTTCCAGTTGCGGTTGGCGATGAAGAGCCCGACTTCCAGCCCCAAAGCCACAGCTGCTTTCACCCACTGGCGGTTGTAGGCCTGCCCGAGCCCGGGAATCGCGGCTGAGAGCCCGAGCGCCAACGGCACGCTCCGGCCCCCTACGACCTGAGCCTGACCGTTCGGCGCGTGCAGCGCATGGTCGCCGTGAATCAATTCCATCTGCACCATCATCGGGGTCATCGGCGCCTCCTGAGCAGAGGATGTTGCCGTTCCAGCACCCCAGACGGCAAGACTAGCGATGAGCACACATATGTTCTTCAGCATAGCGTTTTTGCTTACAGGTACGGCGTGACGATGCCCGCAAACTGCGCGTACGAGCGTTCACCCAAGATGGAGAGGCGCAGTTGGCCCTCGCGATCGATCAGAAACGTGCGCGGGCGGACGTCGAAACCGCTCCGGATGGGCTGTGGGGTGTCGCGCTCATCGTCGACGCGGGCGTAGACGGTCTGCATATCGACCTGCCCTCTGAAATCTCTAAGCATGCCGTTTGCCTCCTCGGAGATGTTGATGACGACAAGGCCTTGGTCTGCGAATTCTTGATGCAGTCGGTTGAGGGTGGGCATCTCGCTCAGGCACGGCGCGCACCAGGTGGCCCACACGTTCAGCAGCACGACCCGGCCGCGATAGTCCGACAGGCGCTGCTCTTCCTGGGAGCCGACGAGTTGAAACGTGAAGTCTGGAGCAGGCCCACTGAGCGGTTCCTGGGCAGCAATCTGTGCGGTGGCACGCCCGGTCTGGCTTCCCACATCAATCGACACACCAATCCCTATCATCGCCAATGCCGTCAGCATGAGCAGGCCCGAGAGTACCATTCCCAACGTGTGAAAGGTATCGCGCTTTGTGGAGCGGCGCAGGAGCAAAATAAAGCCCCAACTTGCGGCGAGCATAACGCCGCCCAGCGCATAGATAGCGGTCAGAGACATCGATTCAGGGTTTCCGTGGTGCGTTACAAGTCGAAACCAAAGAGGATGCCGAAATGCCACTGGAGTTCCTTCCCATAGCGTACGAAGTTACTGCCGTCGTCGGTCAGGAAGCCATCGTCCAGCTGGAAGTTGAAGGCGTCGAGCCCGTAGGTGGCGCTCACGAAGACGGCGGTGGGCAGCAGGTAGAACGAGCCGAGGCCCAGTCGCAGTTCAGCACCGATGTCTTTGCGGACCTCGCTCAACCCCGGGAAGTCGCCGCTGTAGGCCATCGCCCCGTCGGCGTAGAGGCGGGCGTAGAGCTTGTCGAAGTAGAGGAAGCCCGCCTGTTGCCGCAGGTCGGGGGCGATGGGCAGCGTGTAGCTGAGTTGCAGCCACCCCGTCTCGTTGCCGCCCAGCGCGTAAAACGGGTAGCCGCGCGCGCCGATGAGGCCGCCCACGAAGTCGTTGTAGAACACATCGACGTCCTGCCCCAGCAGCGAGCTCGCGCGAAACCGCACGCCGACGCCATGATCGCCCCCGTTGGCCCATCGCCCGAGGCGCTTCGACCACCGGGCGTCCAGCGTGATGCGGTAGTTGATGTTCTCTTCGTAGACCGGCGTGAGGATGCCGTCGTTGATCTCAAACTCGCTGAGCAACCGCCCGCGCTCCCGCTCCAGGCGCAGGCTGCCGTCGAGCCCGTCCGGCACGACATTACTGTGGACGTTTGGCGCCTGGAGCTCGAAGTAGGCCGCCAGGTGTACCGCGGCGCCCTCGAAGTACCGCGACGAAGAGGCCGGGATGAACTGATCGTTCTCTTTCGAAAAGAAGCGCTCGGTCACCACGCTGTATGGGCTGGCTCGGTAGCCCAGTTCGAGCACGGTCGCGCGGTTTACCTTGCTGCGGAGGCTGGCCTCGGCTTGCCAGAGGCTGTACGAGATGTCGGCGAGCGTCGTGTCGGGGAAGCAGGCGGTGCAGGGAAACTCTTCGATACGCAGGCCCTGCTCCACGTTGCGCCGGATGTTATACATCGCCAGCGACACCTGCGGCGACCACCGCTTTGGCAGGAAGCCAAACCCTTTGCTGTAGTCGAGCTGGATAAAGAGGTCGCGTTCTAGCTTGAGTAGGTTGGTAGGCTGGATGTAGTCACCCAGCGACTCGGCAGGGCGGGATCCCGGGCCGATGAGGGCGCCGCCGAGCAGCGTTAGGCCCTCCAGCACCTCGCGCGACGACATGTAGACGCCCACCTTCGTGTTGCGCCACAGGGTCTCCGGCACGGTGCGCGCCTGCAGCTGCCCCGCCAGGCGATCCGGCGAGCGCTCCACGTACTGGTCGAGGCGGAGCACCGGGAAGAAACTGAGGGAGGTGAAGCCTAGATCATACGGCACCATCGTGCCAAACGTGTCGGCTACCGCGACGGCTTCATCTGTGCCCTCCGCATTGGTGGGCAGCGACTCGGTCCGTCTGGACATGGTGCCGAACTGCTCGGGGGTCAGGCTGGCCAAGTCGGTGTCGTTGTAGGTGGCGAACGTGTCCCAGTCGAAGGAGGTGTCTTCAACGGCTTTGCCCATGATGCTGGGGGGCGCGTAGGCCAGGGCGCGCGCCTGCGGCTCCACAGGCGTGGGCTGGTTGAGCCGGGCGATCTTGTAGCCGCTCCAGTCGTAGCGCGCAAACGCCAACGTTCCATCGGGGCGCAGGCTGGGCATGAACGCACCGCCCACCACGTTCGTGAGTTGCTCGGCCTCGCCGTGCTCCGAAGGGTCGGTACCGACGGCCGTGCGGTAGAGGTTGAAGATGCCCGTTTCGTCCGAGGCAAAGTAGAGGTGGCGGCCACTGGCGTCGAACGTGGGGTGGCGTTCATCAGCGTCCGAGGCCAGGACCGCTTCGGTATGGCCATCGCTCGCGCGGATGCGCCACAGGTCGCGGCCGTGCCGCTGGTGGCGGGCGTAGTAGATCCACTCACCGCCGGGGTGCCACACCGGGTCGGTGATCTGCGTGCCGTCGTCGTGGGCCGTGAGGCTCCGGATCACCTCGGTCTCGACATCCAAGACCGACAGGTTGGCCGAGCCGTCGCGGAAGGTGACGAAGGCGACCTGCGCGCCGTCGGGGCTGTAGGCCGGGGCGTGCGCACGAGCACCGAAGGTGAGCGGCTCAGCCTTTTTGCTGCTCAAGTCGTACAGGTACAAGTCGGCCACGAGGTGCCCGCGCGGCGTGTCTTTGATGCGCGAAAAGACGATGGACTCCCCCGTCGGGTGCCACGCGAAGGCGCCGCCTACGCGCGGTAGCGTGTGCCGATGCCCCAGGGCACAGGTAAACCCGACCTGTTCCCGGCCGTGCAGCCCGTCGATGCGGTGCGCGACGACCTCGCCCGTGGCTAGGTCGTTGATCAGCAGCCTCGTGCGGCTAAAGTCCTCGCCCTTATTGGTGATGTACGCCAGCTTCTGCCCGTCGGGGCTGTAGCGCGGGTAGGCGTTCGCAAACCCTTCCGCCTCAATCACCTCACCCTCAACAGCATGCGTGTTGATCCGTGCTACCCGCTCGGTGTACTGCGTGCGTAGCTCGTCCATCCATGCCTGGTAGACGACCTCGCCGCGCTCGCCGACGGTGGCCTTGAAGGCACGCTCAACGTTCCAATTTGACCACTCGCCCAGCGCCTCACTCAGGCGGCGCAGCACGTCCTCGCCGTAGGTCAGCGCCAGGTAGCGCGAGAAGGCGAAGCCGTGGTTGTAGATGGCCTCACGCTCCAGCGAGTTGTGCGAGTAGAAGCCGCCCATGTCGGTCAGACTCAGCTCCTCGCCAGCCAGCACGCGGGTGCGCAGCTTCATGTCGCGGTGGGTGTCCCACTGGTCGTAGTCGAGCCCCGCGCGCTGGTACTGCGCGGTGCCCTCGGCCAGCCATGCCGGGTTGTTGAGCACGGGCACGGGGTACGTGGCGATGACGTTGGGGTAGCCGTAAAGCACATCGGGACGGCGCGCGTCTTCGTAGTCGAGGTATTGCAGGTAGAGAAACGGCATCTGCCGATGCGCCTTCATGGTCAACTGCACCTGCACGATGTGGGTAAACTCGTGCGTGATGACGTTGCGCAGCCAGCTGTGGTCGCCGCGCAGGGGCGAGTCGAGCGACGGCGCCCAAATCTCGATCTTGTTGTCGAAGAAATACGCGGCGCCGTTCGAGTAGTCCTCGTAGTCTTTGAGCATGATATCCACCTTGGTGGCAGGCTCATGCTTGTAGAGCGCGGTGATGGGCGCGTAGATGTCTTCGGCGATGCGGGCTACGACCTGGGCCGTCCGGCTGGCGCCGCTGCCCGTCTCCTCGTCGTAGTGGAAATGCACCTTGAAGTGATCCGTCTCGATGGTGTACCACTCTAGATCGGGGCGTGCGTAGTCCATGAACGTCACGTCCACCTGCGCGTGCGCGGGCGCGAGCAGGACCACGCCAGCGATCATCCATCCCAGGAGCTGCAGCTTTGCTATTCGCCTCATCGCACAATCGCCATTTTGATGATGTGTGACTCACCTGTGCCGCGCACCTTGACCCGCGCGAAGTAAACGCCGCTCGGCGCGTCGGTCTGCCAGCGGTGCTCGCGCGGTCCGGCCACGGTGCCGGGCGGCATGGTGAAGGTATCGACCAACGCGCCCGCCATGTCTACAATCTGCACGTCAACAGGTTGTGCCGGGTCGGCTTGCACGCGGATGTGCGTGACGCCCTCGATGATCGGGTTGGGCCAGTTGTACGTCTCCGCCCGGTCAAGGGCGAGATTGCTGGCCGTCTCGGTGGTTTCGGGCACGTCAGCGGCGCCTACGACGCGGTTGCCGAACGCGTAGTTCAGGCTGCGGCCGAAGCGCGGGTCGTCGATCTGCCACGCGCTGAGGGATCCGGCCACCGACATAGCGTAGAGCACACCATCGCTCACGCGGGGGGTATGGAGCAGGTCGATGCCGCCCTTGAGCGGAAAGCCCGGTAGCACCTCGCCCACGCCTGCATCGAAGGCATACACCAACCCGTCGGCGGTGCCAAACAGGAAGACCGAGGTCGCACTGCCGTCGGTGGCGCGGAGGGCGGTGAAGCCTGTGCTGACGTCGGCGGGTAGCGCGACCGGAAAGCGATCGGCCACGACGCCGCTCCACGTGATACCAAGGAGCGTCGAGCCGCAACTGGTCACAACAGGAAGGCCGTCGGCAACGAGCACGTCGGAGTTGAGATCGGTGTCTCCGGCGCAGTACGGCGACAGGTCTACCGTCTGCACATCCGGTGCTTGGACCAGCGCAAGCTGACGCAGCTCGGGCAGCGGCAGCACGCCGCGCCGCCCGAGCACGGGCGTGCCGACCTCGCCGGGCAGGCTGGCGAAGTCCAGCACGGACCCATTGTCGGGGATCGCCTGGACGCCCGTAGTTCCGAGCGCATACACCGTCTCTTCCCGCGCGCCTATGGTCAGCACTTCGCCCACTCGATCGACAGCCAGCGGCAGGGCCTCCGCTTGCACGAGCAGCACACTCGGCTCGCCTTCGAAGCTGAGGTAGTAGGTTTCGATCCCTTGCGCGGGCGTGTAGACCACACGCGATGTGGGACGGCGCCCTTCAAACGCTGCCCCGAACGGCCGTTCATCCAAAGCAGACGCGTCATCGAGGCGCTGCGTGACGATGGCGTCGTCGGTGTACCACGTGACGCGGGGCACCTGCCCTGGCTCCTCTACGATGGCTGGCGTCGCAGGAAACGCGGCTTGCACGAGTGCCTCGCGGCTCGGCTCGTGCACGTGCAGCGCGTATCGATTCGTGGCGGTGTCGAGGTAGTACGCCACCGTCGTCTCGCATGCCGGATCGCTCACATACACCGTGCTGTGACGGTCAAATTCGGTGGTGCACGTGGGACGCGTGGCTGCCACGTTGGCCGGGCATGCGCTCATGTCGAGCGGTGTGATGCCGCCAGCGGGCACGACGGCGTAGGTGAAGCTCATCTCCGGACCGCTGGCGGAGAAGTCGCGCAGCTCGATGTAGCTGGGGGTGCCCGCGTTGGTGTTGCTGTTGGGGAAGGTGTCGGCGCCGAAGCGGTTTTCATACAGCTGGATCTCGTTGCCGAACGCTGTCACGGCGAGTACCGGGTTGCCCTCATAGTAGTAGTCGAACGGCGTCCCAAACTCCAGCTGCGGCCCCAGCGTCCCCGCCGACGAGGTGCCGAGGTCCTCCGCCGAGTCTGCCTCCTCTAGGTCGATGCCGCGCAGACCGTCCGTGTTGACGCGGTTGGTGACCAGACCGTTGCGGATACGCGCCTCGTCGATGTGCCAGATGAGCAGGCCGCCGTTGCGTACCACATCGTCTTCGTCAAGCGCGCCCGGCAGCGCCCAGTCGTAGTTGTCCACGTCGATGACCACACCGCCCGCGAAGCCCTCGATGGAGAACTGGTCGAAGGTCTCATCGCCGAGTTCGATGCGCTGCTCGGTCACCTGCCCGTCGCGCCAGAGCTGCATGACCAAGCCGTCGCCCTCCACGTCGCGCTGTCGGTTCTCGACTAAGAAGTACTCCCCTTCGGCGATGCGTGCCTGCGCCATATCCGTGGTCGCTGTGCCCGTCACCGCGGGCAAGGTGGGCTGGCTGGTGTCGCGGTCAAGCACGAGCACGTCGGACCAGCCGAGGTAGGCGCGGGTCCACGCCATCGGCTCGGGCGGGAAGAGGCCGCTGAAGGCGAAGAGGCCAAACGGATCCATCAAGCCAAACGGCCCAATCGCCGACTGCCCGGTTTCCGTGTCGAAGAGGTCGGGCACGCCGAGGTAGTTGAAGAAGCTCGCCGCGAGCAAGCCGTTGGTGGAGAACTCCGCCAAGAACGCCTCGTCGGTGATGAAGTTGACGCCGCGCCGCGTCTCCGTGCGCGGCATGACGATTGTATTGGATATGGGCAGCCCGTTGAACGACAATATCGACTCGTCCAGCAAGCGCTCAAGGCTCTGTTCGTTGAAGAAGATCGACGGCAAGTCTTCCGGGGTCTTGTCCAGCGTGGTGCCGATGAGTTCAAGGTCGCGCCCTACGCCCGCGTGGAAGAGCACGAACGCCGTGCGCTCGGGGTCAAAGCCGCTCACATCGAACGCGGACTGCATTGAGGCCAGCGCCCACGCCTCCTCGACCAGCGCGGCGAGCTTGGCGAGCTCGGCATCAGACTGTGCCTCGAAGCCCGTCGGGCTGTACGCGCCCATTGGCTGCGAGACCTGGATGACCTCGGGCACCAAGTGCGTCGTAACGCTCGTGCGGCCGTTTGACACACGCTGCACGTAGTTCTCCAAGAAAGTCAGGTGCGCGTCGAAATACCCAGCGTCGTGGGGCAGCGGATCGACGTTGGGCTGCAAGCCACCCTCGTACAATTCGCCCTCGAAGGTGCCCTCCCCCGTCGTGAAGCGCGTGGTGTCTGGCTGAAACTCCACGCGTAAGGCGATGACATCGTAGGCAGGCGCGGCAGGGTTTCGCAGCAGCAGCGGGTCGGGCGAAGCCACGGCGGCTTGCCGCAGCTTCCAGGTCGCCATACTGGGCTTCAGCGTTTGCTCTTGTGCTTCGACGGGGATCGCCAGCAGCAACAGCAAAGCGCCGAGGAGTGTCCTCCGCCCTGGGATCAGGGACCGAAGGCTCCTCGGCGCTTTCAGGCGGTGTTCGGGTGCTCGCACGAAGGCCAAGTGTTCGCTAAACAGACGGCTTATTTGCCTTTGCCGAAGTCGAGCAGCAGCGAGAAGCGCATGGTGTTCGAGAGCGGGTGGTTCTCCTCAAGCGCGTAGATGTAGGAGAAGTCCACGCCGATGAGGTTGTAGCGGATGCCCGCGCCAAACGTCAGGAACTGGCGGTTGCCGTTGTACGGGTTCTCGTAGAAGTAGCCCGAGCGGAATGCGAACAGGTCGCGGTACCAATATTCCAGTCCCGTGCCAATCACCAACTGGTCGATGGCGCTGAGCGTCTCAAAGACCGCCTCTTCCTCGTTGAGCGCGTTGGTGCGCACCTGGATGGGCGACCACGACGAGAAGATGGCCTGGTAGAACGGGTCGGCGGTGGTGGTGCCCGACTCTTCGTCGCGCTCCACGTTGATGAGCATCTTCGTGAAGTCGTTGACGAAGTTGAGCTTGTTGTACTCGTCGAAGTCAAACGTCAGCGCGTAGCCGAAGCGGAGCGTGGTCGGGATCGGGTCCTTCTGCGGGCTGTCAGAGTACTGGATCTGCGGGCCCATGTTGGCGATGTTGAAGCCGCCGCTGAACGTCATGTTGGTGCTGCCGAGCGTGCGGGGGGCCGAGCGGTACAGCATGCCGAGGTCAACCCCGGCCGAGACGCCCGCCTTGGTCTCTTGCGCCCCCACCGACTGGCCCGGAGCTAGGTTGGAGTAGATCAGCCGCACGCCCGTGCCCACAGACAGCCGCTCGGAGAGCTTGGTCGAGAACGAAGCACCTGCCGAGAGGTCGTACGACCGGAAGGTACCTGTTGGGTTGTTCTGCTCATCGCGGCCTTCGTGCTCACCGAGGAACAGGTAGGTGACATGCCCGCCGAACGTGCCCCATCCAGGGATGTGGTGCTTGGCCACGATGTACTCGTAGAACATGTCGGTCTGAAACTCGGGCAGCCAATTCGAGTGCGTGATGGCGATTTCAGTGCCTTTCTGGAAGCCTAGGCCAGCGGGGTTCCAGAAGATGGCATTGGCGTTATCCGCGAGGGCTACGCCTGCGTTGCCCATCCCGGCCATACGGCTGTCCGGCTCAATCTGCAGGAAAACGACGGCCGCACCGCCAATCTGCGCCGCTGCCGGACGCACAGCCAGGCCGAGCGTGAGGAGCAGCGCGGCCGCAGCCACAAGGCGGGGCCACATCCGGGAGAAAAGCATCGTGTTCATCGGTTCGAGGCGTGATAAGGATCTGTTCTTCATGATGTTACTGGTCTGCACGGCCGCTATACGCGGCTCATCTTGGAAAGGCTCCCTCACCGGATGACGGCGAGCTTGCCCAGGTGTTCAGTGACGTGCCGCGTGCCATCGTCGTCGTCGGTAGCTACGCGGACTTTGTAGAGGTATACCCCGGAGCCCAGCGGGTCGAGGTCGTTGTCGAGGCCGTCCCACGGGATCTGCACCATCCCGCCTGGGAGCGCGCCCATCGGCAGCGCCTCGTCGGTGTCCATGATGCGGACGACGCGGCCCGAAAGCGTGTAGACGCGCACTTCGACCTCGGCGGGCGTTCCTGGGCGCTGGTTGTGCTCGAAGACGAAGCGCGTGGGGCCGGGCGTTGGATTCGGGTAGTTGAGGAGGTTGCGGATTTCGATGACCTCGTTGGCCGTGACGGTGTAGGTCAGTTCGGCCGTGGTGGAATTGTTGACGACATCCCAGGCGCGGACGGTGAGCGCGTTCAGTCCCGCGTCTTGCTTGCCGAGCGGCCAGCGGATGGTGCCGCGCTGGAACGAGTTCTCGGCGCTCTGGTAGCGGTTGCCGATGTCGATGGCGCGCTCCTCGTCGCCGTTGACGATGAGCAGGATCTCGTGCCCTACCCCTGCGCCCACGGTGTTGATGCCGCTCTCGTCGAACAGCTGCACGATGAGTTCAGGCTCGTCGTGCGTCAGGCTGCCCGAGACGAAGGTGGTGTCGTTGAGGAAGAGCTGGACCTCGGGGCCCACGGCATCGTCAAGCCCTGTCGTGGCCGTGCCGCCCACGCGGATGTTCTCGGTGTAGCCCACGGCATCGCGCCCTGCCGACTTGGCATAGGCCGAAATGCGGCCCAGCTCGTTGCTATAGGAGATGTCTTTCGGGACCACGAAGGTGGCCTCGAACGTGCCACTTTGCGCCGTCACCTCGCCGCTCCAGATCAGGTCCTCGCGCACTAGGTAGTACGGACGCAACCGCAGCAGCTCGGGATCCGGGATAGCCACGCGACGCTCGGCATCCCACATGGTGACTTGGACAGCACCAGAGAAGGCGTTGTCAGGCGTGCCATCGGGGAGCAGCATCTGGCCAGTGATGGTCAGACGGTCCAGCGCGCGCACAGGCGCCGTCTCGTCACGTACGTCCACGCCGCCCACATCGGTGATGGTGACGCCGCCCGCTGGCAAGCCGAGCCGCATCGAGGGGTCGCCGATGAGGTTGAACTTGCGGCTGTTGCCTTGCAAGCCCACGTCGGTGTTCTTTGCCAACAGCATCGCGGTCCCCAGGCGGCGGGGCAAGCCGTCTTGGTCGCGGGTCAAGAGTGCCTCCGACATGGCTCGGTTGAGCCCTGGATTGAGCGAGTTGCTGTTGCCCGACGTGTAGGCGATCCGCACCGTGGTCAGCGCGGCGATGCCGCCGCCGTCGGGGTTGAGTAAGAGTTCTTCGGCACCGCTCTGGTGATCGTCTAGGTCCCACCACCCAAAGGAGCAGGTGGCCGTCACGAAGACCGAGAGCCTGTCCAGGTTGCGGAGTTGACGCACGTCCTCAACGGTAAACACTTCTTCCTGCGCGAGCCCGTCCGGCCCGCCGTGGCCGCTGTAGTTGAAGAAAAGCGCACCTTCTTCGAGGGCGTCGAGGATAGCTTTCTTGGCGCCGGGGATGCGGAAGCCGTTCTGGAAAACGCGCGGGTACGAGGTGGCGTAGATTTTTTCCACGTTCACCTCGCTGAAGCGCGACTTGACCAGCTCGGCTACGACGTTGGCATCGCGGAGGTGCAGATCGTTCTCATTGGTATCCCCGTTGAGCCCGGTGAAGGCATCGTCGGCAGAGAAGATGTAGTTGGCGCGCCAGGCCCCAAACGTCTCTGGGTTCTCGTACCGCTCAATCTTGCGAAGGATGGCCTCGGCATCGGCAGCCGTTTGGATGGGCAAGCGCCCTACGCCAATGTCGATGCGCTCGAAGGTGCGCCCCGTCAGCCCCGTCCAGCGCCACACGCCCTCGTCGTCGTCGAGCAGCCCGAAGTAGTCGTCGCTGGTGTAGGACGAGACGGGATTGAACGACTCGGCGGTCTCAAACGGGTAAATCCAGTTCGCCAGGCCTTCGTAGTTCTCGTTGAACCGCGCGTTGAGCCCTCGGATGTCGTAGTGCCCATCGCCGAAGAGCAGGCCAAACTGCAGGCGCCGCTCCTCATCGGGGGCGCGGTCGTAGAGAAACTTGAAGTAGTCGCGGACGGCGCGCACGTCGGGGACGCCGCCACTGAACTCGTTGATGATCTGGTCGAAGCGAGCCACAAGCACGTTCAGGCCCTGCGCACGCCGCCGCTCGGCGAGTTGCTCGGCGTGAGACATGAACGGCGTGGGCGCTACGATGACCAGATCCGGGAAGGTCTGGACGCCGTGCAGGTTTTGCGCTTCCACAGGCTGCGCCAGCGCCGCCGAGGTGGCCCGCGCTGCCGACGGCAGGAAGGCGATGTACTCGCGCTGCGGCTGCGCACCGCGCTCCGCTTGCACGCGATAGGTAGTGCCCTGGGCCTGCACGCCCAACGCCCGGATCGCGTGGGGCTCGGTGACGTCGAGCACGATGGGCGGTGCGGAGAACCCCGACAACTCGAAGGTCAAGCGGTCTTCGGTGACGGGGAACGCAAACCGCAGCACGTTGGCCTCGGCGCGCAGCTGCTTCGGGTAGAAGACCTGCACCCAGTCTATCGCCCCCTGCGCTGTGCCTGCGCCCGCGGGCAACTCGGCGGTGAGGTTCAGGGCGTTGCTGCTCAGCGTCTGCGAGAAGGTGGCGGTGGATGCCGCCGCAATCCGGTCATCGACCCGCAAGGGGTTGACGAGCGACGACGCCCGCTCCTCGAACAAAAACTGACCGTTGGAGGAGAAGTTGAGCGACGAGCGCGGGTTGGACTGGATGCCCACACGCACCCGGTATTCCACCGCCCCCCCGTCGAAGCCGGGCAGCGCCTGCCCTTCGAGCAGCTCGCGGCGGCGCTGGGTGCTGTTGAGCACGCGGCTGACCCACGTATGCCCCGATCCATGCTCGCGGCTCCACAGGAACTCGTCGAACTCAACGGCGAAGCGGCCCGGCACCTCAGCGACGACCGCGGCATCGGTGAAGCCGGGGTACGGCGTGGTCTCCACCGTCTTCGCCACTGCCTCGTCGACGCGGATGAAGTAGTAGTTGGTATCGGCAAACGGATGGGTGACGTGCTGCCACTGGTTCACGTCGTCGGAATACGTCCAGGAGGTGGTGGAGGCGCCGTAGAACCATACGGCATCGCTGTCGCCGAAGCTGCCGTCGCCGCCGCCTTGCACCAGCACGGGGTTCTCGGCGAGGTCAGCGTAGCGGTCGGCGCGGTTGAGCGCAGGCAGCGGCGTGCCGCCGTTGCCGAAGACCTGAACGCGCGCCGGGTCGATGGCGTCGGGGTTGATGCCGGGGAGCGCGGCGAGGAACGCCCGGTCGATGCGGTAAATGCCCTCCTCCGTGACGGGATACTTGAACACGGCGCCCCGCGACAGGACGCTCTCTGTGACTTGCAGGTGGGGGTTGGCGCTGAACGCCTTGGCGGAGGCCACACTGCGGAGGCGCTCGTCCTCGGAGGCCAAGCCGCTGACGCGCACCACGGCGCGGCGGTAGCGGCGCACGCGCTGGCTCGCGGCATCGTATTGTACGGTGCGCCACACGAGCGTGCCCACGCGCTGCTTGCGGTAGGTGCCGATGCCTACGACCTCGGTCGGTTGGTCCATCGGCAGCGCCAGCGCTTGGGCGGGCAGGTCGGCTTCGTCGTAGGCGGTGCTGATGACCTCCACGCGAGGTGCCGCTGAGCCGACATACACGAGGTGGCTGGCCGTGAAGCTGCCTTCGGCGAGGCGCCAGATCGCGTCGTCATCCAAGACCGTGAGCCCCGCGCTGTCGATGGCGGCTTGCAGGGGCAGGGTCCAGTCGGCCTCCATAACGAAGGTGCCCGGCTGGTCCCCTTCCACCCAACGCACGGCCTGCGCCTCAACGCGTGATGCGCTGAGCAGCAGGATCAGGAGAAGGCCAAGTCGCGCCGACCACATCATGTGGAGAGTGCTCAAGCTGTTGATGGATAGACTGATGCTGACAGGGCGCCTGCGTTAGCGTGGCGTCAGGGTCGAGCAAGAATCGTAACAGCTTTGCTGATAGGCGCGTGAAGTAGTGAGGTGACGTCGAAAGGTAGCGACGCGGGGTGTCGAACTCAAGGGTATTAACCGCGGCCAGTCGTTCTTGTTGCCCTTTTCGCAGGTGACGGATGGCGTTGCTGCACGTACTACCCAACAGATGGTACGTACACCTAACAGTATCGACCGTTACGCGGGGTTTGTAAGTTCGCCTGGTGAAGTCAGCTGTTTGATGTCCATCAAGCCGTGCAGAAGGTCGGCCATCCGAACGCTGGCGGCCTCAATGTCTCGCACAGGCTGTACCAGATCCTCATCGGCGCCGAGTATGCTGGCGAGTTCAAGGAAGAGCTGCGCGTTGCCCGAGATGATGGCCAGTGGGTTGTTCACGTCGTGATGCACTTTGGACGCCTTGGCTCGGATCTCGGCCAAGCGCTCTGTCAAGGCTTGCTCGTTCTTGCCTCCTTCAGGCGATCGCTGCTGGAGCGCTGCCAGGATGCGCATGCCTATCTCAGCAGCGCTTCGCGACAGGTCCGCGCGCTCCAAGACATCGACAAACCCGGCTCTGAGAGCCTCCACTGCCACGCGCGTGCTGGCCTCGGGTATGACGAGCACCATCGGCACCTGATCGACCCATTGCCGGATGAAGGCGTCATGGGCTTCGTCATCCCAGGCATCCGGCGCGGAGGCTACGAGGAAGACGGCATCGAAGGCGCTCGCCGACAGGAATACGTGCGCCTCGCTCATAGCGGGCACGACCGTAGCACTGACCGTGGGTAGCGCCCGCTCAAGGACGCCTGAAAGGTCAGCCGCCCAAGTCTTGGCTTCGGCAACCACCAAAAAAGTCATGCGACGCTGGGGCATCGGAGGGCGCGCGTTTGGTTGAACAGCTGCAAGTCAGGCCTATAGATGGACAACAACTATGCCCGTCGTCGTCAGGGGCCCTGGACCCCTACGGCAGTGTGAGGATGTCTGCCGAGCGGTACCGATTACCCAGGCCGAGGTCAATGCTACCCATCCGCCAGCGTACGGTGCCCATGCGTGATGATGCCCCGCGCTGTCGCCTTCACCTCTGCCACTTCTACCGTGGCGTCGTGTTCGAAAAACAGCGACCAGTTCCCTTCCACCGCGCGCTTTAAGAACGCCGCTTTCTCCGTGATGGTCGTCATCGGCCACAGGTCGTACGCCATGTTCCAGGCCGGGCGCAGGTGCGCGTGCGTGGGCAAGAGATCGGCTACGTAGACGAGGCGCTGGCTGTCGTCGTGGATGTGCACCACCTGCTGGCCCTTGGTGTGGCCATGCATGGGCTCTACCGTCACCCCGTCGAACAGCGTCGTCGGGCCGTCGAGCAGGTTCAGCTGGCCCGATGCTGCGATGGGATCGAGGTTATCTGTCAGGAAAGAGGCTTGCTCGCGGACGTTGGACGTAGCCGCCCAGGCCCAGTGGTCGCGCTGGACGTGAATCGTGGCCTCGGGAAAGACCATCTCCAGCCGTTCCCCCACCCGGCGCGTCGTGCCGCCGCAGTGGTCGAAGTGCAGGTGCGTCAGGATGAGGTCCGTCACGTCCTGGGGATGCACGCCAGTACGCGCGAGCGATTGCTCCAGGTTGTACGTCGTCTGGTCCACGGCGTAGATGGACGCGAACTTGGCGTTGTGCTTGTCGCCCAGGCCGTTGTCGATCAAGATGACGCGGCTGCTACCCACGAGGAGCAGGCACCGCATGTGCATAGGGATGCGGTTTTTGTCGTCAGGGGGGATGGCGCGAGCCCAGAGCGGTTTGGGTACGATGCCGAACATGGCGCCGCCATCGAGGGCAAACGTGCCCGTTTCGATGGCGTGCAGCTCGTAGGGGCCGATACGGGTCATGCGGAGGGCAAGGGCGGCGGAAAGTCGCGGAAGTGTCCGTTGGACTGCACCTTACGCCGGATGGCCTCCACGCGTTCGATTTCGCCGAGCAGGTGTTCGATGTGCTCCATGAGAAACGCCACCCGCTCGCGCTCTCCGGGCATTTCCAACAGTTTCTGTTTCTCCGTAGGCTCCAGCCCCACGTTGTGCGCCAGCGAAAACGACAGGGGCTGCGCTTGCTCGTAAACGAGATGACGCTGGGGCCGCCCGGCCCGCTCTAGCAGCCGCCTGTGCAGTGCGATGAGGCGGTTCACGTGGCCGTTCATCGGGTCTTCTTGCGCCTCGGGAATCTCGTACGGCTCAATGTGCCCGATGAGGTAAGGCTTCTCCTTGTCAACCTTCACCACGCGGAATCGATCGCCTCCCTCCACAACAATGTCCATCCGACCGTCGTTGTGCACCTGCAAGACTTTCGATATCGCTGCGGTGCAACCCACCTTGGCCATGCGGCCGTCCACGAACTGCACGATGCCGAACGGCTGCTCCTCTTCGAGGCACCAGTTCGTCATGGCTTTGTAGCGCGGCTCGAAAATGTGGAGGGGCAGTTCCTCGCCAGGAAACAGCACCAACTTCAGGGGAAAAAGCGGTAGAGTGTCGATGCGTGGCATCCGGTGCGTTCCCGCGGCTGGTGATAGAGAGGGCTGAGAAGTGCTTCCTGCAACACCACCATGCGGGGCGAGGTCTCAGTCTCTCACCAATCGTTACTCACTTGCGTCAGATGTTTCCTGGCTGTAACGTCACGCGAAATTAGTACACAATCTCGCCGCCGAAGAGGTCGAAGAGGGCTTGCACCGTGGGGTCTTGCTCGCGCAGCCGCTTCATGTAGGCCGCCGGATCTAGCCGCTTATGATCGCTCACGTCGGTCGCATGCGAGGAGGAGGCTTCCACCGTGAATTGCAGCCGCTGGAGGTCGATGTGTAACGCATGGCTGAGCTTACCCAAGAGGTAGTCGTGCTGCGTCATCAGCATACGCCTGTGGAAGACATCGGGAACGGCCAAGTGGAGTGCTGTGCTCGACACGCGGCGCACGTGTACGTTCTGTAGCAGCGCGCCCACATGAATACGCTCGCCGCGGATGTCATCGATGGCCCGCTGCCAAGCGCCATCGGCCAGTCCAACAGGTGGCGACGATGATGTTTCTTCGGCGGGCTCGGCGACGGCAACGTCCATGTCGTGCTGCGGCGTCGCGGCTTGGCCATCGCCGCCTAGCGATGCCTTCGGCTCACGTCGCGGCTTGCGCTTGAGGGCAGGCGGCCCGAAGAGCCCAAGCGTGCCTGCAGCAGGCGCGGGCGGCGATGCGGCAGCCTCTTTCGGCTCCTGCGCAGCGGGCGAAGGCGGTGAAGGAGAAGCGGGTGGCTCAGGCGTGGAAGTGTCAGGTGGCGCCCCCCCTTCCTCCACCTCGTCTTGCGCCTCTAACGTGGGCGCAGCCGGCTCGTCTTCGCCGAGTGGAGGAGCAGGCGCGGGCTCCACGGGTGCTGTCTGTGGGCGGGGTGCCTCCGCCTCGGCGGGTGGCGCGGGCGACTGAGCGACTGGCTTATCTTCGGCAACGGGCTGCGGCGCCGGAGGAGTACTGGCTATCGGCTGGCTGGCGGCCGTTGGCGCTGGCCGGGACGGCGAGACGGTCGGGTTGGCGGCAGGTGGGTTCGAGGCAGGCTCCGGCATCGCGATGGTCACGGCACCGCGCTTCACCTCGGCTTCGATGCGGGCGAGGCGGTCCAGAGCCGTCTGCAAATCGGCCCCTTGGCTGAGGGCGACCATCTTCAGCAGCCCCAGCTCCAGCTTGAGGCGTGGCTGCGTGCTGTTCTTGATGGCCTCCTCGGTGTCTGCGGCGACCATCATCAGGCGCAGCAACGTGCTCTCGCTGAACGACGAGGCCTCGTTGGCATACCGCTCTTGCGTAGCGGCAGCGGCTTCGATGAGCGAGGTGTCTGGCATGGTGCGCGCCACCATCAGGTTGCGCAGATGCTCGCTCAGGCCCACGAGCAGCTCTTGCAGGTCCAGGCCCTCGCGCACCACCCGATCGACGATCGCCAGCATGCCCGCTGCCGAGCGGTCTCGTACGTGGTCCGTCAGCTCGAAGAACACGTCGGCATCGACGACGCCCATTGCCTGAGCCAGTTCGGCATACCGAAGGTCGGTACCGCAGAGCGACACGGCTTGGTCGAAGGCCGAGAGCGCATCGCGAAGCGCGCCGTCGCCCTTGCGTGCGATGAGCATCAGCGAGGCTTCGTCGGCCGTGATGCCTTCTTCCTGCGTGATGCCATGCAAGCGCTCGATGATCTGCGGGACGGGAATCCGGCGGAAGTCGAAGCGCTGGCACCGCGAGAGGATGGTGGGCAGCACCTTGTGCGGCTCGGTGGTGGCGAAGATGAACAGCACGTACGGCGGCGGCTCTTCCAGCGTCTTCAGGAGCGCGTTGAAGGCCGAGTTGGACAGCATGTGGACTTCATCGATGATGTAGACCTTCTTCTTGCTGCCCTGCGGCGGGATGCGGACCGTCTCGCGCAGGTCGCGGATGTCCTCCACTTTGTTGTTGGAGGCCGCATCAATCTCAATGATGTTCAGGCTGCGCCCCTCCTCGAACGAGCGGCACGACTCACACTGGCGGCACGGCTCCGCTTGGTCGGTGCGCTCGGCGGCAGGCGTGGTGCAGTTGATCGCCTTGGCCAGGATGCGCGCCGCCGTCGTCTTGCCCACGCCGCGAGGTCCGCTGAACAGGTAGGCGTGCGCCAGCCTGTCCATGCGGAGCGCGTTCTTCAGCGTCCCACTCACATGCTCCTGCGAGACCAGCTCGTCGAAGCGCTGGGGACGGTACTTGCGGGCGGTGACGAGGTAGCGCTGTTCGGCCATAGGGGTACGGGGCGTGCCGAACGCGGGGCGTTCAGCGGGATGGGGATCGTCCCACCAACATAGCCGCCCGGCTACCCTGCCGCAAGATGTTCAGCGCGTGAATTGCGGGGGCACACGCTACAGCGCAGGCCACTATTCGACGACCTGCGTCCCGGCCAGCTCATCGCCCCAGCGTCGTCCGGCCTCGTCGGTGAGCACTTTGAAGCATTCGTACAATGCAACAACGGATGCTGCGATGCTCACGAGGCCTACGAGGGAGCCACTGAAGAAGGTGGCGGAGATCAACCCACTCACCGCCCACATCCAGTTTCGCTGCATCGAGGTTTCGACATCCATTGGCTCCCCGTCGAGCCGCACCACGCGCAGGCCCATGAGTTGCTTGCCGAACGAGCGGTGCTTCATGAAGTCAAACTCCAGGCCATCGCGCAGTAGGAAGTACACCGCCCCAGCGAAACCGCCCAGCGTGGCGGAGAAAAGCCCCACGACCAGGCCCAGTGCGGCGGCTATGAAGCCATCAGTAATCTGCGCGACGAAGCGTTTGCCGAGATCGGCCTTGGCGTAGACGGTGCTTTCTTGTTGCATAACGATGGGGAGGTGCGTGAAAAGCGGATGCGACGCTTTGCCCCTACGGAAGCCGGGCTAATTCGTTACAGCAGTGGCAGCCCGCTACTCGGATGAGACCGACTCTGCCGGTGCGGTGGACGGCGTGGCTTCAGGCTGGAAGCACCGCCTGCAGCGCGGCTCGTAGACTTCGGTGGCGCCGAGCAGCACCCGCTCGTCGCCTTGGACGAGGCGCTGCGAGTGGTTAGCGGGTGCCCCGCATACTACGCAGACGGCATGCAGCTTGGTCACGTACTCAGCAACCGCCATCAACGCGGGCAGCGGGTCGAACGGACGGCCCAGGTAATCCTGATCGAGCCCGGCAATGATCACGCGCTTTCCTTGCCGGGCTAGTTCCTGCACCACTTCGACCAAGGTGCCGTCGAAAAACTGGGCTTCGTCGATGCCGATGACATCGGCCCCGGCGCTCATCAGGAGGATCTGCGACGCCGTGTGGACGGGTGTGGATGCGATGGCGTTTTCATCGTGCGAGACGACCTCCTCTTCGCTGTAGCGCACATCCACCGAGGGCTTGAAAATCTCGACGCGCTGCTTGGCGATCTTGGCGCGGCGGAGGCGGCGGATCAGCTCCTCGGTCTTTCCGCTGAACATCGACCCGCATACCACCTCGATCCATCCGGCGTGGGTATGCTGTAGGTAAAAGGGTTCCATCGACATTGGTCGTCCGTGTTGTCGCGAGAAAGTACGCTACCTGCGGGCGTTGCGAAAGCGAATACGCGCGCTTGGTCATGCTGGGGCGACCTGGTCTGGCCTGCGGCAAGGTTGTTTGTCGTGGCTGATGAGCCGTGGGACTTGTTGCTTATCGTTGCGCGTCGTTTATTCTGGCATGATGAGACGCTACTGCCTTGTTGTCCTGCTGTGCCTCGGCACGCACGCGGTGGCCTACGCGCAGACCGAGGAGTCTGGCGCGCGGGCGATGGCGCTGGGCGGTGCCGTGTCGGCGATGGCGGGCACGGGCAGCACGATGGGCAACCCCGCTTCGTTCAGCCAAGCGGAGCAGCGTACGGTGTCGCTGTTCACCTCGCAGGCGTTCGGCCTGAGCGAGCTGCGGCTGGCCACCTTCGACGCCATCCTGCCTACCGGGTTCGGCCACCTTGCGCTGGGCGGGCGGACGTTCGGGTTTGAAGACTACCGCGAGAACCGCTTTACGGCGGGCTACAGCCGGGCGCTCTCCTTCGGCACGCGGCGGGCGTTCCACGTTGGCCTCACGCTCGACTATTTCACGCTGTCGATTCCCACCTACGGCTCGGCCTCGGCGGTGGGCATTGGGTTTGGCTGGATGACGGAGGCGATCGACAACGTGCAGGTGGGCGCGCAAGCCCGCAACCTCAACGGCCCCAGCTTCACCGACGAGGTCGGCCTGGAACGGTCGCTGAGCGTGGGGCTGGCATACACGGCCTCGGAGCAGGTGCTGCTGCTGCTGGACGCCTACAAGGAGGCCCGCTTCCCGCTCTCGGTGCGCGGCGGCATTGAGTTCAGCCCGCTGGAGCCGATCGCCCTGCGGACCGGGTTCACCACCGAGCCCGTGCAGTACAGCGCAGGCCTCGGCGTTCGGCTGGCGGCGCTCCACGCCGATGTGGCGGGCAGCTTCCACGAAGACCTGGGATGGTCGCCCGCGCTGGCGCTGTCCGTGCTGTGGTGAGGCGATGCGTTGGCTCCTCGCTGTTCTGCTCCTCGCGCTTCCTGCACGCCACACGCACGGCCAAGTAACCGACACGCTGGCTGTAGAGAACGAGGTCGAGGATCTGCTGGAGGGCGTGGAGGACGAGTTGGCTGACCCCGAGGAGCTGGCCGACTTGCTCGCGTCGCTCCGCGACAACCCGCTGGACATCAACACGGCCAGCGCCGACGACTTCGCCGCTATTCCGCTCATCTCGCCGTTGCTGGCACAGCGGATCGTGGTCTACCGCACGGCGCAAGGCCGCTTCCAATCGATCCCGGAGGTGCAGCTGGTGGAGGGCCTCGACGGCGACCTGTTCGTGGCGCTACGGCCCTACCTGCGCATCGGCGACGTGCTGGCGCCGGAGCGGCAGCGCGCCAGCCTCTTCCCCCAGGCCCCGCCGATGCGCCAGGTGCTGCGCGATCTCCGCTACGACCTCATCCAGCGCTACACGCGGCGGCTCACGCTGGGGCGCGGCTACGACGACGACACCACGCGCACCACGTACCTGGGCTCGCCCGAGCGGCTGTACACGCGGTTCCGCATCAGCAGCCGACGATACTTTTCGTTTAACCTGACGCTCGATAAAGACCCCGGCGAAGCGTATGCGTGGAACCCGTCTCAGCAACAGTTTGGCTACGACTTCGCGTCGGCGCACCTGATGGTGGGCAACCGCGGGCGGCTCAAAACGCTCATCGTGGGCGACTACGTGGTGACGGCCGGGCAGGGCCTGACGCTGTGGCGCGGCACAGGCTTCGGCAAAGGCGCAGCGACCACCACGCCGATGGTGCGGCGCGGCCGTGGCCCCACGCCCTACGGCTCCTCCGACGAGAACAGGTTCTTCCGTGGCGCCGCCGCCTCGGTTTACGTCACGCCCGCCCTCGTGGCGTCGGCGTTTGCCTCGCGGCGGCAGCTCGATGCCTCGTTCGCCGCCACCCGCATTGACTCGACGGCCTCGGAGCTCGTGTTCAGCAGCTTCAACGAGACCGGACTGCACCGCACACGCACCGAGGTGAGCCGCCGCGATGCGCTCGAAGAGACGCTCGTGGGCGGGCAGGTGGAATACCAAGGCAAGGCCTTGACGATCGGTACGGTGGGCTACCAAAGCCGCTTCGCCGACCGCATTCAGCCGAGCAGCCAAGCGTTTCAGCGGTTCGGCTTCTCGGGCGACGCGGCGAGCGCGCTGGGCGTGTACGGGCAGTACTACTTCCCCACCGCGTTGCTCTTTGGCGAGGTCAGCCGCATCCGCAGCGGGGCGACGGCGGCCGTGGGCGGCGCGCAGCTCGACCTGGCACGTACGGTGGACCTCACCGTCCTCGGCCGCTCGTACCCCCGCGACTTTGCGGCGCTGCACAGCTTCGCCTTCGGCGAGCGCAACGGCGCCACCCAAAACGAGCGGGGCGTCTACGTGGGCGTGCGCATCCAACCCAGCCGCGATTGGACGATCCACGCCTACCGCGACCAGTACCGCTTTCCGTGGGCGCGCTTCGGCACGCTCTACCCCAGCCGAGGCTGGGACGCGCTCGTCCGCGTGGAGCACCGCCCGAGGCGCTGGCTGCTGTGGTATGCGCAAGGCCGCACCGAGACGCGCGAGGAGGGCCGCGACGTAGAGCAGCAGGGGCGCATCACGGAGAGCCTACTCGAAGCCACCCGCCAATCGTTTCGCCTCCACGGCGACTACCAGTTCAGCCGACGTCTGCGCGTGCGGGCCCGCGCCGAGTGGTCGCGCTACAGCGAGATGGGCGAGACCTCCACGGGCGTGCTCATCTATCAGGAGGCGCGCTTCTCCCCAGTGCCCGCGCTTCGCCTAGACGGCCGCCTGGCCTTCTTCGACACCGAGGACTTTGACGCCCGGCTGTACGTGTACGAATACGATCTGCTGTACACGTTCGCCGTCCCTGTCTTCTCGGGACGCGGGCAACGCGCCTACGTGCTCCTGCGCTGGCAGCCCCTCGAGTCGCTGCAACTGGAGGCCAAATACGGGGTGACGCGCTTCGAGGATCGCGAGACCGTCGGCTCGGGGCTGGACGAGGTGGAAGGGAACGTGCTGCGCGAGGCGCGGCTCCAGCTTCGGTGGCGGATGTAGCTCCGGTTTTGCCCGGTACGTCGCCTGTAGGACTCGAACAATCGAAGCAAGGCGGTGTTTTTACTGCGTGACCCCGTCCATCTTGCCAACGACCATGTTCGCCCTCGCCAAAATCCGCCATCAGTACGGCGCTGCCCTCGTGCTCGACCTCCCCTTCTTTCGCGGGCAGCAGGGCGAGCACTGGATGCTCCAAGGCAACTCGGGCAGCGGTAAGTCTACGCTCCTGCACATCATGGGCGGGTTGCTCCAGCCCACCGAAGGCGCCGTCTCCGTAGCCGGGCAGGAACTCGGCGACCTCAGCGGCTCGGCGCTCGATCAGTTTCGCGGACGCAACATCGGCGTCATCTTCCAGCAGCTGCACCTGCTGCGCACGCTGACCGTCATGCAGAACCTGCTGGCCGCGCAGTACATGGCGGGCCTCAAGCAAGACCGCGCCCGCGCGCGAGCCGTGCTCGATGGCCTCGACATCGGCGAGAAGGCCAAGGCGTATCCCGATGAGCTGAGCCTGGGCCAGCAGCAGCGCGTTGCCATTGGGCGGGCGGTGGTGAATGAGCCCAAGATCATCCTGGCCGACGAGCCGACGTCGGCACTCGACGACCTGCGCAGCACACAGGTGATCGACTTGCTCAAGGCGCAGGCCGAGGTCAACAACGCTACGCTCGTGGTGGCTACGCACGACCAGCGCATCAAGCCGCACTTCCCGCACCACCTGACCCTCCAGACGCCGCAGGAACTGCTCGTCGACTGACTTCTCGTCGCTTGGACGCCTCATCACGCCACCGCCCACGTTCACCCCTCGCATCGCTCCTCTTGGCATGAACCTTCTGTCGCTCAGCCTCTCGTACCTCCGCAAGCGCAAGCTGACCACGTTCCTCAACGTGCTGCTGCTGGCCATCGGGATCGCCACCATCGTGGTCTTGCTCCTCTTCAGCACGCAGGCCGAAGAGAGTCTCACCAAGAACGGCGACGGCATCGACCTGGTCGTGGGCGCTAAGGGCAGTCCGCTCCAGCTGGTGCTCTCCAGCATCTACCACCTGGATGTGGCGCCCGGCAACATTCCCGTGGATGAGGCAGAGGCGCTCCTCCGCAATCCTCAGATTAAAAGCGCTATCCCGTTGGCATTGGGCGACAACTACCGGGGCTACCGCATCGTAGGTACGACGCCAGCCTATGTGGACCACTACGGGGCTACGCTGGCCGAGGGCGACTTGTGGGACCGAACGCTCGATGCCGTGATCGGGCACTGGGTGGCGACCGAGCAAGGGCTGACGCTAGGCGATGAACTGGTGACTAATCATGGGTTTAGCATGGATGGCGAGGCACACTCCGAAACCCCGCTCCGCGTCGTAGGCATTCTGGAGCCCTCCGGCACGGTGCTCGACCGGCTGGTGCTGACGGCCGTTGAGTCCATGTGGGCACTGCATGGCTCCCACCCGACGGGAGACGGGCACGACCACGACGAGGACCATGCACACCACGAAGATGACGACCACGCGCATGACGACGAGGCCGTAGCCGAAGCCCCCCCTGCCTCATCTGGCCCGGGCTTCCCCGGGATGGGCGCTCCCCAGCAGTCGCAGCGCGATTACACCTCGATGCTGATCCAGTACAACTCCCCCATCGCCGCGGCGATGTTTCCCCGCTTCGTGAACTCACAGACCAACCTACAGGCCGCGTCGCCTGCGTTGGAGACGGCGCGGCTGCTGACGCTGCTCGGCGTGGGCCTGGATGCGATCCGCAACTTCGCCTACTTGCTCATCCTGGCCTCGGCCCTCGGCGTGTTCATCGCGCTGTGGAATGCCTTGCAAGACCGCAAGTACGACCTCGCCGTGATGCGCAGCCTCGGCGCCTCGCGCATGAAGCTGGTCGCCCACGTCTTGCTCGAAAGCCTCATCATGGTCAGCCTCGGCCTGATCCTGGGCCTGTTCCTGGGGCACCTCGCCACCGAGCTGCTTGGGCAAAGCCTGGAGCAAGCGCGGCAGATGAGCCTGACCGGCTGGACCTGGACGCCGGAGGAAGGTCAGCTCGTGCTGCTGGCGCTGGGCGTGGGCCTCGTGGCCGCCATCATCCCCGCCATCCTCGCCTACCGCACCGACCTCGCCCGCACGCTCGCCGTGGGCTAAGCGCCGCTCGGCACGGGCGGCTTCCGTGCGATGAGCAGCAGGCCGTTTCCGCGCCGGATGGGCAGCGTCACGTCGGCGAGCATGAGGGTGAACCACAGCGGGTACAGCACCACGCCGAGGGCGATGAGCAGCGGCTGGAGCCCAACCGGGCTGCGCTGCGTGGCGTGGAGCCACAGTGTATACGTCTCGTAGTTGAGTTTGCCGAAGAAGTCGTACGTTTGGCGCTGTCGCTCTACGGTCAAGCCCGCTTGTTGCACGAGTGCCCGCGTGGAGAGTGGCGTAAACCGCCCGTGCTGGCCCTGCCCCTCGTTGTAGTCGAGCCCGCCGAAGTACGACCGCATCCACCGCCGAAAGAACGGCAGCACCCGATGCTCGTGGACGGGCACGTACAGCGCCAGCACCCCGCCGGGCCGCAAGCTACGCGCCAGCCGACCGACTACGGCCGCCTGCCCCTCGGTGTACTGCAACACCCCGATACACGACACGGCATCGAACACGTCCGCGTCTGGCAACACCTCCAGCGCTTCCGCGCGGTACGCGAGGTTGGGGCGCTTTGCCGCAGCCGCGTAGGCCTGCCCCATAGCCACGTTGCTCTCGCTACGGTCGATCCCGACGAACGTGGCGTCATGGTGCGCATGCGCCAGCGGAATCAGGAACTCGCCCGCGCCACAGCCCGCATCCATCCACGCAAACCGGGGCGGCAGCGTACGGGCGAGGCGGCGCAACTCGGGGTGCACGTGCCACGACCGCAGCGTGACGGCCGCCGTCAGCCTGTGCACGGCGCGTAGCAGCCGGGGCCGCCGCCACAACAGCGCTGGGTAATGGTGATCGTTTAGGTACGTGCGCAGCTTGCTCATGCCGCAAGCTACGTCTGAATCTTCACTAAGGCACGCCTCGACCGTCAGGTAATATCACGGCCTGAACACGCGTCTGGCTCCCCTCGTTCACCTACCAAACGCATTCAATCAAAACCATACCACGCACAATGGACATCAACATTGGCATTGCAGAGGCGGCGCGCTCCGACATCGCCAACGGGCTCAAGAAGCTCCTCGCCGACACCTATGCGCTCTACGTCAAGACGCACAACTTCCATTGGAACGTCGAGGGCCCGATGTTTAACACCCTCCACGAGATGTTCGAGGGGCAATACACCGAGATGGCGGAAGGCATCGACGTGATTGCAGAGCGCATCCGTGCGCTGGGCGTGTACGCCCCGGGCTCCTTCTCGCAGTTCAGCGAACTCAGCTCCATCGAGGATGAACGAGAGGTCCCCACGGCTAACGAGATGATCCGCAAGCTGCTCCTCGGCCAAGAAACCGTTGTGCGGACCGCCCGCCAAACGCTGCCCATCGCAGGCGACGCCAACGACGAGCCCACGGTGGACTTGCTCACGGCGCGGATGCAGACGCACGAGAAGAATGCTTGGATGCTGCGCAGCTTGCTCGAATAAGGCGTATATTCGGCCTGCCTCCTCGTCTTAGCCCGTCTCCTTTCGACAATGACGCACTCGCTATGACGCGCCCAACCCCTGAACTCATCGCCGCCCTGCGGGCTACGGCCCTGAAGCTCCACGACGGCGCCACGTACGCCTGGAGCCGGATGGGCAGCTGCAACTGTGGCCACCTCGCGCAGACGCTGACTGGTCTCTCCAGCGCCTCCATCCAGTCTCTGGCCCACGAGAGCGCGGGCGACTGGCGCGAGCAGACCGAAGGCTACTGCGGCGACACGCAGCTGCCGCTCCACCTCATCTTCGACGCCATGCTGCAGGCAGGTATGACCACGGAGGATATCATCCACCTGGAGCGCCTGTCCTCGCCCGTGGTGCTGCGGCGGCTCGGAAGCACATCGCTGCTGCTCGACTACCGCTCACGCGCCGACGTCATCCGCTACATGAACGCCTGGGCCGATCTGCTGGAGGAGGCCCTGCTTCCCCAGCTCGATGTGTCGCAAGCTATGGCTGTGCCCGAGCCTGTGGCGTGAGCCATCCGCACTACCGCCTTCACGACACCCGGCTCATTCGTGCCGCAGGACGTCCGCTGGGTTTTTCAACGCCACGCGAACTACGTGTATGCTCACGGTGAGCAGCACCAGCGCCAACGCGGATAGGCCAATGCCGACCAGCAGCAACACGCCGACGTCGATGCGGTAGGCGAAGCCGTTGAGCCATTGCTGCAGCCCGAGGAAGGCCAGCGGCGCACCCACGGCGAAGGCGAAGGCAACAAGTACGGCAAAGTCGCGGCTCATCAGCCCTACGATATGGCCGACGGTGGCGCCCAGCACTTTGCGGATGCTGACCTCGCGTTGCCTGCGCGCCGTGATAAACGCGACCAGCCCCAATAGGCCAAGGCAGGCGATGAGCGAGGCCAATCCCGCGAACCACCCGAAGAGCTGCCCCATGCGTTGATCGGCGCGATAGGCCTCGTTCAGCACGTCGTCGAGGAATTCAAACAGCGGCGGTTTGCTGGCGTAGACACGCCACAGCGCATCGATGGCGTCTACGCCCTCGGCAACCTGCCCCGCCTTCAGCCGCACGATCACCGTGGACTGCGCCTCGCCCGGTCTGTACTGCAACTGGAGGGGCAGGATCTGCTCGCGGAACGATTCGAGATGGTAGTCCTCCACCACGCCAAGGATGGTATTGCTCATGTTTGGCTTTAGCTTCGCGCCCACGGCGGGGTCGGCCACTTCAAATTGGGCGATGGCCGTTTCATTGACGATGACGCCTTGCTGCTCGCCGAAGGGCGCGCCTGCGACGAGCGAGAGCCCCAGCGTCTCCAGGTAGCCTTCCCCCACCGACATCATGGCCAGCCGCTGGCTCGATCCATCGTCTTCGCGAAACGTAGCCGATGCCCACACGCGCCCCGGCATCGACGCCGTTGTCACGTGCGTCACCGACGGTTGCGCCAGCAGTTCGTCACGGAATGCCGGGTAGCCCTCCATCTGAAACGCTTGCTTAATCACCACCACTTGATCTCCGCTCACGTTGAGATGCTGGTTTTGCACATAATTCAGCTGCTCGTACACGACGGCAGCTACAATCACCAGCGTGATAGATGCGATGAGTTGTACGACCACGAGGCTATGGCGCAAGGTCGATTTGTTTCGCCCGACGGCATGCCCGCGCACCAGGACCGAGGGGCGAACACGCGCGAGCACGAGGGCTGGATACACACCACTCAATCCGCCCACCACGAGGACCGCCAGCACCATCGCTCCCAGCCAGACGGGTTGCAACAGCGTCGTTGCGGCAAGCGAGACCTGTACGACGCTGGAGAATGCGGGAAGAGCCGCCACAACCAGCACCGCTGCGATCAGCGACGCCACAACAGCCGTCATCACCGACTCGTCGAGGAACTGCCGAACGAGCTGATCCTGATGCGCGCCTACGGCTTTTCTGACGCCCACTTCACGCATCCGGCGCACGCCTTGTGCCGTGGTCAGGTTGACATAGTTGATGCACGCAATAAGCAGCAGCAGCAGCGCAGCGAAGCCCAGCACAACCAGGCGGCGCTGCGGTGACGAAGTCGTGGTAGGATCTGAATTGAGGTGTACCTCTGCCATAGGTACCATGCCCAAGGCCAACTGCGGCGCGATCTGGCCAGGACCCAGCCCAGCCTCGATCTTGCGCTCTACAATCGGGGGCAGCATGTCCATGACCTCCGCCAAGTCGGCCCGTTCGTGCAGCCGGACGTACGTCTTGACCATGCGGTTATTCCAAGACGACTCTCCTAGCTCGGGACGGTACGCCACCATCGAAAACGGCAGACTCGTTGCCGAAGGCGGGTCGGCTATGACGGCCGCTACTTCGTATGTCGTCGTGTCGTAGGTGAGATTGCGTAGGGTCGCGCCCAGCGGCGGGCGCTCGCCGAAGAGCTTCCGCGCCGCCGTTTCGGTCAGCACAATCTTACCCGGCTGCAGCGCTGTTTCTAGGTCTCCCAAGCGCGCCGTGTGCGAGAACACGTCGAAGAACGAGGAGTCCGAGGTGATGAGTCCGTCGTCATACACCTGGCGGGCACCTACTTCGAGCAGTGCGTCGTAGGGGGTAGTCACCCGCACCATCGCCTTGACGTCGGGCACGTTGTCGAGCAGCATGGGACCAGCGGGCTCAGGCAGCGTCCACCCTACCATGCCGCCGTCGCCGTCCATCAGATAGGCCTGATGCAGTTCGGCGGGCGCCTCGTGAAACCCGTCGTAGCGCAACTCATGGTGGATGTAGAGCGCAAGAATCGCACAGGCCGCCATCCCCACGGCCAGCCCCATCACATTCACGGCCACGGTAGCTTTGTGCCGGGTCACGTGCCGCCAGACCAGTACCCAGTAGCTCTTCAGCATAATTTGTATGAACAAAGAAACGGAGCGCGCGGGCCGAGGCTACGCGCTCCGTTCACATTTTGATGCGGGTACGCTCTGGTGCGCGCCTACTTGCGCACCGTCAGCTGCTGCCCCGGCTTGATGCGGTTGGACGACAGGCTGTTCCAGCGCTTCAAGTTGGAGACGCTAGTGCCGTGCTTCTTGGCAATGTTGTAGAGCGAGTCGCCGCGACGCACGGTGTAGGTCGTGGCTTGGCTGGTGCCGCTGCCTGCGTTGCCGCTGCGCTCGATGGTCAGCCGCTGCCCGCTGCGGATGCGGCTGCTCGACAGGTTGTTCCAGCGGCGGATGTCGCTCACACGCACGCCATACCGCTCGGCAATGCCACTCAGCGTGTCGCCGCGACGCACGCGGTACGTGACCTTCGAGGAGCCGCTCGAAGCGGAGTTGCTCGCCGCCGTGGGGTTGTCGGCGTAGATCGAGAGGCGCTGGCCCGCGTTGATGCGGCTGCTGCGCAGGCTGTTCCAGTTGCGCAGGTCGCTCACACTCACGCCGTACCGACGCGCAATCTTGTTGAGCGTATCGCCCCGGCGCACGCGGTAGGTAACGCGCGTGTTGGAGTTGGCCGCACGGTCTGCCGATGTGGATGTGCGCGTAGTGGCGCTTGTGGTCGGGCTCGTGCTGGCCGCCCGCACGTTGGACGTCGGCTGAGGCTGGATCGACTGCGCCAAGGCGGCATCGATGTCGGAAGCCAACGGACGGATCATGCGCGGGCCGTACTGCACCGACTGCGGCTGCATGCTCGCGATCTCGACCTTGTCGTTCTCGTTGATCCCCGTGCCACGGGCAGACGTCACCGTGAGGCGTTGCCCGGGGTGGATGGTGCTGCCGCGTAGGTTGTTCATGCGCCGTAGCTGCGACACGGTGATGCCGTAGCGCCGCGCGATGGCCCCCAGCGTGTCGCCGCGTCGCACGCTATGCTCCAACGCGGGCTGTTTTTGCTCCTCGGGGAGCAGTTGGTACGCCGCCAAGAACTGGTTGCCCGTGCTCAGCGGTACGCGCAGGGTGTACATGCCTTGCGTGGGCGGGATAGCGTTGCGGCGAAGCTCCGGGTTGAGCGCTTGGATCGTCTCCTCGTCGGATTTGACCATCTCGGCCACCTGCTTCAGCGTCAGCGAGCCGCGGACGGGCACGAAGTCGTACTCGTAGCGCGGTCCCGGCTCGGGGCGCTGCAGGCCAAACGCTTCGGGGTTTGAGGCCGTGAGCGATGCGGCGATGTACATGGGCACGTAGTTGCGCGTCTCACGGGGCAGGTATTCGTAGATGTCCCAGAACGTAGGCGTCGCTACGCCCTTCTCCTGCTTTGCCCGGCGGATGCCGCGTTTGATGCATCGAGGGCTGCAGTTATACCCTGCAATCGCCAGGTGCCAGTCATTGCCATACTGCACGTAGAGGTCGCGTAGGTGCTTGGCAGCGGCGCGGGTCGCCTTCTCCGGGTCGCGGCGCTCATCCACCCACGAATCAACCTCCAGGCCGTAGGCACCGCCCGTGGCGGCGATGAACTGCCACATGCCCACGGCACGCGCCCAGCTCTTGGCCGTAGGCACCAGCCCACTCTCGATCATCGCTAGGTATTTGAGCTCGTCGGGTACGCCCTCTTCGCGGAAGATCTGCTCGATCATCGGGAAGTACGTCTCCGACCGGCGCATCCACGGGTTGATGTTGCGATCGGGCTTCCGCAGCAGGTAGTTGATGCTCGACTGCACCAGCCTGTTCATCGTCAGCGGTACCTCGGTAGCCAC